>NZ_JBFRGC010000043.1:0-57719 GCF_052115145.1 Paenibacillus sp. 2TAB26
AACATGTAAGCGGATTGCCAACATGTAAGCGGATTGCCTCCACTTTCGTTGTATCTTCATAATGCTTAAACTTTTGCCCTTTAACCGCCACAAAAATGCACCCCCTAGAATTTCATCGGAATAACCTAGGGGTTTTTCCAATGTCTATTCTAAGGGGTGCACTTCAAATCGGGATGGAGCTTTTTTTATTTTAGAGCTTGCTCACGGTGCTTTTGTACTTCCACATTCAAAGCAAGCATCTCCCGATCCAGGAGATGAATCATATCGGCAGAGCCTTTGAGCTGCTGTTGTATATGTAGCGGAATTTGCTCATTGAATTTATAATAGATCTTATGCTCGAGACTTGCCCAGAAATCCATGGCAATCGTTCGAATTTGAATTTCTACAAGCACATTTTCAGTTCGATCGGTAAGGAAGACCGGTATCTCAATAAGCAAATGAATGCTCTGATAACCATTTGGCTTCGGGTTGATGACATAATCCTTGAGCTCAACGACGCGCACGTCGCTTTGCTTGCTAATCATGTCGACGATTTGATAAATATCGGTAGAGAAGGAACAGATTACGCGCACACCAGCAATATCCCGAATATGCTCTTTGGCATCCTCAAGAGTAATAGGGAGCCCTTTGCGCTGAAGCTTCTGCATGACGCTCTCTGGCGCTTTGATTCTGGTCTTCATATGCTCGATCGGATTGTAATCATGAATAAATTGAAATTCTTCATTTAGAATGTTAAGTTTTGTTTCTACAGCATCGAGCGCAAATTTATAAGTCAGAAAAAAATGAGCCCATTGCTTTAGTTGATTCGTTTTCATACGCAGATCACTCCTGATATAACAATTATATATATGTGATTATTAGCTGGAACGGTTTCGACATAAGCGAAAATCGTTGTATTATTATAATGGTCGATATTATATGCCAAGTCAAATTTATAGCATACTTAAAAGTCAACAGACGGGAGAGTTAATCGTGATCATTGACATTCATAACGTTTCGTGGGAACAAAATAACAATAAAATTTTGGAACAAATAAGCTGGAAAGTAAACGAAGGAGAGCATTGGTGTTTGCTTGGACTAAACGGATCTGGCAAAACAACATTGCTGAATATGATTAACGGCTACATTTGGCCATCTGATGGCAGTATGGCGGTACTTGGGAAAAAATTCGGTGAATTTGATTTACGCGAGCTGAGAAAAAGCATTGGTTGGGTTAGTACTTCATTGCAGCAAAAGCTATATGGCTCTGAGACTGCTCTGAAAATTGTTCTTAGCGGCAAATTTGCAACCATTGGACTATATGATCAAACCGATTCTGCTGACATGATCCAAGCAGAAGAATTAATGAGAACACTTGGCTGTACAGCTTTAATGGAGCGAACATACAACACGCTGTCACAGGGAGAGAAGCAGCGAGTGTTGATCGCAAGGGCGCTGATGGCTTCTCCGAAGCTGTTAATACTGGATGAGCCGTGTACAGGCCTTGATGTATTTGCACGCGAGCAGCTGCTTCAAATGATAGCTGCTGTGGCAGGCGAGCAGAATGCTCCTACCATTATTTACGTGACCCATCACGTGGAAGAGATATTGCCTTGCTTTGCAAAAACGCTTTTAATTAAGAAGGGGAAGGTGTTTGCAGCAAATGACACTTCTGAGGTGCTGACATCCGCACTTATGAGTGATTTTTTTGGAGTGCCTGTCCATATCGAGAAGCGTAATAGCCGAAACTGGATTACTGTTGAGGGGGATTTATGGAATTAGTATTGCAAGAGCCGCAGTTTCAGCTGCAGCAGCCTCCTGAGCCAAAAAGATGGAAAAAAATAATGGCTTGGTTAAAAAAACGATTCGAGCTTAGAAATGAACGAGATCATTATATAGCGAGAATTGCTACAGGAAGCACAGCTCTATTTGCGTCACTAGCGATGACGGCAGCCGCGCTTGGCATGCCGACTGGACTTGGTACGACAATTGATATTTTACTTTTTTTAATTTTGAATATCGTTGCTATGAGTCTAGCAGCGAACTTGCTATCATTAATATATTCAATGTTGTATTTACCAATACCGCGCAGACTTGCGGCTGTATGGACATACGCTTCGATAGAGGCTTATCTGATTTTGTATTATGCAGAGCTTGGCATACTCATGTCGATTATCATTGCGTTAGCTTTTACCATACTAGGGGCTGCTGCGGGCTGTTTGCTCGGTATCCTCTTAAAGTTAAAAATAAAGCGACGGAGCAAATTTTTGATTATGGTGGGAGCAGCTTCTGTTGCAGCGATCAGCTATCTGTTTGTTTATTGGCCAGGAACTGCAGCTATGTCTCAAACGGCTGACGTCGCGCTGGACAGCGATTCCATTCGCAATACAATAAATGCGCCTGATCCAGCTGAGAATGGGAAGTTTGCATTTCAGGCTTTCACTTATGGAAGCGGGCTGGATAAGCATAGAGTCATTTTTGGCAAAGAGGTTGATGTTCGATCTACGGCAGTTGATGCTTCAGCTTATATTACAGAATGGTCAAAACTGAAAACAAAATTTTGGGGATTTGACGAGCATGCTCTGCCTTTAAATGGGCGTGTCTGGATGCCGGAGGGTGAAGGACCATATCCAATTGCACTTATCGTACATGGCAATCATTTGATGGAGGATTTCTCTGATGGGGGTTATGGCTATTTGGGGGAGCTGCTTGCTAGCCAAGGCATAATAGCCATTTCAGTAGATGAGAATTTTTTAAACTATTCCGTTTGGTCTGGTATACCTAATAATGATATGAAAGTACGCGCTTGGGTACTTCTTAAGCATTTGCAGCAAATTAAACAGTTGAACGAAGAAGTCGGCAATCCTTTTACCGGAAAAGTTGACTTAAGCAGGGTTGCATTAATTGGTCATTCCCGCGGGGGCCAAGCAGTAGCTATGGCTTCTGATGCGGATCGCTGGTTTAAAGACGACAAAACATTAGAGAGTTTAAATGATGTTGTAATCGAGTCTGTTGTGGCAATCGCACCAACAGATAAGCAAGTCGATAATAAATCGGCTCAGCTGACCGATGTAAATTACTTGACGCTTCAAGGGGCGCGAGATGCGGATGTAAACAATTTTTACGGTGATCGACAGTACAGCAGAACGAAGTTCCAAGAGTCAACAGATAAGTTTAAGGCAGCTCTTTATATCGCGGATGCTAATCACAGTCAATTTAATTCTGACTGGGGGAGAATGGATGAGCGTCCGCCGGGAGGCCTGTTTTTGAGTCGTAAGGAGCTGCTTGCGGCTGAGGACCAGCGTCAAGTTTCCAAAGTGTATGTATCCGCATTTTTGCAAGCTACTTTGCTAGGAGAAAACAGCTATAAGCAGCTTTTTGAAGATTATCGGTCTGGACTTGATTGGCTCCCAAATACAGCGTATACCAATCGGTTTGAATCGTCCGATTTTACAGAGATTGCTAGGTATGATGATGGCAAGCAAAAAACAGCGCTGAAGAATGGCGGCAAGGCGAGTGTTGCTGGAATGATCGATTGGAGCATCGCATCAGCTGAAGACCGCGATGGCAAAAACAAAGGTACAAAAGGAATCGAGCTGGAATGGTCGGAGCCTGGGGCGGAATATGCTTTGGAATTATCGCCAAAAACGATTGATCAAGCCGCAGAAATAACGGAGGGCAATCTTGTATTTTCGATGGCAAATCTTGAACGTGATTTGATCGCTGTAGAGGATAAAGACAAAGCGGATGCTGCTCATAACGAATTAGAACTCTCTGAACCGCCGCCGCTGCCGGTCATAGAGATTGAGCTTACGACGACTGAAGGCGAGAGTATAGAGCTAGGCTTAGATAAAGTGATGCCTGTGGCGCCGCCAACGTATACTGCCTTTATGGCTTTTCCTTGGCTGGAGGAGCGAATTAAGGATGAGAAATATAAAGAATCTTCGGAGCCCATATTTCAAACCTACACGCTGCCGCTTGAGCTGTTCAGCTCAGACGAATTAGCGATAAAAGCGGATGAGATTAGCCGAATTACGTTTCGTTTTGTAAGTGGACCAGGAAAAGTAATGATTGACGATATTGGGTTTACATCATAGTGAGCAAATAGGAAAGCGGGATGCCTGGCAGTTGGCATCCCGCTTTTACAACCTTATATGAATCATAAGTTACGAGCTTGTCCAGATGGCATCAGCCCGGAAGACTTTCCTTTTCTTCTTTAAAGGTAAAGTTTCTTGCAGCATATAAGAATGGTGTCGAACAAAGGGATACGATAAATTTGATGACATAAGTCGATAAGAAAATAGAGAGCCAAAGCTTGCTGCTATAGCCTGGTGCGCCTGCAAAAGCAATGGTGCAAAATATGAACGTATCGACTAGCTGACTTACCATAGTACTCCCATTATTACGAATCCAGAGCTGATTTGGAGCCGGACATAAACGTTTTAAAGTGGAGTAAATTTTGACGTCCAAAAATTGGCTCACAAAATATGCGCATAAGCTTGCTAGTGCAATTCTTGGCATTAGTCCGAATAACGTTTCCATAGCACCTTGAACCTGCAGAGGAAATTCTTCATTTAACGGATTAAAAAGAAGCGCCATCTGCATAATAATGGTCGAAGTAATAAGCGTGAAGAATCCGAACCAAACGGCTCTTTTGGCCGCTTTTTCGCCATACTTTTCATTAAGAAGATCTGACGCCAAGTAGATAGTTCCGTACATCGTATTGCCAAGCGTTATAGCAATAATCATGCCGAAGGCATGGATATCGATTGTTTTGACGACTTGAATGTTGGCTAACACGGTAGCCATTCCTATCCAAGCGTAAATGCCTACCCGGCCAAAAAAACGATACGAAAGAAGAAATAACGAAAAATGCACGAGCATGAAGATCGCGCCAAACCATAAATTAAACATGTTGCTTGTTACCTCCTAGTTTTGATAACGCGGGAGTTTTCGAACCGCGAATTGCTTGACTGATAAGACTTCTGAGTTGTTTTTCTGCCTTTGTCATTATAAACGCTTCTTAGGAGCGGAGCAATAACTTTTGATTGTTGTTTCATTTAGGCGGCAGAAGATGGTAAAATGGATGTTACGTTTTAAAACATGGTATGCCAAAGACTTGGTTAACCTTACTAATAGTTAAGGAGTGGTAAAGTGACTAATTCTAACGAACAATTGGAACAAGAGCAGCAGCGTGTCATTGACGTGACGGATCTCATCCGCACTCGGATAGAACAATTCAACAATCAGCTTGGCGGCATACGCGAGGATATCGTTGATTTTCGACGTAATTTTTGGGATGATGTAACACTAAATTTTGAAGATGCGGCGGAATCAGCAGAGTCGCATGCCAGCATGAAGCAGCAAGCAGAGGTACTCTCAGAGCGTGAAAGAAGCCATCGCCATGCTGAGGAACAGCTTAAAACACTTTATAAGCTTGAGCATTCTCCATACTTCGGTCGAATTGATCTTCAGGAGGAGGGGCAGTCCAAATCAGAGCCGATTTATTTAGGTGTAGGCTCCTTGCTGGATGAAAGCGGATATGAATACCTTATCTATGACTGGCGTGCTCCCGTGTCGAGTCTTTATTACGATTATGGCCCGGGTCCTGTGCAGTACGAAACGCCAAGCGGCTCGATTGAGGGCGAAATGTCGCTTAAGCGTCAATTTATTATACGTGATGCTGAAATTCGCAGTATGTTCGACACAGGTGTCACAATCGGGGATGAGCTGCTTCAGGAAGTGTTAGGCAAGCAGTCAGATGCCCAAATGAAAAGCATTGTAGCAACGATTCAACGCGAGCAAAATCGCATCATTCGCAACGAGCGCGCAAGGCTTCTTATCGTTCAAGGAGCTGCGGGCAGCGGAAAAACGTCAGCCGCGCTTCAACGAGTGGCCTATTTGCTTTATCGGTATCGCGGCTGGTTAAATGCGAACCAAATCGTTTTATTCTCACCAAACCCAATGTTCAACAGTTATGTGGCGACCGTATTGCCCGAGCTTGGCGAGCAAAATATGCAGCAAACGACCTATCAGCAATATCTCGAGCACAGGCTAGGACAAACGTTTGCCCTAGAGGACCCATTCTCACAAATGGAATATACGCTCGCAGCGGTTAATGAACAAGGCTATGATGCGAGAATAGCTGGAATTACTTATAAATCAAGCAATTCGTTCATGCATTTGATTGATCACTATGCAGCCGAGCTTGGTCAAGAGGGGCTAGCTTTTAAAGCAATTACGTTTATGGGACGAAAATTGATTTCTGCAGCAGCAATTTCGGAGCAATTTTACAGTTTGGAGCGTTCGTCTTCCATTGGAAACCGGATACGCCTTACGGCGGAATGGATACTGAAAGAGCTGACGCGGTTAAGCCGCGAGGAACGGGATCAGGACTGGGTTCAGGAACAGATCGAGCTTCTGGATCAAGAGGCGTATGCGAAGGCGTTTGAAGATCTGGAACGGAAAAAACATTTTGCAGGAAACACATTTGACGATTTTGACGCTGAACGTGATTATTTAGCCGCGATGGTTGTGCAGAAAAAATTCAAGAAGCTGCGCAGACGAGTGAAGCAATTATTGTTTTTGGATGTGCCGGCGATTTATAAGAGACTATTCGAGGATAATGCGAATATGTTGGAGCGATTTAAAAACAGCGATCATCAATTGCCTGAAAAATGGAATGAAATTAGTGAGCAAACGATTGCAAAGCTCAATCAGAAAGAGATTTATTATGAGGATGCTACTCCGTATTTATATTTAAAAGAAAAGCTTGAAGGATTTCAAACGAATACATTGGTTAAACATTTATTTATTGATGAAGCGCAGGACTATTCACCTTTTCAATATCACTATTTAAAACGTATTTTTCCCAACTGCAAAATGACCGTGCTGGGTGATCTCAATCAGTCCATATTTGCTCACGCTGTAACAGGTAATGGCTTCGAGCCGTTATCAGAGCTGTATAGCGAGGAGGAGACAGAGAAGATCATTTTAACAAGAAGCTATCGCTCGACGAAGCCGATTGTGTCATTCACGAGTCGGATGATTGAAGGCGGTGATCAAATTGAGGCCTTCAACCGAGATGGCGCTGAACCAACAATCACTAAAGCAGATAGCGAAATGCAGCTCATAGAGGGAATGCAGGAACGAATGAATCAGCTGCTGCTGGGCGGTTATCAATCGATTGCGGTCATATGTAAAACGGCGGAAGAAAGCAAACGCATGCATGCGTCTTTGCAGCCATACTTTCCTAAGCTCCGCCTTGTAGAAAAGGAAACCGTTACGTTTGAAAAAGGAATTATTGTGATTCCTACTTATTTAGCCAAGGGCGTCGAGTTTGATGCAGTTGTCATTAGCAATGCTAGCAATGAGATCTATTCACGCGAAAGCGAAAGAAAGCTGTTTTACACGGCGTGTACGAGAGCGATGCATGAGCTCCATATTTTCCATACGGGAGAGCTCACGCCGTTCATCAGATAACCTTATTTTCTAATCTCTGACCAAATATCATGAACATCCACTTGAAGCTCCGAAGCTATCAGCTCTGCTGTAAGTCTTTGGGGCTTCAATATTTTCCCGTTGCGGAGCTTGGAAATGGTTTGAATGGAAATACCGGTTGATGAGGATAGATAACCGACGGTTATATCTCTTTTGGCCATCCATATGCGCAGTTTCATCGAAGCTTCGATACAATCATCGACAGGACGCAGATCCCAGATGACGAATGCAAACTCAAGCACGTCGCCAAATCCGTCAATAATAGGTGTAAACGAAACGGACAACTCAAACTCGATCCCGCTTAGCTTGCTTGTCTTAATCGTAATACTCCGCTCTTTTTTTTGCAGGTGAGCCTCTTGTATTATTTTTAAAATTTTACCATGATCCGTTTCCGCAATAAATTGCAGCAGGGTTTCGTCCTGCATTTGCTGGTTAGGCTCAATTTGAAAGGGAGCAAGCCTGTCTCTTAGAAAACGCACATGATGATGTCTATCAATAATTCCGCTGATCAACACTTTATTTCTTTCTGCTTGCTGTTCAATCCAATTGTATGGTGATAGATCTTCGAATATAATGAAGGCATAAAGAAGTTTATTATCAATGCTCCTTGGCAAAGGCTGCAGGTCAATGCGTACAGAGATTTTTCGTTTCGATTTGGTGTAAATATTAACTTCGCTTCTCATCACTTGCCTTGAAATGTTGATCTTGTATTTATGAAGCAAATAGCTGCTTTTTTTGGATTGCAGCTCTTTTAGCGTATAACCGCATAACCTAAGGAAAGCTTGGTTCGCGTCCTCTATGCGCACCTCTATTTCATTTTGACTCATTAGCAGCATAGGCTGATTCATGATTTGAAAAATATGATTGTAAACCGACAATACGAAACACTCCTCTTAAACCCATTCCACGACCCTATAATCAAATAAAAGTATAAAATAGTCGTTCTAAACAAACAAGTCAATGAATTTGGCATTTCGTATTATGTTTCAAAAGTGTTTCATAAGTTTAATTAATTAAACTTGATCGCTGAAACGATACCTTTATGGTGCAAATAGTCATAAGTTGAATCAAAATCACCTGTAACACTCCGCCAGCAGGCTTTATTCTCATTCGGTTTCCCGATAATATGAAAGCAGACAGCCTCAATGGAAAAAAAGAGCAGCAGGCTAACACACAGGGGAGACAGAATATGAACCATTGCATCATTGAAAACTGTACGAAGCCGATCAAAGCCAAAGATTTATGTGCAATGCACCATCAACGTTTGCTGCGTCACGGTGATCCTTCCATTGTAAGACCGCGCAGAGTGAAACAAGTTACAAATTGCAAATGGATTAAATGTACTCAACTCTCAAAAACGAAAGGTTTTTGTGCTAAACATTATTACATACAGCGAACGCTGAGTCCTGAAAAAGATTGATGTTACGTAATCTAACACAGATTAATTATTATTGTCGAAATCTATGAAAACGACTGTGTTTTTTTTCAAAACCATGTATAATGTGGATAAAGTGATTCGTGTTTAGATGATTAAAGTACTTGTAATTAATCATCCAACAGGGGGTGAAACCAAGAATGGTTCAAACGGCGCCTATCGGATTATCCATGAAGGATCTCTATTTATTCAACGAAGGAAGTTCTTATCACAGCTACCGTTTTATGGGTGCGCACCGTGTTCAATTGGATGGTAAAAAAGGTGTTCGATTTACGGTTTGGGCACCAAACGCAGCTGAGGTTCGGGTTATTGGCAAATTCAATAAATGGATTGGCAATCGTCATGCAATGGCAAGAATCGGAACGACTGGCGTTTACAGCTTGTTTGTCCCTGGCATTGGTGAAGGCGAATTATACAAGTATGAGATTGTAACCATAGAAGGCAAAATCATTAGAAAAGCTGATCCGTACGCTTTTTTTGCAGAGCGGCGGCCAGGAACGGCATCCATTGTATCGGATTTAGACGGCTACAAATGGGATGATGCAAAGTGGCAGGAGAAGAAGCGCGAGCTTCCTCCATACACGAATCCGCTGCTCATTTATGAGGTGCATGCAGGTTCGTGGAAAATTAAAGGCAAAGAGGATTATTACACGTACGAGGAATTAGCAGATGACTTGATCCCGTATACAGCTGAAATGGGTTATACGCATATCGAGCTTATGCCGCTGTCTGAGCATCCTCTAGATCAATCTTGGGGCTATCAGATTACGGGCTTTTATGCAGCGACGAGTCGATACGGATCTCCGAAGCAGCTGATGCGATTTGTAGATAAATGCCATCAACATGGACTCGGTGTTATTTTGGATTGGGTTCCCGGTCATTTCTGCAAAGATGATCATGGGTTGCGACTTTTTGACGGTACACCTATTTTTGAAGGAGCAGATCCCAATCGAGCGGAGAAGCCGCTCTGGGGGACGCTTGCCTTCGATTTCGAGAAAAAAGAAGTTGTCAGCTTTCTTATTTCAAATGCCATTTACTGGATGGACTTATTTCACATTGATGGGTTGCGTGTTGATGCTGTCGCTAGCATGATCAATTTACACATGGACAAACCGCCGGAAATGCATACATACAACTACCTAGGCGGCCCAGACAACCTAGATGCTCTCCGCTTCCTTAAGAAGCTTAATGAAACTGTGTTTCATTATTACCCCGATACTTTGATGCTCGCAGAAGATTCTTCCGCATGGCCAGCTGTTACATCACCAACCTACAAAGGCGGCCTCGGATTTAATTTTAAATGGAATATGGGCTGGATGAACGATATGCTGCGTTATATGGCACTGGATCCGGCTGAACGTTCGCATCATCACCATCTCATTACATTTTCACTCCTTTATGCTTTTTCGGAAAACTATGTATTGCCTCTATCGCACGACGAAGTTGTTCACGGCAAACGTTCTCTGCTAAACAAAATGCCTGGAAGCTACGAAGAGAAATTCGCACAATTACGTTTGTTCTACGGCTATTGGATTACGCATCCTGGTAAAAAGCTGTTGTTTATGGGCAGTGAATGGGGGCAGTTCGATGAATGGAAGGACGCCGATATGCTGGATTGGATGCTGCTCGAATATGATCTGCATCGCAGCATGCACCATTATGTGAAAGCTCTTAATCATATCTATACTGATCAGCCTTCATTATGGGAGAGAGACAGCCAGGCGGATTGCTTCGAATGGATTGATGTTCATAATGCAGCACAATCTGTCATATCCTTTATCCGCCGCGGAAATATTGATTTCTCCGTTGTTATTGCTAATTTTTCTAGGAACGATTATAAACAGTTCCGTATTGGTGTTCCAGAGCCAGGTTTCTACAGCTCTTTAATAAATAGCAATGAGAAGCCATATGGCGGAACGGTAACACAGGCACAACAAGGCTACACCAGTGAAAACGTCGCTTGGCACGGTCACAATCAAAGCATTACGCTTCACTTACCCCCCCTGACATTCCAGATCTTCAGCTTAGATCCGGGGAACACAATTTGAGAGGGAGTTGGTGTCCATGGGCCGAAAAGAAATGATCGCTATGCTGCTTGCAGGAGGCGAAGGGAAAAGGCTGGGCGTGCTAACAAAGGATTTAGCTAAGCCTGCAGTCTATTTTGGCGGTAAATACAGAATAATTGATTTTACGTTAAGCAATTGCGCACACTCAGGAATTGACACTGTGGGCGTACTAACGCAATATCAACCGCTGGAGCTCAATCGTTATCTTGGTATTGGCAGTCCATGGGGACTTGACCGCCGCGATGGCGGCATGACCATTTTGCCGCCATTTATGAAACAAAAAGGCGGCGTATGGTATAAAGGCACGGCAAATGCAATTTATCAAAATATGTCCTTTATTGAACCTTACAATCCTGAGTATGTACTTATCATTTCAGGAGACCACATTTACAAAATGGATTATGATTTAATGCTCCAGCATCATAAGCGTTCAGGAGCAGACGTGACGATTGCCGGGATAGAGGTAGATTGGAAAGAAGCAAGCCGTTTTGGTGTTATGCACATCGATGATGAGGATCGAATTACGGCTTTTGAGGAAAAACCGAAAAACCCGACTAGCAACATCGCTTCCATGGGCGTATATATTTTCACATGGTCCGAGCTCCAAAAGTATTTGATATATGACGAAGCAAGCCGCAGCTCCAGTCACGATTTTGGCAAGGATCTTATTCCAGCTATGATGAGAGACGGGAAACGGCTGCATTCATATCCGTTCAAGGGCTATTGGAAAGATGTTGGTACAATCGAGAGTTTATGGGAAGCGAATATGGATTTACTTGCTGATGAGCCTCCGCTTGAGCTTGCCGATGCCGATTGGCGCATTTATTCGGTAAGTCCAAATCAGCCAGCACAACATATTGGCGCAGGTGCACAGGTTTCTTCTTCTTTAATAACAGAAGGGTGCATGATTGAAGGGGTTGTTGATCGCTCGGTATTGTTCTACGGCGTTAAAGCAGCCAAAAACACAGTCATTACGGAATCAGTCGTCATGCCTAATGTAAGAATAGGTGAAGGCGCACGCATTTATAGAGCGATTATTGGCGAAGGAGCCGTCATTCAAGCGGGTGTAACGATTGGAAGCCCAGATGATGATGCCATTACCGTTATAGCAGTGGATCAATATGTGACGAACGAACATTTGCTGCAGGAGGTGGAGCACTCATGAAGCATAAAGTCATGGGCGTCATCAATTTAATTCATGAAACTGACGAGCTGGAGCATTTAACACAAAGCCGCTGCCTTGCTACTGTCCCCTTTGGCGCGAGATATCGATTGATTGATTTTGTACTGTCGAGCATGGTTAACTCCGGAATCTCCAAGGTTGCCGTTTTTGCGCATACGAAATACCGCTCACTTATGGATCATTTGGGTTCAGGAAAACATTGGGATTTGCAGCATCGTCAAAGCGGATTATTTGTGCTCCCGCCAGCAACTGACGACATTCAAGAAATTAGCCGTGGAGATTTGTACCATTTCTATCAACAGCGTGATTATTTTAATCGGTCATCACTCGACTATGTTGTCATTACACGCAGCCACATGGTTTGCAATATCGATTTCGAGAAGGTTATCGATTTTCATTTGGAGCGGGAAGCTGACATCACCGTTGTGTGCAAGCAGCAGGCTGATATATTAATGGGCAAAGCTCGTAAAGTGAAGTTGAATGACGAAGGCAGAATCACTGCCATTCAAGATCACTATGGCCGGATGTCTAGTGACATCAATTCTATGGAAATGTACGTTATGCGCAAGGAGCTGCTGATGGAACTAGTAGAGACCTCGCTTGCTCAAGGCCAGGATCATCTGGTTCGCCACGCGATATTCTCTAGGCTGAATCAGCTTAATGTATATGGGTATATGTATGAGGGATATTTGGGTGTAGTTAATACGCTCAGCAGCTATTATCGCAATAATATGAATTTATTAGATCCGGATGTTTGGAAGGAACTATTTTATCAGCCGGGTTCCATATTTACGAAGGTTAAGGATGAGCCGCCTGCCCGGTATTTGGGTAATTCCAAAGTTACGAATTCGTTAATTGCTAACGGCTGCCGCATTGAAGGTACCGTAGTGAACAGCATTATTTTCCGCGGCGTACATGTTCAGAAGGGCGCTATCGTAAGCAATAGCATCGTTATGCAAAATGGCGTTATCGGAGAAAATAGCTTTTTACAGCACAGTATTTTGGACAAAGACGTTCGCGTTGAAGCGGATCGTGATATTAGGGGAGCAGTAAGCTCGCCATTCTTAGCAGGAAAACGGAAAATAATTTAACATAAGCAATCGTTACGGTCATCCTATTCAAGCTTTTATTTGCCGCGAAAAAATGCAATTTACCACGATCGGAAAATAAAATCAGATTCCAGTTGGGTTCATGCATTGCTGATGCGGCGTCCATGAGAAAGGAGAATCCTATGAACATTTTGTTCGCAACCTCAGAAGCTGTACCGCTTGCGAAGACTGGCGGTCTCGCCGACGTTGCAGGGGCGCTCCCCAAGGCGCTGAATAAGCGGGGCGTTGATACCAGAGTCGTATTGCCGAAATATGCACAAATTCCTGCTACACTTATCGGGCAGTTTGAGCTTGTTACTCATTTTAACGTCTCATTTGGCTGGCGCAATCAATATTGCGGTTTGCTTAGAGCGGAGTTTGACGGCATTACTTATTATTTAATCGATAACGAGTTTTATTTTAAAAGAGATGGGCTTTATGGTTACGGGGATGATGCGGAAAGGTTTGTATTCTTCTGCTTTGCTGTGATGGAAGCGGTACGGTATATGGAATTCCATCCAGATATCGTTCATTGCCACGATTGGCAAACGGGACTCATTCCGTTTCTCCTAAAGACAAGATATTATTATGATCCGGCTTGGGCGTATACCAAATCCGTATTTACGATTCACAACTTAAAATATCAAGGTTTATTTGGAATTGATCTCCTGAAGGATTTGCTTGGAGCCGGTGATGATATGTTTCTGGAGGACAGCTTGGAATTTCATGGAGCAGGCAGCTGTATGAAAGGCGGCCTCGTGTATGCCGACAAGCTGACGACTGTGAGCGGTACGTATGCTCAAGAAATTCAAACCGATTATTTCGGCGAGAGGCTGGATTCTCTGCTCCGGTATCGTTCAGGCGATTTAATCGGGATTGTGAATGGCATTGATGATGAGCTGTTTGATCCGATGAATGACGAAGCTATTGCCATTCCTTTCCGAAATGCCTTGAATCGCAAAAGAAAAAATAAAGTGGAGCTCCAGCGTGAGCTAGGGCTCCATCAGTCCGAAGATATACCGCTTATCGGTATCGTTTCAAGATTGGTGGAGCAAAAGGGCTTTGATTTAATCACGGCAACATTTGAAGAACTGCTCCAAGAAGACGTGCAATTTGTAATATTAGGTGCGGGTGATTGGCAATATGAGCAATTTTTCAATGATGCCGCTTCTCGTCATCCGGGTAAGGTTGCTGTATGGATCGGTTATGATGATAGACTAGCGCGCCGAATTTATGCAGGCTCGGACATGTTCGCCATGCCTTCGCAATTCGAGCCATGCGGCTTGAGTCAACTTCTTGCGCTGCGCTATCGTTCCGTCCCGATTGTCCGCGAGACAGGAGGACTAAAGGACACGGTACAAGCCTATAACGAATATACTGGCGAAGGTAACGGCTTCAGCTTTACGAATTACAATGCGCACGACTATATGAATACCGTGCGCAGAGCGCTGGCTCTTTATCGTAATCAGGAAGTCTGGAAGCAAATCGTGAGTAATGGCAGCAACGAGGATTACAGCTGGAATCGGTCTGCCAAAGCCTATATATCCGTTTACTCACAACTTTTAGCGCATCGAAAGGAGAACGAAGAATCATGGCCCGTCATCTTGTAATCGGCAACGGTAAGATGCTCCTTAATTTGGATCAACATTGTTTTATTCGGGATATTTATTATCCATTCGTTGGGCAGTTAAATCACGTAGGCGGACAATATTGCCGCTTAGGCGTATGGGTAGAAGGTGCCTTTAGCTGGCTGGATGAGCCGGGATGGAAGTTTGATCTAGATTATATTGAGGATTCTTTGGTTACGAATATTACGGCTAAGCACGATGGTTTAGGCATCGAGCTTTATATGAACGACGGGATTCATCAGCGGGAATGCATTTATATCAAACGGGTAGTCATTCGTAATAAAACGAATGATACAAAAGAAGTACGCTTGTTTTTCCATCAGGACTTGATGATCGACGGGACAGAGGTTGGAGATACCGCTGTTTATTATCCTGAAAATCACACGCTGTATCACTACAAACGCAATAATTACTTTATGTTTAACGGTTTCTCAGATGAAGGCGGCATGACGCAGTATTCTACAGGAATCAAGAGGTTCCAGTCCGCTGAAGGAACATGGCGCGACGCGGAGGACGGCGTGCTTATGGGCAATTCGATTGCCCAGGGTTCCGTTGACAGTACGATCAGCTTCCGAACAGTCGTTGCTCCAAACAGCGAAAAAACCATTTATTATTGGATGTCAATCGGCCAAAATCTTGAGGAAGTCAAAGAGCTGAACCAGTATGTTCAGGAGAATCATCCGGAGAAGCTGCTTAGCCGGATGGTTATTTACTGGAAGCACTGGCTTCGCCGAGCAGAATCAGACCTTGGTGATCTGCCGCATGATGTGGTGAAGATGTTTAAACAAAGCTTGCTTCTCGTAAGAACACAGGTGGATGAGAGAGGCGCTATATTAGCTGCCAATGATACGGATATCCTGCAATACAATCGAGACCATTACAGCTATATGTGGCCGCGTGACGGCGCTCTTATTGCAGATGCAATGTCTATGGCAGGGTATCAGAGTGTAATAGCTCCTTTTTTCCATTTTTGCGCACAGGCATTGTCGCCTGAAGGGTATTTGTATCACAAATACAATCCAGATGGAACAGTAGGCTCAAGCTGGCATCCGTATATCGTGCAGGGCAGCAGAAGATTGCCTATTCAAGAGGATGAAACCGCACTCGTGTTATTCGCATTGTGGAAGGATTACTCGCGGAATCAAGTGATTGAGCTGCCGCAGTCCTTATATAGCAACCTGATTCGCAAGGCTGCTACTTTTTTGACCTCGTACATGGAGCCTTCCTTGTCACTGCCGAAACCGAGCTATGACTTGTGGGAGGAGCGCTACGGCATCTGGACGTATACCGCCGCATCTGTATATGGCGGTTTAATGGCTGCATCGTTTTTCACAGATCTATTTGGCGATTATGAGCGCAGCGATCTTTACAAAAGCACAGCAGAAACAATTAAGCATGGCATTGTAACTAATTTGTGGGATGAAGAAACCGGTCGATTCGCCAGAGGACTTATTCAGAAGGATAATCGCTGGGTGAAGGATATGACGCTCGAGAGCAGCTTGTTCGGCGTTCTGGAATTTGGCGTGCTTCCTGTTGATGATTATCGTGTCGTGCAGACGATGCATGCCATTAAGGAGGGGCTGCAGGTCAAAACCCATATCGGAGGCATCGCCCGTTACACGAACGATTATTATTTCCAGCAAACAGGTGAAATTGACAAGGTTCCAGGAAACCCTTGGATTATTTGTACGCTATGGGTAGCAAACTTTGAGATTGATTCCGCCAAAACGCTTCAAGAGCTGGAAAGCCCGCGCAGTACGCTGCAATGGGTATCTGATCACGCACTGCAAAGCGGATTGCTGCCGGAGCAGCTTAATCCTTACGACGGAACGCCGCTATCAGTAGCGCCGCTAACTTGGTCGCATGCAACCGTCGTACACAGCGTGAGCAAATATGCAGAGAAATATAAACGTCTTCGTCTGGAAGCGGAGGCTAACGGTTTACTTTAAAGTTTTCATAACTGGAAGCGAAATGAAAAGAAGAACCTGAGTGCTGTAATCTCGCATTCAGGTTCTTTTTTGTTCTATTTTTACGAAAGAGAATCGCTGAATAAAACAAGTATTACTTCTCAATCTATCGATCACATGCATTTCATTCGTATAGAAACGGGTTGAATAATTGCTGTAATAACGATATTGTAGCAATTACAGGGTAAACGATTATAAAGCCAGATGTTGTTTTGGCAATTGTATGCGGAGGTACAAGGATGAGTACAAAATATGTTATCGGTGTTGATATAGGAACGACAAGCACGAAGGCAGTACTCTTTACGGCCAAAGGTGTCATAGTCGCAAGCCATGGTATTGAATATCCGCTGCATTCTCCATCGCCAGCTATTGCGGAGCAGGACCCGGATGAAATTTTTAATGCTGTGTTAGGCACTATTGGTCAAGCTGTTGCGAAAAGCAACGTGCAGCAAGAAGATATTTTATGTGTTTCATTCAGTTCGGCAATGCATAGCGTGATTGCTGTGGATCAAGAAGGGACGCCAATATCAAGATGCATAACTTGGGCAGACAATCGGAGTATCGAATGGACGAATAAAATTAAAAATGAATGGAATGGCCATGAAATCTATTTGCGGACAGGCACTCCCATTCATCCGATGTCTCCGTTATCCAAGCTTACCTGGCTGCGTCATGATCATAAGGAGTTATTCGATCGTACATACAAATTTATTTCGATAAAAGAGTACGTTTTCTTCAAGCTGTTCGGACGTTATGTCATCGATTATTCGATTGCATCAGCAACAGGACTGTTCCATTTGAACAATTTGCAATGGGATGAGGAAGCGCTTCGTGTTGCTGGCGTTACGGCAGATCGGCTTTCGGAGCTTGTGCCGACGACGTATAAGCTGGAGGGGTTGGAAGAGCAGTTTGCGAAGCTGATGAATTTGCAGCCAAACACACCATTTATTGTAGGCGCTAGTGATGGTGTACTCTCCAATTTGGGTGTCAATGCGATTAAGCCTGGCGTAGTTGCCGTTACAATCGGTACGAGCGGTGCTATACGAGCGGTAACGGACAAGCCTGTAACTGATCCGAAGGGCCGTATTTTTTGCTATGCTTTAACTGAGAAGCACTGGGTTATCGGGGGACCAGTGAATAACGGAGGAATGATTTTTCGCTGGGTTCGCGATCAGATCGGTACGGAAGAAGTTATTACGGCTAAAGAAAGAGGTATCGATCCCTATGAGCTGCTAACGGAGCTCGCTGCGAAGGCGAAACCGGGTTCTGAGGGTCTTATTTTCCATCCTTATTTGTCAGGTGAACGTGCTCCGCTTTGGGATGCGAATGCGCGTGGTTCTTATTTTGGGCTGGGACTGCATCATAAGAAAGAGCATTTAGTTCGCGCAGCGTTAGAAGGAGTCATTTATAATTTATATAGCGTACTCATGGCACTTGAAGAATTGACAGGCAAACCTACTCAAATTCAAGCAACAGGAGGGTTTGCGAGGTCAGAGCTTTGGCGCCAGATGATGGCTGACATATTTGATCAAGAATTGCATGTGCCTGAGAGTATTGAAAGCTCTTGTCTTGGCGCGGTTATTCTGGGGTTATACAGCTTGGGCGAGGTGGATTCGCTGGACGTTGTTGCGGATATGGTAGGAGGTTCGCATTTTCATTTGCCCAATAAACAAAATGCCGAAATTTATGCCGAGCTCATGCGGATCTACATCCGAGTTTCTCGTTTATTAACCGAGGAATACGCAAATATTGCAGCTTTTCAACAAAAATATGTTTAATTTATATCGCAAAAACAGCCGAGCAGCTATGCCGGCTGTTTTTATTTGAAAGTCGTATTCGTATTACGTGCCGTATTTCTTCAAAATCGACGACAGCGTAAGCAGCGGCCATATATAGTTGTTGCTCGGATAATGAACATAAACGCTGCCTGGAAGAGCTGCTCCTGTTGGATAGGTGTAGGTCCAATCTCGTCGCTCAAGCGATTGGAGCAATGCTTCTACGCCTCTTTCCATTGCGGCATTGGGTTTAGCATAAACTGCGATTAAGGCGTCGAGCGCCCAAGCGGTTTGAGAGGGGGTGCTGGCATGGAGCGGGACATAATGCTTTACTTTGTCGCTCAAGCAGGACTCACCCCAGCCGCCGTCTTCATTTTGAATAGATAGCAGCCACTTGATTCCCTTCTGAATGGCGGGATGGTCGTCTGGCACCCCAACTGCTGTCATTCCTTTTATTGCAGCACCTGTCCCATGCGTATAGGCAATACCCCAGCGACCGTACCAGCTACCATCCCTCATTTGCTGGGAGAGCACCCATTGCACACTATCATCCAGCCAGCGATGGCCAATTGTCATGTCCAGCTCATCCCCTAAAAAACCAAGTACACGGCCGGTTAAGTCGACAGTAGAAGGATCGGTAGAAATGTCAGAGGAGCCTTCAAAAGTAAAGAAGCTGGCTGGCAGCTGGTTGCCTTCGCGTTCGAACGCAGGCCAGCCGCCATCTTCGTTTCGCATCGCTAGCACCCAGTTTAAACCTCGTTGCCAGTTGGCGTGTAAGCCATTTGCTTCGGTAGTGTAAGGCCGAATAGCCCGCAGAACTGCAGCGCTGTCATCGACGTCTGGATAAAGCGTATTTACGTTGGAGAATCCCCAGCCTCCTGCAGGTGTGTTCGGCAAACGTCTAGTCCAATCTCCTAAACGAACCTGCTGCCTTGCTAACAAATAAACCCCAGCTTTCTCGAGGGCAGGTATGCTTGGAGAGGCTCCTGCTTCACGCAGTGCGTAAGTCAGCATGGAGGTGTCCCAAACTTCAGCAGATGCGACTTGAAGATGAGGCCTGTCGACACACATGACTGAAAGTATACCTGCCAATAATAGATTTACTGCGGGTGAATCCGTGGAGTAGCCCAGCGAAAGCAAAGATAAAATCATCAATATTGTTGCAGTAGAGAAGGTTAGAAGTGTTCCATTGGGCTCAAGTCTCTCGAACATAAAGGCTTCAGCCTTCTCATACGACGTTGAGGAGCTGGGCGGAAGCAGACTGGATAAAGGCAAGCTGGATATAAATTCATTCAACGCAGATATCCAGGTCGTATCATTCGAAAATTTGCGTGAGTCGTTAACAAATAGTTGATAAAGCTCGGGCATTGTGCTCGTTTTGCGGACAAATTGTTTGTTCGCCATAATGATAGTCGGTACAAGGTGGACACGCGCATGACCAGAGAGGGAGAATAGATCAAGGCCAATTCCGAGATCGGAGAAAAAAGCTTCAAGCGGAATGCGCAGCATACGCGGCCATTCCGCTTGACCTGTTGCGGCAAAGATAACCTGCGTGAGCAAGGATCTAACCTCGGATAAACCGCCGTGCTTCAGAATAAATTGCTTAGCCCTTATCATACGCGGATCAGCTTCATAGTAGTAACCTGCATAAAGCAGTGCAAAATAAGCCTCAGACGTTGCGTCCAAATTGCCCTCAGACTCGTCAGGATAAACCTTCCAAGCGCCGTTTTCCTCTTGTTTTGAGGCAATTCGAGCTGCAAGCATGTGAATCAAACGTTCATCTGCTCTGCCTAGCAGGCGCAGTAAAATGATTAAATAACTATCCGTCATCGTCCCAGAATCGAAGCACATCCGCCATGCGCCGTCCTGCGACTGCTGGTGAATAAGCTCTTCCGTCATAGCATCTATCCTTGCGCGGATTCGTTTCATATCCATGTGGCGCAATCATCCTTTGCAACTGTCGTTGCTTAATATATATGCGCTAATCAGCAAGCACAGTCGAAGATCGCCTAATAGGAATAGACGGCTTGTTCAAACTGTTTATTCATTAAGGGTTAGAAGCCGTTGCAGCAGCATGGATACAGCCATTGTAGCTGCTCCTTCCTTATGTCGGATAATAGAAAAATCACGTTCGAAACGCTGTTTGCTCAACCGAAGCTGGATCAATTCTCCCGATTCTAATTCCTTCTTTACGACCCAGCGTGACAGCATAGCAATTCCTAAACCGGATACAACAGATTGTTTGACACTTTGGCTGCTATTAAAAATGTAAGAGCGTTTTTGGGTTATTTGCGCATCACGTATGAACTGGTCGCTAAAAGCGCGAGTGCCAGAGCCGACTTCTCTCAGTACCCATACTTGGTTTTGCAGCATTTCGGCATAAATGAAGCGCTCCGCTGCGAGCGGATGTGTAGAAGGAGCGATCAGAATCATTTCATCCTTCATGTAAGGCGTAACGACTAAATCTGTCGCGCTTGCATCGCCTTCAATGAGACCAATATCCAGTTCATTGGATCTCACTGCTTGAACAATTTCCTCCGTATTCCCGATTGTTGTTTGGATAGTAACGAGCGGATATTGAACAGCAAATTCAGCAAGCCGGCTTGGGAGAACATATTCACCAATCGTAAAGCTGGCTCCAATCTGCAAGATGCCCGTCACTTTATCCTGTAAAAGCTGTATGTCCTGCTTCGCTTCCTCATATAAAGATAAAATTTGCTTCGCCCGTTGATACATAATGTCACCAGCTTCGGTAAGCCGAACCTGCTTAGGAGAGCGATGCAGCAGCTTCGCTCCAAGTTCATTTTCTAAATTTCGAATATGCAGGCTTACCCCTGGCTGAGAAATATTCAATAGATCTGCAGCTCTTGAAAAATGGCTTTGCTCCGTTACGGTAACGAATACTCGAAGTGCCTCAATGATCATCATTATCCCTCATTATTGATTGCGATTTTCTTGAATATAACGTAACTATAAGGAAAAAACGAATGAATGGCAATTCAATCATTAAGATTCCTGATGATAAGGATAGGGAATAGGTATTTCACTTTGTCTGCTCCGAGCCTTATAGTGAAGGCAACAGGAACACTTGCTAAACACAAGATGCAGAGGTGAAATCGATGATTATAAAAAATGTTTTAATTCGACATTCGAATAATGGTTTTGGTTTTATACAAGGATTAGCGTATACGATGGGTATTGCAATAGCAGCGAAAGGAATCGCGATGCTTCCTTTTTTTAACGTTATGGGTCAGCTAGTTGTCGCTATTTTATTAGGGATAGCCTGTCGTGCATGGATAGGCTTGCCAGCGCAAGCGACTAGCGGCATAACGTTTTCAAGCAAAAAGCTGCTGCGATTCGGAATTATTTTGCTGGGGCTTCGCCTGAATCTAATTGATATTTTGCATGCAGGGCCAAAGGTATTTGTGCTTGCCGTTATTAACATTGTTTTTACGATATTTGTTGTTTATGGAATAAGCAAATGGATGAAAATAGATAAAAATTTAGGCCTTCTCACAGCCTGCGGTACAGCTATTTGCGGTGCAGCAGCTGTTGTAGCGATAGCTCCACAATTGAAGGCAAGTCCAAATGAAACAGCAGTGAGTGCGACAACGGTTGCTATTTTAGGAACGCTATTTACTCTAGCCTATACCGTATTGTACCCCGTGCTTGATTTAAGCAACGCAGGTTATGGTATCTTCTCGGGTGCAACATTGCATGAAATTGCGCATGTTATTGCTGCTTCGGCACCTGGAGGACAAGAAGCGATTGATTTGGCTGTTATTGTAAAGATGACTCGCGTAGCGCTGCTTGTCCCTGTCGCGATTATTATTGGAATTTGGAATGGCCGCAAAGCCAATAAAGCACAAAAAATGAGCTTAAAGCAATTGCCGATTCCATGGTTTATCGTTGGATTTCTTGCCATGAGCGGAGTTAATACGTTAGGCATAATTCCTGCCGCAGCTACTGCGAATCTGATTGTCGCCGCTTATTTTCTTATTGCAATGGCAATGGCAGGACTTGGTCTCGGTGTCGATTTTGTCGTATTTAAGAAGCTTGGGAAAAAACCATTTATTGCGGGATTCATTGGCTCTGTGCTGCTAGCCAGGCTCGGATTGCTGCTTGTGCATATTTTTCAATTGGCATAAAAAAGACAAGAAAAAGTCCGCAGGCATACAGCGCCTTAGCGGACTTTATTTGCTCAACCTTGAGAGAGAGCAGAATTTTGACGGGGGTACTGCCGAATATGCTTGATTCGTGATTCTCCGTTCAGAGTCACTCCGTTGCCGATCTGAATGCTCGCTGCTGAGCCGGATGCAATGACTTGTATGTATCCGACTGTAATATTCGGCGCACAATTGGTTCGAAACAGCTCAATACCACCAGCATTATCAAATTCCGGATCACTGATAACGGGCAGCGGGCGTGAAAAAAGCTCATAGGATTCAAAAAAAACTTTGCCTGAAGTCAAATGATCTTCTTTCCGCTGCACCGCTAGCGCTCGAAGCTTGGCGTTGGTCACAGCGCGATCACCAAGCTGTACAATACCTGCCTGACCAACGGTTATTATACGCAAGAACCCAACAGTTGCGGTTCGAACATGAAAGGTATTGATAGATTGATCATTGATTCGATTCATGATGCCACCTAGCTTCCCCCAAAAGTGCCGCTAGACTCTTCTTCCGGAAGCGGAAACGGAGCAATCGGTCCAACAATGACAGATTCAGGCGGTGTATCGAACATCGAATATAAATTTACGTTATCGGTGTCCCCAACTTGCAGCATCGAGGCACTGGATACGCCGAGCACTTCAATTTGACCAACACTAAGCAGATGATTAACGACTTTAAAATACAGCATTATGACATTCCTCCGGTAGATGGGGAGTTGTTTTGCAGCTCTCGCATATATGCGAGCAATGCAGCGTCGGCATCCCTTTTTGTTTTGGACAGAACGGTAGCTGTGACTGCATTGTTATCAATCGCGGCTGGTTGAGCATCGCTGCCTCGATCTGTTTTTTGTATATAGTACTGAATGCGAGCAGGAACTTGTTTGCGGACATCATTTATAATAATTTGTCGATGATAAGGATCTAGTGGAATTTGGAGCTCGTTTTCGTAGGAAAGCAGCTTTTGCTGAGCTTCCATATCCAAATAGCGAGTCATCCCAGCATAAATATCATTGTATAGCCCATTTTGCGGCGGTGTAGGAGAGGCTGCAGTTGGGAAAGCGGGCGTATTTGATACGGTCATCTGTTCAATGCTTCCAGGGATAGAATCATCTCCGATGCCTGGCGCGGTCATCCCGATATTCAGTGTGCCGTCCAGCTTCTCAACTTTCAATTGATCAAAATGATATTGAATGCCGTCTATATGGTAAGTAGGGCGCGCTTCGAGCTGCTTTACTTGTTCACATAAAGCGTTGACCTTTGCTTCAAGTGCATCCAGCCGCTCACAATGCTCGTTAAGCTTATATTGTACTTCAAGTGACCATATTTGCCACGGGGAAAGTGGATTGTTTTGCTGCATGATACTTGCACCTCCTACTCGTAATGAGTTCTAATTTCCGCTTAATTAGGGTTAGGCAGTGGGACGAAGGAAAGCGGATTATCTGAGGATAACTCTGGAGCAGGCTCAGTGAACCCGCCCGAATTATAGAGCTGTGACAATGAACGTATGGATCCGGCACTGCCGACCTGCAGGACGGAGCTGTTCGATATGCTGTCGACACGTAGCTGATGAATTGTAATTTGCTGATGAATGGTCAGGCTCATATTGCACTCACATCATTATTCGAGCTATCTTGCACATCCGGATCAAGGGTGTTTGTTGCGCTGACAGCGTTATTTGAGTTCGTTAAGCTTCCGGTTAGGAATGATCCTGATCCCGCATACGTCTTGGAAGTGCTATTTGGCGACACTTCCAGGGCGTCTCCAAATTGAATAATGGAGCCGGAGCCAACGCTAACAATTTTGACAAAACCTACGACAGCTGGCATGAGCATCCTCCCTTTGTATAGATGATTTTTGATAAATGGATTGTTTATGGTATAGCTTATGCGGCATTCGCCCAGAGGTTACTATCCAGAAAGTATCCTGAAACGCACAAGGCGCATATGCTGGTAGAAGTGCTGGAAGGCGGGTGTTTGCTGTGGCATCTAAATGGGATGATATGGAACGGTGGATGGAGAAGCAGCAGATGCCGAAAGGCTTTGAGCTGCTGCGCGAACCGGCTTGGGTAGAGCAATATGTGCGTAAAATGATGACCAAAGCACTGCCCGAAGCGGCTGGTGTTATGATTGGAGGAGGCTCAGCCGCCTTTTCTGAAACACGTCATTTTTTGAATGTGAAGATTACATTGCCGGAAGGCTTTGATAAAGAGCAGCTGCGGTTGTTCGTAAGGGAAGATCGGCTGCGCCTGGATGGACTGCCGAGCGGTAAGCCGGAGACGATCAAGCTGCCTAAGTTTGTGAAGCCAAAGGTGTGCAAAACATTAGTGAAAGACAATTTTATGCACGTGAAGCTTCAGAAGAGGCCAACCAATCGTACCTATCATGAAGCGATTATTCGCTGGTAGTTAACGTATGGAGGAACAGGAAGGGCACAAATCTAGATGAGATGTGCTCTTTTTGTCACGAAATCGACAGGTATTACAGCTGGCTAAAGGCTTCGCTATCCCTTATAATGTCTAATGAACATGTACATATTAGTAAAAAGGGAGTGTGTTCAGTGTCCTTAGTCGATGTAAGCAGTGTTTCTGCTTCGTTATTCATACTTGGAATCGTTTTTTTAATGCTTATTTTCGGTTTGCTGAGCTTTGGTATCCTGCGGATGTTTCAGCAAAAATTTCGTACAGGCTGGTTTAGTTTTGCAGGAGCGGTCGTGAGTTTTGTAGTCTTCATGTACATATTAAATAAGTGGTATCTATAATTTTTTATAGCTGATCACGACCGGAGGTAAGGGCTTGACCTGGACAATTATATGGTTTTTTATTAACATGCTGTTCGTCGTTTCCATTATCAGTTATATGTTTATGCATCGCTCATACTCGGAATCGAAACGGCTCTCCAATGATTCCGCGTTAATTAATAAGCTCAATACTAGGCGAAAGCTGGTTGGCATTATTAGTATCTTGTTATTTGTAGCGATGTCAGCTAGCTTTATGATCAACATGAGATTAAATGGTTAAATGGAGGCTCTCATTGACGAGAGCTTTTTTTAAATATAAGACTTTATAAGTTTTATTGCTTATAATGGACTTATATAATTCTCCGCGAAACGAATGCTAAGCCTCCATAGGCGGCTTTAGCCGTTTTAAGTTTGTTCGTCATTATGGAGATAAACAATTTTTAGTCCGGAGGTTCGACATATGCATACGATGGAAGACATTATACGACGCATGTCTAGTCAAGGATTGAGAATAACGGATCAAAGGAAAACGCTCGCAAAGCTTTTTTCTGAGACACAGGGTTATTTGGCTCCGAAGGAAGTCTATGAATATATGGGGAAATCGTATACGGGATTAAGCTTTGATACCGTATATCGCAATTTGCGAGTGATGGAAGAACTCGGTGTGCTGGAGCAGGTTATTTTTGAGGATGGCGGTAAGTTCAAGCTGCATTGCAGAGAGAATGAACATCATCATCATATGATTTGCCTGCAGTGCGGGATGACTTATCCCATTACCTTCTGCCCAATGGAGCAAACGAATGTTCCTGATGATTTTCGAGTTGTGAAACACAAATTCGAGGTGTTCGGATATTGCAAAGACTGCATACAAGACGAGTCAGCAGTTAGCGAGGCCTAATGTCAGAGAAACGGGTAATGCGAAGAGTGACTCAAGCTCCGATCCTCTTTTATCGCAAAGTGATTTCACCTTTGACCCCGCCATCTTGCCGTTTCTATCCGACATGTTCGATGTATGCGCTCGAAGCGATCGAGAAGCATGGAGCGGCTAAGGGCTCGTGGCTTGCTATGAAGCGAATTGCCAGGTGCCATCCCTTTAATGCTGGTGGTTATGATCCCGTTCCGCCTGCAAAAGACAGCAACATAGATGCTCCTTGACAGAGAGGGCTCTATTTGGGTATATTTTGATTTATAAGTGGTAAAATAAGTTTTGGTTTTATTTATATGTCCGAGGAATGGATAAGTACAATAGCAGAACCTTTTCAGAGAGCCGGGAAACATGGTGCAAGCCGGTAAGGGACTCCATTGGAAAATGGTCCGGGAGGATTCGCTTTCGAGCTTCAGCGGCAGCGCTGGGTAAGGGAGCGACGCGAAGCTGGCGTTAACGGCGCAAGCCGCCATGCAGGCGGCACACGAAGCTTTCTTGAAGTGGCGGTTTAACCGCTCATTTCCGGATTGAAATTTGGGTGGTACCGCGTGAGTTCAAACTCTCGTCCCATGATGGACGGGAGTTTTTTGCGTTTTTTTAGACTAATGCAATAGGAGGAGTAAAAATGACGAAAATAAATACGTTTTATATTACAACGCCGATTTATTATCCGAGCGATAAGCTTCACATTGGACATGCCTACACGACGGTGGCTGGTGACGCAATGGCACGTTATAAACGTCTGCGCGGCTATGATGTATGGTATTTGACGGGTACAGATGAGCATGGACAGAAAATTGAACGCAAAGCAAAGGAAAAGGACCAAACCCCGCAGCAATTTGTTGATGATATCGTTGTAGGCATTAAAGATCTGTGGGCGAAGCTGGAAATCTCCAATGATGATTTCATTCGTACGACGGAGGATCGTCATAAGGTTGTTGTTGAGAAAATTTTTGCTCAGCTGCTCAAACAGGACGATATTTATAAAGGCACGTATGAAGGCTGGTACTGTACGCCTTGTGAGTCGTTTTTCCTCGAGCGTCAGCTGGTTGACGGCAAATGCCCAGACTGCGGACGTGCGGTTGAGCTTGTAAAAGAAGAAAGCTACTTCTTCCGCATGAGCAATTATGCTGATCGTTTGCTCAAATATTATGAAGACAATCCAGATTTCATTCAACCGGAATCACGCAAGAATGAGATGATCAACAACTTCATTAAGCCGGGCCTTGAGGATTTGGCTGTATCGCGTACAACGTTTGATTGGGGTATTAAAGTGCCTGGAGACGCTAAACATGTCATTTACGTGTGGATTGATGCGCTTTCCAACTATATCACGGCATTAGGCTACGGAAATGAAGGCGATGATCAGAAATATCGTGATTTCTGGCCGGCTGACGTACATTTGGTCGGAAAAGAAATTGTTCGATTCCATACGATTTATTGGCCAATCATGCTGATGGCGCTCGATTTGCCGCTGCCTAAGAAGGTGTTTGCACATGGCTGGCTTCTGATGAAGGATGGCAAAATGTCAAAATCCAAAGGCAATGTTGTCGATCCAGTTATGCTGATCGATCGTTACGGACTGGACGCGCTTCGTTATTATTTGCTCCGCGAAGTGCCGTTTGGCGCAGACGGAACATTTACGCCTGAAAATTTCGTTGAACGAATTAACTTCGATTTGGCGAACGATCTTGGTAATCTGCTTAACCGAACGATAGCGATGATCGATAAATACTTTGACGGTGTAATCCCGCCATTTGCAGGCAGCGTAACCGAATTTGATGAATCGTTGCAGAAGCTTGCGAGTGAAACGATCGTTCAGGTAGAGTCAGCGCTTGAAAATATGGAGTTTTCCGTGGCGCTGTCATCCCTTTGGCAGCTTGTAAGCCGCACGAACAAATATATCGACGAGACACAGCCATGGACGCTTGCTAAAGATGAGTCCAAAAATGGACAGCTAGCATCCGTTATGCATCATTTGGCGGAATCGCTGCGAATCGTATCGATTCTGCTGCAGCCGTTCTTAACGCATTCTCCAAGGGAAATGTGGAAGCAGCTTGGGCTTGAGCAGGGTGAACTAACTTCCTGGGAGAGCACGAAGCAATTCGGTTCGCTGCCAGGTGGAACGAGAGTAAACAAGGGCACACCATTGTTCCCACGCCTCGATACGGCAGAGGAGTCTGCTTTTATCGCAGCAGCAATGAGCGGCGGTACACAGACAGAGCAGCCAGCTGAGCAGCCAAGTGCTGCGAAGGCAGCGGATGAAGCACCACAGGCTGCACCTGAGAGCAAGGAAGAAATTGCAATTGATGACTTTGCAAAGGTAGAGCTACGCGTTGCTCAGGTTATTTCTGCAGAGCCAGTCCTCAAAGCAGATAAACTGCTGAAGCTTCAATTGGATCTAGGTTATGAGCAGCGGCAGGTTGTTTCCGGCATTGCTAAGTTTTACACTCCGGAGCAAATGGTTGGACGCAAAGTTATTTGCGTTACAAACTTGAAGCCGGTTAAGCTGCGCGGCGAAATGTCGCAAGGAATGATTCTTGCAGCATCACATGGCGATCAGCTTACACTTGCAACGGTTCCTGACAATATGCCAAACGGCGCTGTTGTGAAGTAAATTCATTTGTTCATATACGGAGGCACCCCTGAGGTTGTTTAACTTCTGGGGTGCCTTTATGTTTTGCTGCTCTTCAAAAATAGCATCAATCATAATTCATATCATTTTGGTCAATAAAGATAATCTATATGATTAATTTGCAGCTGTGAGTCATGATCGGTAGGAAACTTCTACTAGCTTTTGCTAAGAAATAAGGTTGACAGTCTATTTCAGGTCATCGTATAATACAAAACGTAATCATAACGATTACGAACAAGAGAGAAAGATGAATGGAGAGAAATCAAAATGAATAGACTAAAATCATTGACAAGACCTATGGCGCTTAGTTTTCTTCTATCGGCAATGCTGCTTTTTGCAGCGGCTTGCGGCAATAATACGAATAATTCAGGCTCATCAAACCAACCAGCGAACGGCAGCACGGGAACTGGTCAAGCAGAGGGGAAACAAGTTAGTGTCGTTACCAGCTTCTATCCATTATATTTTCTAGCATCGGAAATTGGCGGAGATCATGTCAAAGCGGTTAATCTAGTAGCATCAGGCGTAGAGCCGCATGATTGGACACCAAAGAGCCGCGATCTTGATACAGCGTCGAAGGCGCAGCTGTTTCTGTACCATGGAGCGGGACTAGAAGGCTGGGTTGACGGATTTCTGAAAGGCCTGTCCAAAGACAGCAAAGTCGTGACCAAAGAAATCAGCAAAGGCATTCCATTAATTGAGGGTAATGAAGATGAGCATGATCATGAACATGAAGAAGAACATGCTGATGCAGAATCACATGAACATGGCGGCTTGGACCCTCACACTTGGGTTAGTCCGAAATCAGCCCTTACATTAGCTGAGAATGTAAAAAACAGCTTAATTGAAGCTGATAGCGCAAACCAAGCAGATTATGAGAAAAACTATGAGGCACTAAAAGGAAAGCTCGAAGCAATCGATGCGGATTACACGGCAAAGCTTGCACAAACATCGAACAAAAACATCGTTACCTCGCATCAAGCGTTTGGTTACTTAGCTCGTGATTACGGATTGAAGCAAATTTCTATCATGGGACTTAGCCCTGACGCTGAGCCGCGTGCACAGGATTTGCTCAAAATTGCGAAGTTTGTTAAAGCAAACGATGTAAAATATATCTTTTTCGAAGAATTAGTTTCAGATCAACTTGCCAAAACGCTTGCAGGCGAAGCGGATGTTGAGACAATGGTGCTTAATCCGCTCGAAGGCCTAACGCCGGATCAAGAAAAAGCGGGAGACACATACTTAACCCTAATGGAACGAAACTTGCAAAATCTTGTGCAAGCATTACAATAGAGCAAAAGGCAAACCTGCGGAGCTGATTTATGCTCCGCATTGCTGTGAGGAGATAAATTATGGCGCAATCAAATCGAATGACAAATGCGGATGCAAGCTGTCACCAAGAGGTTATTTCATTGGAGGACGTCTCCTTCTCTTATCAACAGCAGACGGTTATATCAAAGCTAAGCTTCGCGGTGAAAGAACGGGACTTTATCGGATTAATCGGCACGAATGGCGCTGGAAAAACAACGCTGCTGCGAATGATCGTTGGGTTGATAAAGCCAACGAGCGGAACGATCCGTTTGTTTGGTGAGAAAGTAGACAAATTTAAGCAGTGGGAGCGCATTGGATATGTCCCGCAGAAAAACACATTAAATCCGTTGTTCCCAGCTACAGTTCGGGAGGTCGTCTTGTCAGGCCTTTATGGGCGAAGCAAGCTGTTTAAGAAACTAAGCAAAATGGATTATCAAAAATGTGACGATGCTCTGCAGGCAATGGGGATTGAGGATATAAAGGATAAACGTATCGGGCAGTTGTCGGGCGGCCAGCAGCAGCGTGTATTTCTTGCCAGAGCGCTCATTAACAACCCATCGCTGCTTATTCTAGATGAGCCGACTGTGGGGATAGATACMGAGACRCAGGAAAGCTTCTTYCATATGATCAAGCATATGCATCARCATCATAACATTACATTTCTAATGGTTTCTCATGACCTTGACATGATTCGCTCGTATTTAGGACAAGAGCCAGCCAGTGGAAACGGGAAGCTCAAGTTTCATATTAAACATTCGCACGAAACGCAGGATTGTGTAGAAAATGATCTTGCACACAGCCTGAAAGGGCTAAGGGAACAAATGGAGAGCAGGAAAGAGGTTGTTTTGGTTGGAGATCGTAACTAGTGAATTTTTTCAAAGGGCTCTTATTGGCGGACTTCTAATCGGGGTAACGGCTCCGCTAATCGGCTTATTTCTTGTGCTGCGAAGGCTTTCAATGATTGGAGATACTTTATCGCATGTATCTATTGCTGGAGTAGCGCTAGGTTTCTTGATTGGCGTGTATCCAATTGCTATGGGATTTGTGTTTGCGATTATTGCCTCTTTTGCTATTGAGAAGCTTCGGAAAGCATATAAATCATATGCAGAGCTGTCCATTGCCATTATTATGTCAGGCGGAGTCGCGCTCGCATCATTATTATTCACGATGGGCAAAGGATTCAACAGCAATGTGAATAGTTACTTATTTGGAAGCATTTATACTTTAAGCACCACTGATCTTTACGTAATAGGCGTCGTTACACTGATTGTTCTTGTTGCGATTAGGCTTCAAGTAAAGGAGCTATTCCTGCTTACGTTCGATGAGGACGCCGCAGCAGTGAGCGGCTTGCCCGTCAAATTTTATAATGTTATGATTAGCGTGCTTACTGCTCTAGTTATTAGTGTTTCTATCAAAATTGTAGGTGCGCTGCTTGTATCGGCCTTGCTGACTATACCAGCCGCATGCAGCTTGATCATTGCCCGCAGTTTCCGTCAAAGCGTTATAACGGTCGTCATTATTGGCGAGATTGCCGTTGTATTAGGCTTACTAATCGCGGGTGTATGGAACTTGGCACCAGGCGGTACCATTGTATTATTGCTAATTGCTGTGCTGCTGTTGCTGCTCGTTTTCCGCCGTGGCATGCGACCAGGCAGTTAATGAGGATTGGAGTGAGAGGGTTTGTCCGACATTAACATTTGGCTGGCCTTAGGGGCTGGCTTTGCATCGTTCATATCACCTTGCTGCTTACCGCTTTATCCTTCGTATTTATCATACATAACGGGAATATCGGTAGCGGATTTGAAGGGCAATTCACATGGTAAACAAAAACGCATGCGAACGATGTCACACACGCTGTTTTTCATTTTGGGCTTCTGCACCGTGTATTATGCATTAGGCTACGGAACGAATGTATTTGCTGAATTTTTCAGTGAATATCGAGATCTGATTAGGCAATTATCAGCGATATTGATTATTTTGATGGGACTATTCCTAATCGGTTTATTTCAGCCGCAGCTCCTGATGAAGGAACGAAGAATGAATCTTATTCCGAAAAAAGCGAACTATGTCAGCTCCTTTATTTTTGGAATTGGATTCTCCGCAGGCTGGACCCCATGCACAGGTCCCGCGCTTACTGCGATTTTAGGTCTTGCAGCATCGGAACCTGGCACATGGTTTCAGCTAACAACTGCTTATTCATTAGGCTTTGCGATTCCTTTTTTTGTACTTGCCTTTTTCCTTGGTACGGCAAGATGGATACTGAAATATTCAGCTAGCGTAATGAAGGTTGGCGGAGCTGTTATGATTTTGATGGGTGTATTATTGTTTACCGATCAAATGACCAAAATCACGATCTGGCTTAATATGATTACGCCGGAATGGTTGAAATTTTAAGCTAATATTTCTCTCTTACGTAAAATATTCAATTTTTGCTTCGGGAAAATGTTCAAAGATGCGCTCCGATAAATACATGCGGAGCGCATTTGCTTGTTCATCGGGATAAACGTATTTCCCTTGACCCCAGCGTCCCCATTTATATTTGCGTTTTTCAATATCCATCTCAAGCTTAGTCCGCGGATAACGCTTTTCAATAACTGCTTTTGCCGTTTTTGTAAAACGATGCTGAATGAGTTCAAATGTAAGGTCTTTGGTCACATCCTGCGGGAGTTTATCTGCAAGTGAGGCTATAAGCTCGCCATAGCCTTCCTCCCAGCCTTCATGCCAAATAATAGGGGCAATGATAAAGCCCATTGGATAACCTGCTCTAGCGACCTTTGCGGCGGCCTCAATGCGTTGATCAAAGCTTGATGTAGCAGGCTCGAAATGCTTGATTACATATTTGGCATTTACGCTAAATCGGATACGGGTATGTCCATTGTGCTTTGCATCAAGAAGGGAATCCACATGGTGAAACTTGGTCACAAACCGAAGCCGTCCATGTTCTTGTTCCCCCATAAAATCAATAAGCTCGCGAAGGCTGCCTGTAATGGGCTCCAGTCCGACGGGATCAGATGTACATGCGGCTTCAAAGCGGGTAATTTCCGGTTTTCTCTCGTCGATGTACCCCTCAGCAGCCTCTAGAATATCGTCTATATTGACATATACACGGATATAAGGTTTTGCTCCTAAGGTTGTTTGCAAATAACAATAATGACAATGAGCCATACAACCGGTTGCTATCGGAATGGCGTATTCCGCTGAAGGCTTCGAAGTATCAAATTTCAAGGTTTTGCGTATGCCGACGACAAGCGTTCTTTTGGCGATCTTGTATTGTTCAAGCTCGGTATCGCCAGGTAAATTCGTAATCCGGTTATGTGAGGTTGTCATCCGATAAGGAATGCCTTCTTTTTTGACCCATTCAAAAATACGCTGCCCTTTGGGATAATCGAGCGCAGATGGTTCAAAATAAACAAGCTCGGGAACAAAGGAGAGGGTGGAGCGATCTGGTTTAGGACGATCAATAATTGCAGTGCTCATAGCTCATTCCTCCTGTAGATTCATCACAATCAACATCATCTTATTGTGTGAAGGATGAGCGAAGCTGAAACTGGTAAGTTCAAGTGTGATTTGCGCTTCTTTATCTATTTTGGAGATGGGCTTGGGTTGCAGTGAACACAATGAACAGTGTATGATACAATAAGTAACGCCTGTGAAATAGGTGAAGAAGTATGGTTAGGGGGTTCTTCAGTGCCGACACCGAGCATGGAAGACTACTTGGAAAGAATTTATAAGTTGATTGATGAAAAAGGTTATGCGCGTGTCTCGGACATTGCAGAAGGACTAGAGGTGCATCCTTCATCGGTCACCAAGATGATTCAAAAGCTTGATAAAGATAATTATTTGATCTATGAGAAGTATCGCGGGCTGGTCCTGACCAATAAAGGGAAAAAAATGGGCAAAAGGCTTGTTGATCGGCATCAATTGTTAGAGTCATTCCTAACGACGATTGGCGTACAGGACGAGAATATTTATCAGGATGTTGAAGGAATCGAGCATCATCTTAGCTGGGACTCTATAACCTGTATTGAAACTTTAGTTGAATATTTCCGAAGAGATTCTCAGCGTATGGACGAGCTTCGCGCCGTGCGTGCGGAAATGGACAGCGAGTAATACATATCGATACGAACGAGAATGCAAAAAGGACCGAGGCAATTATGCCTCGGTCCTTTTGTTTGATTTAATGATATTTAGGTGTTTCGTCATCTTCCTTGCCGCCTTCAATGACACGAAACGGCACGGTCTTGGAGCGGTTTTTGTTCGTTCTCGTTTTGCTTGCAGGAGCACGTCTTTGTGTGACATGTACTCCTCCTTGCCGCGTATTGTAACCTCTTAAGAAAGAAGGCGGATATTTATATAGCAAGAAAATGCCGCCAAGCACCACAATGGGAATTAGAAAGGTTATTGGGCTTTGGATAACGCTGTAAACGAGACCGATCAACAGCAGCGCCAAAAACGATATGGACCAAACATTCCATTTGCTTGGTATTCTGCTCATTGTAATTCCGCCTTTCCCTTTTCAATAGAAATTATTTCATTTGTTTGTCTAGTTCAAGCATGCGCTTGAAGGAAGCAATGGATACCGCAACTTGCTCATCACGCGGTTCTTTGGTCGTTAGAAGCTGCAGCCATAGTCCCGGATATCCGAGGTAGCGCAGCACTGGAATTTCACGCAAAGCATTTGTCCAGCGAAGCACCTCGTAGGAGAGGCCAAGAACGAGTGGAAGCAGTAAGATACGGATGTAGACGCGTTCCCAAATCGTGTCCCAAGTAAAGAAAGGCAACGAGTAGACAACAACACCTACAATAACGGTGAACACGATAAAGCTTGAACCGCAGCGGTAGTGAAGGCGGCTGTACTTCTGTACATTTTGAATCGTTAGCTCTTCACCAGCTTCATAAGTACTAATTACTTTATGCTCAGCTCCATGATATTGGAACAACCGCTTAATTAATGGTGTCATGGAAATGAAATACAAATAAGAAAGCAGCAAAATAATTTTGATAAGTCCTTCTAATAAGTTATGACCGATCTTATTTTCAAATACCCCTGAGAAAAGAAGTTCCTCGAGCGCTGCGGGTGCAGCAGTGAAAATAAGTTTGCCGAAAATAAAGGAAAGCACGCCAGCGACAGCGACGCCAACAATCATGCTGAGACTCCAGCCTTGTTTTTTCTCTTCCTTTACTGCAGCGGGTTGTTGATTGCTGTCTGTTTCTTTACCCTCACCGGCTTCATCCTCAGCGTAGGCTTCCATAGAGAAGTTCAAATGCTGGGAGCCTTTGGCGCTTGATTCAAGAATACCGACAACGCCTCGAACGAGAGGGATTTTTTTCAAAGCTTGAATCCAGTTCTTCGTAGTGCGAGGTACTTCATAAAATACGATTTCATCATTTTTGCGTCGGACAGCTGTTACGTTAACGTGTTTGCCAGCAAACATAACGCCTTCAATAACCGCTTGTCCGCCATATATGCTTCGGGAGTCTTGCGGCAAGTGCTTGTCACCTTCCTTGATTGGAATATCGTCTTAGCTGTTGCGACGAATGTACCTTATCTTTGTATGTCTATTGTACTTGATCTATCAGTCAATTGCCAACGTCAGCGTACATAAAGGAAGGGATAAGCAAGTTGACGGTAAAGTATGGTTATCCATCGCTATTATTTCACATACTAATTCGGACAACTATGGAAATAAGAGTGGAGGCTTAGCGTAATGGCTAACAATAAACAACGAAACCAATATGATAAACAGGATCATGTAACAAACCCGTGGCTTTACGCAATCAAAATCGGTTTTTTTGCTGGCTTAATATGGGGCATTGTACGCTGGATGTTCTTTGAAATGAATTTTACGAAGGTGCTTCCCGGATTTGTAGCAGATCCTTTTTTTAAAGCGTCTTTTCTAAAAACAGGATGGGGAGAAGTTGTAAGTATTGGAGCGTTTATTATTTTTTCTATTGTGGCTGCCTTTCTATATAAAGTTATACTTGGGAAGCTGCGAGGACCTTGGCCGGGTATCGTGTACGGATTGGTTTGGTGGGCGATTTTGTTTATTGCGGTGGGACCACTGCTCGGCGTTATGCCAGGCATCACGAAAGCGGGCTGGAATACGCTTTACACAGAGTTGTGTGTCTTTCTTTTATGGGGTGTATTCATTGGTTATTCGATTGCTTTTGAGTTCACGGATGAAGCATCGAGGGAGCCTGCGAAAGCTCAGTAGCGAGTTCTACTTCTCAAGCGGCAGACATTTGTGGTAAAATGGCTAATGATCTTTGAACCTATGATGGATTCGGTTGCTTGGGAGGTGCATTGATGCACAAAATTGTTGTTTTAAACGGACCGAACTTAAATATGCTCGGCATTCGTGAGCCTAGCGTATACGGGACAGAAACACTTGCAGACATCGAATCGCTCTTGAAGGATAAAGCTGAGGCGCTTGGCGTCTCCGTTGAATTTTTCCAAACGAATCATGAGGGCGATATGATTGATCGAATACATAGTGCGTACGGCAAAGCAGACGGCATTGTCATCAATCCTGGTGCTTGGACCCATTACAGCTACGCGCTTCGCGATGCGCTTAGCACCGTTGATTTGCCGATTATCGAGGTGCATATGTCGAACATTCACAAGAGAGAAGCGTTCCGTCATACGTCCGTCATTGCTGCGATTGCAGTCGGTCAAATTGCCGGCTTCGGGTCTGATAGCTATGAGCTTGGTCTAACTGCGCTCGTGCGTCACTTGAACAGACAGTAATAAGTTAAGAGAGGGTGAAGCGGTTATGGCAAACGATAGAGTAAAACGACTTCGGCAGCTGATGGAAGAACATCGCTTTGAAGCGATACTAATTGGAAGCGAGTATAACCGTCGCTACATAAGCGGATTCACTGGTTCGTCAGGCATGGTGTTGATTACGCTAAGCGAAAGCTATTTGCTGACGGATTTCCGCTACCGCACACAAGCGCCGCAGCAGGCGGTCAATTTTCAAATTGTTGAGCATGGTTCGAATCCGCTTGCGGATGTGCTTGAGCTGCTAAGACAACATAAGCTATCGAAGCTGGCTTTTGAACAAGACCATGTCGTATACAGTGAATTTACAGCTTGGTCGAAAACATTAGAAGGTATCACGCTTGAGCCTGCCTCAGGATTAGTGGAACAGCTTCGCTACATTAAGGACGAGGCAGAACTTCAAATTATGCAGGAAGCTGCCGATCTTGCGGACAGCACCTTCAATCACATTTTGAAGCTCATTCGCCCAGGAGTTCGTGAAACGGATATCGCACTTGAAATGGAAGTTTATATGCGCAGCCATGGCGCGACTTCTTCTTCCTTCGATACGATCGTAGCCTCAGGCGAGCGCTCTGCGTTGCCGCATGGAGTAGCTAGTGATCGAATTATTGGGAATAATGAGTTTGTAAAGCTTGATTTCGGCGCTTATTACAACGGTTATTGCTCCGATTTGACACGCACAGTCGTGGTCGGCACTCCGACAGCTAAGCATCTCGAGATTTACAATATCGTGCTTGAAGCGCAGTTGCATGCACTTGAGCATATTAAGCCAGGCATGACCGGTCGTGAAGCGGATGCGCTAACTCGCGACATTATTACGAAATACGGTTATGGCGATCTATTTGGACATGGTACCGGACACGGTCTAGGCATGGAAATTCATGAGGCCCCTAGGTTGTCCAAATTCAGTGAAACGATTTTAACCCCCGGCATGACGGTTACGGTAGAACCCGGCATTTACGTACCAGGCTTCGGCGGCGTACGCATTGAGGATGACATCGTTATTACGGAAACCGGTATTAAAATATTAACCTCATCCCCGAAGGATTTAATCACTCTGGGTTAAGGACTATTCATTCAGGAGGGAATCAGCAATGATTTCAGTAAACGATTTTAAAACAGGCTTGACCGTGCAAGTAGACTCCGATATTTTTACAGTTCTAGACTTTCAGCACGTAAAACCTGGTAAAGGCGCTGCATTCGTACGCTCTAAGCTGAAAAACCTTCGCAACGGCAACGTTGTTGAGAAAACGTTCCGTGCAGGCGAGAGCATTGGCCGCGCGATCATCGAAAACCGTGAAGTGCAATATTTGTATAACTCCGGTTCGGAGTATACCTTCATGGATAACGAGACGTTTGACCAATTTAACTTGGACAAGAAACAGCTTGAGTGGGAGCTTAACTTCCTGAAAGAAAACATGAACGTTAACATTTCGAGCTATCAAGGTGAAATCCTTGGTATTCAAATGCAAAACAGCGTAGATCTGAAAGTTATTGAAACAGAGCCGGGCGTGAAGGGCAACACAGCGCAAGGTGCAACAAAAACAGCTAAGGTTGAAACTGGCCTTAACGTTCAAGTTCCACTGTTCATTAACGAAGGCGACGTTTTGCTGATCGATACTCGTGAAGGCAAATACATCTCGCGCGCTTAGTAAGCAGCCTGATTAACCGTCCGAAGGATTTCGGACGGTTTTTTTGTAAGAGAATATACCCATAGGTAAGCGCAATGTGATATAATATTGACTTGTATGTATATGTCAGGTTTAGGAGTGAATCGGCTTTGTCGTTAATCGTGATGAAGTTTGGCGGCAGCTCCGTTGGAACGCCGGAGCGGATGCAGCGTGTAGCAAAACGTATTATTGAGAGGCAGCAAGAAGGCAACGATATCGTTGTTGTTGTTTCTGCCATGGGAGATACGACAGACGATTTAATCGATCAGTCGAAACAGCTAAATCCAAATCCGCCGGCGCGGGAAATGGATATGCTTTTAACAGTTGGAGAGCAAATTTCGATAGCCTTGTTATCGATGACCGTACATCAGCTTGGTGCAAAGGCCGTTTCCTTCACGGGTTGGCAAGCAGGCATTCGTACAGAAGCGGTGCATGGTAAAGCGAAGATGACTAATATCCATCCAGAGCGTGTGTTCAAAGCGCTTGAAGAGGGTAATGTAGCTATTATTGCAGGTTTTCAGGGGATGACGGAAGAGGGAGAAATTACAACACTCGGCCGCGGCGGTTCTGACACGACTGCAGTTGCAATGGCAGCTGCGATGAAAGCAGACGTTTGCGAGATTTATACCGATGTTGACGGTATTTACTCAACGGATCCTCGCGTAGTCAAAAATGCGCGCAAGCTAAATGAAATCTCTTATGATGAGATGCTGGAGCTAGCTAATTTAGGCGCTGCTGTATTGCATCCGCGTGCGGTGGAATACGCTAAGCATAACAATGTAAAGCTAGTTGTGCGTTCAAGCTTTACTCAAAACGAAGGTACAAGTGTGAAGGAGGAAGCGGTCATGGAGCAAGGCGTGGTCGTTCGCGGCATCGCGTTTGACAAAAATGTAGCTAGAATCAGCATTATGGGAGTTGAGGATGTTCCTGGCGTGCTTGCAAATGTGTTCGGCGCATTAGCAAACAACGGTATCGATGTGGACATTATCGTACAAAGCGGTGTTCAGGACGGCAAAGCCGATTTCTCCTTCACGCTTTCAGGCGATGATAAAGATAAAGCGATCTCCGTTATCGAGGGAATTCGCGGCACTGTTCCTTTCCGTGAAACGACATCGGAATCCGAACTTGTAAAAATCTCGATCGTAGGTGCTGGCATGGTCAGCAATCCAGGCGTAGCAGCGAAAATGTTCGCAACCATATCTTCACTAGGTGTTAGCATTAAGATGGTAAGCACATCTGAAATTAAATGTTCTTGCGTTATTAATGCAGAGCCCCTCAGCGAAGTTGTACGAGCACTTCATACTGCGTATGGTCTTGATACAGCAGAGCAGGCATTTGTAGGCGGCCCTCAGGATCGCCGTTAATCTAATAGAAATAACAAAAGCGTGCTTCCTCGTTAGGGAGCACGCTTTTTCTTGTTTTTATTAACTTGGAATTTCAACCATTCCTCGTTAATTGATCACCGTTCAGTCTAGGTACTTCTTGATAGATATCGATAGCGGAGCATGCCTCTATGTCTTTTTTCATTCCTAGCTTTATCAGTTTTTTTCCGGTCATTCCGTTCATGATCGTTTCTTTCACTTGAGTGGAGCGATTTCGGTACAAAGCGAGCATCGCACAGCCAAAGTCATCCATCTCTATAGCGAAGTGGCTTAAGCCTTGAAGTCTATCAAGTACAAGGCCGGCACACAAGCCATCCTCAATAGCAAATTCATCGTGACTCCCCGCGCACAAAATAACGACATCTCTCCGCAGCTCGATCGCTGCGCGTGCGCAAGCCTCCGCATTTAGAAGCGATGCGGTCAACACATGATCCGCCCTCATTGATTTATGGATTGCCCTCGTTCCGTTCGTAGTCGTCAAAATAATTCGTTTGCCAGCGACGGCCTGCTCGGTGTATTCCTCTGGCGAATTGCCAACATCAAAACCCGCGATTTTCCGGCAAAAGCGTTCTCCTCCAAGCAAATCTCCCGGTCGCTGAAGTGCTCGCGCTTCCATTACCGTTTCAGCAGGAATGATGCATGAAGCTCCCGCAGCAATAGCGGTAACAATTGTACTTGTAGCTCGCAAAACATCGATAATAATTGCCGTTTTATGATGAAATCTTGCCGAGCTCGCTTCGTTCACACTGGATATAACCTGCACTTGCATCGTTGTTATTCCGCCTTTCTCAAACTCAATTCTTTATGATATGCGCCTAACAACGTGCCTGTGCCCGGCATGAAAGACAGACAAGCCAGCATATGATTAAGGAATAGTCGTTTCATTGAAGGGAGGTTATCCATTCATGCTAAATAAAATTGTATTAACGATGGCTTCACTGCGGCTGACGTCTGGAACAATTGAGATCTGCGCTGCACTGCTCATGCTTCGTTTAAACCAAATTGACAAGGCACTAGTAGTAAACTCATCACTTGCTTTAGTAGGCCCGCTTATTCTGATAGCTACAACAACGGTGGGGCTCGTCGGGATGTCCGATAAGCTGTCGCCAGGCAAGTTTCTTTGGGTAGGAGCGGGCGTCATTTGCTTGATGATCGGTATTTTGAAAAAATAATAGATTTCAACTCTAGCATTTATGAAATGGGGCAGACATATTTTCGCAATACAAGCATACAAATAGGAACTACGAAGGACAAACATCCGGGAGTGATAATCATATGCTGGCACGCGTATCACATTTATTGCCTTTGGAGCTGAAGACGCTGCTGGAGCGCCTTCCTGAACAAATGCAGGAGCAGCTGGAGGAAATTCGGATTCGAGAGGGACGACCGCTAGAAATAGGATTCCGCGGACAGTCTCGATTTATGATGATTGACGGGACGCTGCGTCAGGCTGCCGACGGAGCATACAAGCCTTCGGCAGACACATGTCGCAAGCTGCTCGAACGCATTACCAACTATTCCTTGTATGCGATGGAGGAGGAACTGAGAAGGGGCTTTATAACGGTTTCAGGCGGACATCGCATTGGACTAGCGGGCAGGACGATACTCGACAGCGGCGCTGTGAGGGGTATCCGCGATATTGGCGCATTCAATATTCGAGTTGCTAGAGAAGTAATCGGAGCGAGTGCGCTTCTCCTGCCCAAACTAATCGATCGGACGAGAAAAACGCTGCATTCCACTCTCATTCTAGCTCCACCGCAGCAAGGTAAAACAACACTCGTGCGTGACATTGCGAGATCTGTCAGCTATGGGTTATGGCCAAGCCTAGAAGCAAGCGGATGGCAGGGCCGAAAAGTAGGAATTGTAGATGAGCGTTCAGAGATTGCAGCCTGTGTTCGCGGTATTCCAACATTTGATGTTGGACCTAGAACCGATGTTATGGACGCTTGTCCGAAGGCAGAAGGCATGATGATGCTGCTGCGCTCTATGTCACCAGAGGTCATGATTATTGATGAGATTGGACGGCCTGAGGATGCGGAAGCCATCCGAGAAGCAAGCCACGCGGGAATTAGTGTAGTCGCAACCGCGCACGCCTACGATTTGCAGGATGCTAGAGGCAGGCCGGTGCTGCTGAAGCTGCTGGAAGAAGGAGCGTTCACCTACGTGGTGGAGCTGAAGCGCACAGATCAAGGTATCATGCACCGCGTCGTTCCTGCTGAGGCAGTCGCCGAACGAGCTCCTGCACGCGAGCCAAAGCCGCCTAATCGGCAGCTTGCGGATACTGCACCTTCATTCTCTGGTCGATTCCGAGCTGGTGACCCGTGATAAAGCTGTTAGGTGCGGTTTTGGTCCTGTTTGCAGGCACGATGATAGGCTTCCAGCAAGCAGCGAAATTCGCCGAACGTCCAAGGCAGCTAAGACAGCTGGCACATGCACTGCAAAGGCTGGAGACAGAAATCGGTTATGGTCATACTCCATTGCCAGAAGCACTGGAGAGGACAGCTTCTGCTACTCCGGAGCCGCTTGCAACCATTTTTCGCAAGGCAGCAAACGGGGTTTGGGAAACCGAAAGCTTTACCTTCAGCGATAGCTGGGAGCAAGCGATAAAGTCACAATGGGATGCAACATCGATGCGAAAAAACGAACAAGCCGTACTTATACGTTTAGGAACGACGCTTGGTATAAGCGATAAGGAAGATCAAATGAAGCATATACATCTTGCGTTATTGCAGCTGAAGGCTGAGGAGGACGCTGCGAGAGACGATCAGGGGCGTTACGAGAAAATGTGGAAAAGTCTCGGAATTTTGATCGCCGTTCTGGTCGTCATTTTGATGGTGTAGTGGGGTGCCGCATTGATGAATATGGATGTGAGCGCCATTTTCCAAATTGCTGGAATCGGAATTGTTATCGCAATGATACATTCGGTGCTGAAGCAAATGGGAAAAGAAGATATGGCGCACTGGGTAACGCTAATCGGATTTGTTGTCGTTTTGTTTATGGTTGTTCGAATGCTTAATGAATTATTCCAAGAAATTAAATCGATTTTTTTGTTCCAGTAGACGTCATCATTTAGAAGTGATTGCAAGCAGGTGAGCCAAATGGAAATGATTCAAATCGTTGGTCTTGGTCTGATGGCTTCGGTACTCATTATTGTCGTTCGAGAGCAAAAACCGATGTTCTCCTTTTTGCTCGCCGCGTTTACGGGATTGTTTATATTCCTGTATTTGATCGGCAAAATCGAAATTGTCATTTCCGTGCTTGAGGATCTGGCTAATCGATCAGGTATCCCTTCCATTTACTTGAAGACGATCTTGAAAATAATCGGAATCGCATATATTGCTGAGTTTGGAGCACAGATCGTTAGAGATGCAGGGCAAGAAGGAATTGCCTCAAAAATCGAATTTGCCGGCAAAGTGTTTATTCTTGTTATGGCTGTCCCTATTATCAGCGTCATTGTCGAGACAGTAATCGGGCTGCTGCCGGATGGGGGTTGAAGCGAATGATGAAGCTGACTCCTGTACGTGAACGGGCCAAGCTGTTGCTGTTCATCTTTGTATCCATGATCATTTTATCAATCGCTCCGACAGTTACCTATGCCATTAGCGGTGAGAGCGCAGCGCCGGTTTTGGATAATCAAGCTAACGCGGATGAGCTTGCAAAGGAGCTGACAACCCAGCAGATTGGCGGATTGGAAACGGGTGCTGTTGAGTCTTACTGGAACAATCTCCGAAGCGAGTATGGCGGTTTTTTCCCAGAGCAGCATATTCCAAGTTTCATGGAGATGATTCTTCCAGGAGGTGATGGCCTAAAGCTAACGGATATGCTGAGCGGCCTGCTGAAGTATTTGTGGCATGAGGTGCTCTATAATGGCAAGCTCCTTGTGACAATAGTGATGCTGACGGTATTCAGTATGGTGCTCGAAACGCTGCAAAATGCTTTTGAACGAAACGCGGTCAGCAAGGTAGCCTACTCGATTACGTACATGGTGCTTATCATTATCGCGGTAAACAGTTTCCATGTTGCAATGGGTTATGCAAAAGGAGCAATTGAAAGCATGATTCAATTTATGCTTGCGATGGTCCCGCTACTGCTAACGCTGCTTGCTTCAATGGGCAACGTAGTCACCGTATCGGTTTTACATCCATTGATCATTTTCATGATTCATGCCGTAGGAACACTCATTTACACGCTAGTGTTTCCATTATTGTTCTTTTCGGCCGTGCTTCATATAGCAAGTGCTTTATCAGAAAAATTCAAGGTTACCCAACTAGCTAATCTGCTGCGAAACATTGGAGTAGGCGTTATGGGAGTGCTACTGACGGTTTTTCTAGGAGTCATCTCCGTACAAGGAGCGACAGGAGCGGTTACAGATGGCGTTACACTGCGAACGGCTAAGTTTGTAACAGGAAATTTCGTCCCTGTTGTAGGGAGAATGTTTTCCGATGCGGCGGATACAGTCATCTCTGCTTCCATGCTTGCGAAAAATGCAATTGGCTTAGCAGGTGTCATTATTCTGCTCTTCATCAGCGCATTTCCTGCAATCAAAATTTTGACGCTAGCGCTCATTTATAACATTGCTGCTGCTGTCATGCAGCCGCTGGGAGAATCACCGATCGTCACCTGCCTAGAGACGATCGGCAAGACGATGATTTACGTATTTGCGGCTTTGGCTGCTGTCAGTCTTATGTTTTTTCTTGCGGTTACGATCATTTTGACTGCAGGCAATGCGGCGATGATGGTCAGGTAAGGAAGGGGACGAGAGCTGTGGTTGCTTGGTTAAGCGACTGGCTGAGAGATATTATTGCAGTCATTCTTCTGGCAGTGTTCGTCGAACTTCTGCTCCCGAACAAAGCAATGCAGCGCTACGCTCGGCTAGTAGTCGGCTTGTTCATCCTTCTGACGATACTCTCACCCATATTGAAACTTATACAAAGCGACATTGGAGCCAAGCTGGATGAAGGAATGGACAATTGGAGCAAATCTGCCATGAAGGTTGAATCGCAAATGAGCGGATTAAACCAAATTAAGCGAGATGCTCAGGCGATGAGCGATAAGCGCAGCCTGGAAGCTGCAAAATTAACGGAACGAACATTGGAAGCATCCATTCGAAATGAACTGGTCGAGCGGACAAAAGCTCCTATAGCAGAGGTTGATGCCATATTGAAATGGACTACTGTTTCCGGCAAAGCAACTCCCTATATTAGTGAAGTAACCGTGACACTCAAAGCAGCAGATAACAAAAAAAGCTCGTTTAAGGAAGAGGCTTCCGTGGAAGCAGTACAGCCTGTTGTTGTAGATGTTGAAATAGCGCCTATTGAAGGTGGAAGCACAGTTCCAAGCGGTATAGATGATCAAGCTGCTCTGGAAGCATCTACGGAAACGGAAAAGACGGAAGGGAATTGGTCAAGAGCTGATCCAGCGACTTCAGCTGCAATAAGCAGCTTGATTTCGAAGGGGTGGGGGCTTGCTGAAGATCAAATCATCGTAAGACAACCTGCGGATCAACAAAAGGCGAAGTGAGAGGTTCAAGGATGGAGAGGGGGTAAGGCGCGGTGGCCAAATGGCTTGATGGCATAGAATCAGCGGTTGGCGGCGGTCCTGGCGGTCCAAAGCGAGTGCGGACACTGCGAATTTTATTAATCATAGGGGGGATTGGTGCAGCACTGATGATTCTAAATTCATTTTTACCCTATAAAGGAGTTGAGCCCTCTGTGCAAGAACCTAATCCGCCGCCTCAGTCGGAGGCAGCTTGGGGCAATTCGGTTACCTCAGGAAGTTCAGTGTTCGCCACTCTCGAAAATTCCTTAGAAGTAAGGCTGAAGGAAATATTAGAGAAAATTGTAGGCGTTGGAACAGTTGATGTACTTGTAACTCTCGATTCTACAGAAGAAAGCATCCTAGAACGAAATACACAAGAATCGCAGCAAATTACGGATGAGAATGATCCGAACGGCGGCAAGCGGCACATTACATCAATCACAAAAGACGGACAGGTCGTACTGTACGAAGTGTCCGGGGACCAAAAGCCAATTATTACTAAAACGATTAACCCGCGCATACGCGGTATTCTCATAGTTGCCAAAGGTGCTGAAAACGTAACAGTCAGACGTCTCATTACCAATGCGGTGGAGAAGGGCATCAACGTACCGGTTAATCGAATTTCTGTTGTACCAAGCAAACAATAAAACCAAATTGAAATGATGGGGAGGGTGTTCTCATGAACACGAAAAGACAAACGGTATGGCTTGTATCAATGCTCAGTTTAATGGTGGTATTATCAGCGTATTATTTATTCACGCAAGATGTGGATACGCCTGATGTGTTGACGGATGGCTCGCAAACAGAGCAAGCGGCGCAAAATGCGACAGAAGCTGCAACAAGCGGCAATGGCATCGTTGTAAACGAGGTAGAGAAGCCAGTTGATGGAGCGGTTTTGAGCGAAGCTGATAAAGAAACTTTGAAACAGATTGATGCGCAAGGATTAGCAGCAGGCGGCGTATTTAGTGAACTGCTTGCTAAACGGGAAATGAAATACAATGAGGTAGATAATCGGGTGATGGCAGCAGTTAATGATACGCTTAAAAAGCCGGAGGAAGCATCAGCTGCAATAGCTGAGCTTGACATGCTGGAGGAGAAGCACACGAAACTCACAGGCATTGAAGCAGAGCTGCTGAAACAATACGAAAATGTAGTTATCGACGAGCAAAGCGATAAATACAATGTAGTGGTTTCAAGCGATAAGCTTGAGAAAAAGCAAGCTGCAGACATTATTAAACTGGTCATGAGCACGCTTGATGTCGATGCTGATCAAGTATCCGTACAATATGTAGCGGTTAAGCAGCCTCAATAGCTCTACCATCAAGAAAAGGCCTTGTCCCTTCGGCATATTAGCTGGAGGGGGCAAGACCTTTTTTTTGGCTGTCATGCTCGAATATACAAAAAATGATTCGTGTTCAGGCTTGTTTATGATATAATGTTAAACGTTATGTGAAAGAATTGGTTATAATGGCATGGACACCATTTAGGTGTACAAGCTATGGAAGCAATCTTGCTATCGCAAATTTAAGGAGTGAAAATATTCATGTTCAAATTGAGCGAGATCAAAGAGTTGATCAAATTGGTTGATCAAACCTCCGTTCATGAGCTGGAAATTGAAAACGAAGGGACTCGCCTGCTCATCCGCAAGCCTGGCAAAACAGAAGTGGTGAATGTGCAAGCGGCCCCAATTACGCATACATACGCGCCTGCACCATTACAAGCTCAGCCAGCCGCTCCAGCAGCGCAGACTCAAGCCGTACAAGAAACGGCACCAGCTCGTCCTTCAACGGATCATTTGCATCAAATCGTATCTCCAATGGTAGGAACGTTCTATAGTTCTCCGACTCCGGAAGCGGGAGCTTTCGTAAAAGTAGGCGATCGCGTAAATGATAAGAGCGTCGTATGTATATTGGAAGCTATGAAGCTGATGAATGAACTTGAAGCAGAAGTTAAAGGCGAAATCGTGGAAATTTTGGTTTCTAATGGTCAGCTCGTTGAGTACGGCCAGCCACTATTCCTTGTAAAGCCTGAATAATGTAGTGAGTTGACGTCCGAACAGGGAAACTGTCGTTTGAAAGGGGTTCCTACGTGAAATTTCACAAAATATTAATTGCAAACCGCGGTGAGATTGCTGTACGTATCATTCGCGCTTGCCGCGAATTAGGTATTAGCACTGTTGCCGTGTATTCCGAAGCGGATCGTGATTCGCTTCATGTACGGTTAGCCGATGAAGCCTATTGTATCGGGCCCACGGCATCTAAAGACAGCTATTTAAACTTAACGAATATTATGAGCGTAGCTACAATAACCGAGTGTGATGCTATCCATCCAGGTTATGGTTTTCTAGCTGAAAACGCTGACTTTGCTGAAATATGCGAATCATGCAATATCACCTTCATCGGGCCATCGCCGGAAGCCATTAATAAGATGGGCGACAAAGCGGTTGCTAAGCTGACGATGAGAACGGCTGATGTGCCAATCATTCCGGGTTCTGACGGTCTTGTTGAGAATATGGATGATGCTATCCGTGTCGCTCGCGAAATCGGCTATCCCGTTATTATTAAAGCAACAGCGGGCGGCGGAGGCAAAGGCATCCGAATTGCGGATGACGAGACAACGCTAGTAGCGCAAATTACGACTGCACAGCAGGAAGCTCAAAAGGCTTTCGGAAATGCGGGCGTTTATCTGGAAAAATATTTGACGGGCATGAAGCACGTTGAAATTCAAATTATGGCTGACAAGCATGGCAATGCTGTTCATTTGTTCGAACGTGATTGCTCTGTGCAGCGCAGACGCCAGAAGCTCGTCGAAGAGGCGCCTTGTTCTGTTCTTACTCCTGAACTGCGGGATAAGATGGGACAAGCAGCAGTTCGCGCTGCTTTAGCTGTAAATTACTCAGGCGCAGGAACATTAGAGTTTCTACTTGGCCCTGATGAGAAGTTCTACTTTATGGAAATGAATACGCGTATCCAAGTTGAGCATCCCGTAACGGAGATGATCACTAACGTGGATTTAATTAAAGAAATGATTTCTGTAGCAGAGGGCAATCCACTTTCATTCTCACAAAGTGATTTGAAAATTACTGGCTGGTCCATCGAGTGCCGGATTAACGCAGAGGATTCCGAAAGGAACTTTATGCCTTCTCCTGGCCTGATTCCCTTTTACTTGCCGCCAGGCGGCGCGGGTGTACGTGTGGATAGCGCAGTTTACCCTGGCTATACGATTTCACCGCATTACGATTCGATGATTGCTAAGCTTATCGTTTGGGGCTCAACCCGCGAAGAAGCCATTGCAAGAATGAAACGGGCATTGTCTGAATTCGCTATTGATGGCATTCGGACAACCATTCCTTTCCATTTGAAGCTGCTGAATCACCCGAAATTCATAAGCGGAAACTTCGACATTAAGTTTCTTGAGGAGCACGATATTAACGCTCCTGATTGAAGATACGACAAAGATGTGAACAAGTAGTATCGTTTGTCATATTTCTTACCGAATGTTATAGTATATTAACAAGATGCGGTTTATTGCTTGGCCTTGACGCCGAGTACGCGCAACTTTAAGGAGGTGTACAGCCATCATGAGTACGATAGCTGCGGAGTATGAGAAAACGGACATTGGCACGATTCAAATTGCACCTGAAGTCATCGAAGTTATCGCTGGATTAGCTACGATTGAAGTGGATGGAGTCGCTGGAATGAGCGGCGGATTTGCAGGAGGCATCGTAGAGCTTCTTGGACGCAAAAATTTATCCAAAGGTGTTAAAGTTGAAGTGGGTCAGCGCGAAGCTGCGGTAGATGTATCCATTATCGTTGAGTACGGCAACCGTATTCCGGAGATTGCTTCGGAAATTCAACGTAATGTGAAACGTTCTATCGAGATGATGACGGGACTCCACGTTGTTGAAGTGAACGTACATATTCACGATGTACATTTCAAGACGCCTGATAAACCGGAAGAAGAAGAAGTGCTGCACCGAGTTAAATAAATAAAGATGTTTTAATTAAATCCCGTACAACCCCCTCGTGAATGGGCATGCCGCTCGGCGCAAGGGGGTTTTCATTCGGCTTGGCAGGAGGAGGCGCTACGCATGATTAAGGTCGTGGACAAGCTGCTTTTGTTTTTGTATAGCATCGTGATTGGATGTTTATCCGTTTTTCTGCTATCCATAGGATTTGGCTGGATATCGCGAGATTTATTAAACGATTTAATAGGCGATTTATATCGTATCGACTCCATACAGATTACGCTCGCAGTTGTCGGAGTCATCCTATTCATTCTTAGCCTAAGGTTTTTTGTCGTATCTCTTTATCGCGGATCAGCTACAGCTCCGTCAATTGATCAAAGAACTGATTTCGGAGATATTCGCATCTCTCTTGAAACCATTGAAAATTTGACATTGAAAGCAGCATCGCGCCAGCGCGGCGTTAAGGATTTGCGTGCTCGCATTCGGGCAACGGATGCTGGACTTGATATCGTAATACGCGCTGTAGTAGATGGAGAAAGTTCCATACCGGTGCTTACGGAAGAGATTCAACGTACGGTGAAAGAGCATGTAGAGGATATTGCCGGTATACCCGTAACGAACGTTGCGGTATATGTTGCGAACATCATTCAAACGGGGACATTTAAGAGTCGCGTGGAATAGAGGTGAGTTTGCTCATGTGGAGGGAATTCTGGAACATCTATCAGAAGCGTATGATTGGCGCAGCGATAGGGCTGTTTTTCGGATTGCTATATTTGTTTGTCGGTTTTTGGGACATGCTTTTTGTAGGGCTGCTCGTCTCAATCGGTTATTGGATCGGCTTACAAAAGGAAACAAGCGACGGACCTGTTTTTCCATGGCAGCGGCTTTGGTATTCGTTGTTGGAAAGATTTCGACCGTTTAAATGATCCTGTGGTCTCCTCCGTACTCCGGATTTCGGAAAGCCGCTTATTCGGGGCAGGGAGGAGATCATAGGTTTTTTTTGAAATATTGGCTTGAACAATTGAGTTTACAAGAATAAAACCATTTTATCGGCATGAAACTGCCGCGGAGGTCACATGAAACGTAGATTAGCACGAGAAATAGCGATTTCAAGCTTATACCAGATGGAAATGAATGAAGTTACGGCTTCAGATGCAGTGGACATGCTTGTGGAAGAAATGAGTTTAGATAATGAAATGGGTGCCGATCCTGCTGAGATAGGCAGCACAGATGCGTTCGCACGTGAGATTGTAGCTGGCGTAATGGAACATAAGCAAGCCATTGACGGTATGCTACAGCAATTTTTGACAGGCTGGCATATTGATCGTTTATCCCGCGTAGATCGCCAGGTTCTAAGGCTTGCTACGTACGAGATGGTATTTCGCGATGATGTTCCGCCGAAAGCAACGATCAATGAAGCGATTGAGCTTGCCAAGCATTTTGGCACAGAGGAATCCGGCAAGTTTGTAAACGGCGTACTTGGAAAATTGCTTTTGGAAATCGAAGAATTAAAATCATAATGGATATGAAATTAATCAAACATTCATCGATGTAAAAGGAGACTGGAGCTATGTGTGCACAAATCATTGAAGGAAAGAAAATATCCGACCTTATCCGTGAGGAGATGATTACGGAAACTGCAGCCTTGAAAGAAAAGGGAATTATCCCAGGTTTGGCAGTCGTACTCGTAGGCGAAGATCCTGCCTCAAAAGTTTACGTTGGCTCTAAGGAAAAAKCTTGCCAGCAGCTTGGTTTTTATTCAGAGGTACATCGTTTAGACGCAGACACAAGTGAAGAGGATTTACTTGCTGTTATTGAACGTTTGAACAATCAGTCTACGATCAACGGGATTCTAGTTCAACTGCCTCTTCCGAAGCATATTAACGAGAAGGCTGTTATTGATGCGATTGCCGTTGAAAAAGATGTTGACGGCTTCCATCCGGAAAGTGTTGGCAATTTGGTTATTGGCGACGACAGCCTGCTGCCTTGTACGCCTGCTGGAGTAATTGAGCTTATTAAGCGCAGCGGTGTTGATATTTCGGGGAAACATGCCGTTGTTATCGGAAGAAGCAATATTGTGGGCAAGCCAGTTGCCATGCTGCTGCTTCGTGAGAATGCTACAGTTACGATCTGTCATTCTCGTACTGCAAACATGGAGGAAATCGCTAAACAAGCAGATATTCTTGTTGTTGCCATCGGGAAGGCAAAAGCTATTGACAGTAAATTTGTTAAGCCAGGGGCAATTGTTATTGATGTCGGCATTAACCGTTTGGAGAGCGGCAAGCTCGCGGGTGATGTTGATTTTGACGATTGTTTGGATACAGCCGGCTTCATTACACCAGTACCAGGCGGAGTTGGTCCGATGACGATTACGCTCTTAATGAAAAATACGATTACAGCAGCAAAAAGGGCTAACGGAATTAAGGAGTGATGGCGGGCATGGCTGATCAGCCTCGAATTTATTCCATAAAAGAGCTTAATCGGTATATTCGCATGAAAATGGAGTCGGATACACTGCTTGGCGATATTTGGCTGCGCGGTGAAATTTCCAATTTTACACATCATTCAAGCGGACATATGTATTTTACGCTGAAAGATAGCGATAGCCGAATCAAATCCATTATGTTCTCATCCCATAACCAGCGGCTTCCGTTTATACCTAAGGAAGGTACAAAGGTAATTGCTAGAGGGAATATAACGGTTTATGAACGCGACGGCAATTATCAATTTTATGTTAATTCGATGCAGCCTGACGGTATTGGGAGCTTGTATCTAGCGTTTGAACAGCTTAAGAGCAAGCTGAGCAATGAAGGGCTCTTCGCAGAGTCGCGCAAACGGGCGATTCCTCTTTTTCCAAAGGCTATTGGAGTTATCACATCGCCAACGGGTGCAGCTGTACGTGATATTATCATTACTTTGCAGCGCCGTTACCCATTAATACCGATCTATGTTTATCCTGTGCTCGTTCAAGGGACTGGGGCAGCACCTGCTATTGTAAAAGCGATAGAAGCAATGAACCGTTTCGGTGAAGCCGACGTATTAATTGTAGGGCGCGGCGGCGGATCATTAGAAGAGCTCTGGGCTTTCAATGAAGAATCCGTTGCTCGAAGCATATCGAACTCGCAGATTCCGATAATTAGTGCGGTAGGCCATGAAACAGATTTCACAATTGCTGATTTTGTCGCTGATTTGCGTGCCGCCACACCTACAGCTGCGGCAGAGCTCGCTGTTCCGAGCATTTCCGAATTGAAGCAGCAGCTGAATCGCCAGCAGCAGCGTCTAGTACAAGGAATTCGTTACCGTGTAAGTGATGAGAAGGAGAAGCTGCAGCGCATAAGGCGTTCACCTTTTTTCTTGCATCCGCGCAGGTATTTGCTTGAACAGGCAGAACGGCTCGATCGATTGTCAGAGCAGCTTGTTCAGCGAACAAAACGTATTACAGAACGAAGTCATATAAGATTGGCAAGGCAGCAGGCTACACTTTCTGCCCATCATCCTGGCGAGCGGGTAGCTTTCGCAGCCAAAAGGTGGCAGACAGCGACGAAGCAGCTAGAGAGTGCTATGAATAATTCTGTTAAAGACAGGAAAAACAAGCTTTATACCTCTATGAAGCAGCTTGATGCCTTAAGTCCTTTAAAAGTTATGTCTAGAGGTTACAGCCTTGTGTATGATGAGCAAGAGCAACGATTAATCAAATCGATTCGCGATGTGAAAGTAGGCGACATCGTAAAGGTGAAAGTAGCGGACGGTCAGCTAGATTGTCATGTAGGTTCATTGAGAGGAGATCAAATGGATGGCAGCAACGAATCAAAGTGAGCTCACTTTTGAGCAAGCAATGGAACGACTAGATTCTATTGTATCTAAGCTTGAGAATGGCGATGTTCCTCTTGAGACAGCGATTGAGTTATTCCAGGAAGGAATGAAGCTTTCGCAGCTTTGCGGGGGGAAACTTGAGCAAGTTGAGCAAAAAATCGAACTATTGATTGAAACAGAGCAAGGCTTCCAGAAAAAAACGTTTGCAGATGCAATCGAGAATAAAGGGGAATAAGCTTGAGCGAGAGGGCAGCAATAAAAGCATATTTATCGCAAACCACGGAGCTTATTGAAGCTTCGCTAAAACAATCGTTACCAAGCTCATGGGATGTTCCCCTACGTCTAAGGGAAGCAATGCTATATTCCCTTGAAGCAGGTGGGAAACGCTTAAGACCAGCACTCGTTATTGCAGCCGCAGAAGCTGTTTTCAATAAGCCAGAAACATTGAATGCTGCTATGCCTGTTGCTTGTGCCGTAGAGTTTATACACACCTACTCGTTAGTGCATGATGATTTGCCAGCTATGGATGATGATGATTTCCGCAGAGGCAAGCCAACCAACCACAAGGTTTTTGGTGAAGCAATGGCGATATTAGCCGGGGATGCGCTTCTGACGCACGCCTTTCATTTAATTCCACAAGCAGCTCGTCAAGGCGGTGTCGCAGCAGATGTTGCGCTTGCCATTGTCGAAGATTTGGCTAAATTAGCAGGAGCTCCCGGGATGGTAGGCGGTCAAGTTGCCGATATGCTAGGTGAGCAAGGCATTACGTCAATTCATGAACTAGAGTATATTCATCTTCATAAAACAAGTGATCTTATTGCCTTCTCGGTTATGGCTGGCGGCCGTATTGGCGGAGCAACAGAAAAGCAGCTTGAACTGCTCGCGATTTATGGACGCAACATCGGTCTTGCTTTTCAAATTCAGGATGATATTTTGGATTTGATTGGGGACGAGAAAAAGCTGGGTAAGAAGACGAACAGTGATGTTCAGCAAAATAAAGTAACCTATCCGTTCCTTATCGGAATAGAAGAAAGCAAAGCTCAAGTTGAACGGCTTACCCAGGAAGCGAAGTCTGCAGTGCTGGAAGCGGAGTTCATAGCTCCAGATCGACTGCTTGAAATTGCAGATTATCTTGTTGGGCGCGATCATTGAGTATGTGATGCTTTTTCCATTTTGGTTGGGAAAAAAAGCTCGGTATGCTATAATAGGAAAAATGTAGATGTACATGGGACAGCAATAAATGCTGTCCGCGAAAGCGAGGAAAGTAACGTGCTGCTTGACCAGATTAACGGACCTCAAGATTTGAAAGCTTTGACAACCGCTCAGCTAGAGCAACTGGCCGCTGAAATCCGTCAGTTCCTTATTGAGAAGCTTTCCGTTACGGGTGGTCATCTCGCTCCTAACTTAGGAGTCGTTGAGCTGACCCTAGCCATGCATTATTTATTTAATAGTCCAGAAGATAAGTTTATTTTTGATGTAGGCCATCAATCCTACGTTCATAAAATTTTAACCGGTCGTATGGATCGGTTTGATACGCTGCGTCAATATAAAGGTTTATGCGGTTTCGTCAAACGTTCAGAAAGCGAACATGATGTTTGGGAAGCTGGACATAGCAGTACATCATTGTCTGCCGCTATGGGTATGGCGCTTGCTCGTGATCTTAAGGGTGAGAGCAATCGTGTAGTTGCAGTTATAGGTGACGGTGCTTTAACTGGCGGTATGGCCTTAGAAGCGCTTAATCATATCGGACACGAGAACAAGAACTTAATCGTTGTCTTGAACGATAATGAGATGTCCATTGCTCCAAATGTGGGTGCATTGCATCACTATTTAGGGAAAATTCGTACAGATCGTCATTATCATAAAGCTAAGGATGAGCTTCAACAGCTGCTCAACAAAATCCCGGCAATCGGCGGGAAGCTTGCTAAGACGGCTGAACGTTTTAAAGACAGCTTAAAATATTTGCTCGTTAGCGGCATATTGTTCGAGCAATTTGGATTTACTTACCTGGGTCCTGTAGACGGACATGATATCGAGCAAGTGATTGATATTATGCGTCAAGCGGATGCAATGCCAGGACCTGTTTTAGTCCATGTATTGACTGTGAAAGGCAAAGGTTATTCTCCTGCCGAAGCAGATTCGTTCAAATGGCATGGCATCACGCCATACAAAATTGAATCAGGCCAAGTAGTCAAAGCAGTTGGCCCGCCAGTATATACTGACGTTTTTGGTCAGATGCTAATTGAGCTTGCTGAGAAGGATGAGCGCATCGTTGCTGTTACTCCAGCAATGCCGGGCGGTTCAGGTTTGCTGCCATTCGCAGCAAGATTTCCGAATCGAATGATCGATGTGGGCATTGCAGAACAACATGCAGCTACCATGTCTGCTGCTTTAGCGATTGAAGGCATGAAACCTGTGTTTGCAGTGTATTCGACTTTCTTGCAGCGAGCATATGATCAAGTCGTTCATGATATTTGCCGTCAGAACCTGAATGTTATATTTGCCATAGACCGTGCTGGATTCGTTGGCCCGGATGGTGAAACACATCATGGTGTTTATGATATTTCATTCTTAAGACATATACCAAATTTGGTCATTATGATGCCTAAGGATGAGAATGAGCTAAGACGAATGCTCAAGACCGCCGTAGAATATAATGATGGACCAATAGCTGTTCGTTATCCGCGCATTGCAGGATTAGGCGTAGAGATGGAAGCAGATCCGCAAGTATTGCCTATAGGCAAGTGGGAAACCGTACGCGAAGGCGACTCGACCGTTATTATGGCCATTGGACCGATGCTGCAGGTTGCTGAAGAAGCTGCAGACCTTCTCAAGCGTGAAGGCATCAATGTTCAAATTGTAAATGCTCGGTTTATTAAGCCGCTTGATGAAAAGATGCTATTATCGTTTGCAGCAGAAGGCAGGCATATGATTGTGCTTGAGGAAAATGCAGAGCTTGGCGGATTTGGCAGCTCTGTTCTTGAGTTCTTCTCACTCAAAGGCATTTACGGCTTAACTATTCGGATCATTGGAGTACCTGATGTATTCGTTGAACACGGATCAATTAAAGAACAACGCAAAGAAATTGGATTAACGGCTGAGAGAGTTGCAACAGAATTAAAAACGATGCAGCCAAGGCGCATGAAACGAGTTACTGGCAAACAGTAACGTCTGAGGGTGAAAGATGACAACAACAACAGCTAAAGAACGAATAGACGTATTGCTTGTTGAGCGCGGCTTTTATGAAAGCAGAGAAAAGGCAAAAGCGGCTTTGATGGCGGGTCTTGTGCTAGTAAATGACGAGCCTGTTGACAAAAGCGGTATGAAGGTGGCACGTTCGGCAGACATTAAGGTAAAGGGCGCGCTTCATCCTTATGTTAGCCGAGGCGGGCTAAAGCTGGAAAAAGCGATTCGAGTGTTTAATATTGATTTGCGCGAACGCGTTATGCTCGATATCGGTGCATCAACCGGTGGCTTTACCGACTGCGCATTACAAAATGGGGCATCATATGTATATGCTATTGATGTTGGATATAACCAACTTGATTGGTCGCTAAGACAAGATGAACGCGTTCATGTTATGGAGCGAACTAATTTTCGTTATACGCAGCCAGCTGATTTAGTTGGGCCACCGCCAACATTTGCAACAATTGATGTATCCTTTATTTCGTTAAAACATATATTGCCTGCTTTATCTACGTTATTAACGGTTGGTTCCGGTATTGTAGCTTTAATTAAGCCGCAATTCGAGGCTGGGCGTGAGAAAGTAGGTAAATCAGGAGTTGTACGTGACTCAGGCGTGCACAGAGATGTACTTCGCACTGTTTTGACTAGAGCAGCTGAGATTGGTTTTTCATTGCAGGATATTACGTTCTCTCCAATTACGGGTGGAGAAGGCAATATTGAATTTTTAGCTTATTGGCATTGGTCTGCTGAACCAAATACTGCTGTACCCGATGACAACGCATTAGCGGAGCTAGTGAAACAAGCAAATGAAACCTTTACAACGAATAAATAAATGAGAAAGGTGCCTGGCAGAGTCAGGGACTGACCCCTTAGCGTGAGACAAATTAAAACACCTTCAAGAAAATGCAACCATGTCGTAAGATATGGAGACAACCTTGGAGGTGTTTTTACGTTGGCAACAAGAGTAAGTTACCCAGTGGAAACAA
>NZ_JBFRGC010000044.1:0-56435 GCF_052115145.1 Paenibacillus sp. 2TAB26
GAACAGACCGTTCGAGACTACATCACTTACTATAACGCAATTCGTATTCAAACGAAACTAAAGAACCAGTCGCCGATTGATTACAGGCGACTGGCCGTTTAAACTTGAAGGTGTTTTGATCCCTGTCTCACAAATGGGGGTCAGTCCCCTTCGACAGTACGTGTTTTTTAGCTATTCATTTATAAAAGTTTTCACTCGGTTCAGTATCAGGTTAGCAAAAGCCTCTGCAATTTATTGTCTTGTGAAGTAAGCCTTGGCTTGAATTGTTTGACTCCAATAGCAGTATGATGTTTTCATCATCTACAAATAGACTCATTATTTAGTCTTAATTAACTGTATTCGGTAAATACACATGAAATAAAGTCCCTTCATCACTTTCAGCCCAAATTTGTCCTCCGTGACGTTCGACAAGCGTTTTCGTAATAGCAAGACCTAAGCCCCCGCCTCCAGATTTCCGGTTCCGTGATTTTTCCACACGATAGAAACGTTCGAATACATGCGCGAGCTGCTCAGTTGGTATTCCGATTCCAGTATCCTTGACGGTTATTTGAACACCTTGTTGAACTAATTTCCCATATACCGATACCTTTCCACCATTAGAAGTAAACTTTAGAGCATTCGATAATAAATTCGTCCACATTTGAATGAGTCGGTATTCATCAGCATGGATAGTCATTTCAGGGATGAAACCTCTTTCCAAAATAATTCCTTTGTCTGAAAAGGAGGGCTTCATCAGATCTATAACTTGTTCTATAGATTTTGTTAGTGGAACATCTATTAAGGTTATCTGCTGTGCTGTAGAAGTAAGTGTTTGCAGTTCTTCCAAATCATTAACCATTTGGACTAAACGGTGAATTTCTTCTCTGCATGATTGAATGCGTTCAGGTGTAGCTTCCCAAATCCCATCTTGAATCGCTGATAAAAAACTATTTAATGTCGTTAAAGGTGTGCGAAGCTCATGAGCAATATTTTCGGTCATCGTTACCCGTAATTGTTCTTGCTGTTCAAGCTGTTCAGCTAAATGATTGATAGAGGCGGCCAGTTGATCGACTTCATCTTTTGGAGTGCCTTTTAAAGGAAGACGAGCATCTCGTTTTCCTCTTGCCATAACGAGTGTTATATTCTTCATTTTAACTAAAGGAGAGGAAATTTTTTTAGCGATGTAAATGCTCATAATAAGCGTAATAATGAGTGCTCCGCCTACTGTCAGTCCAATGGATTGAAGAATGGCTTGCTCTAAATGTGAATTTAACGACTCTGTGTTATCGTGGCTGCCTTGCGCTATCTCTTCACCATAAAGCTGGAAATGATGATGAGTGGCTGTAGCTAAAGCAATGGAAGCAATGATTAAGATGGCTGTTGTATAAAAGATAAGAAGAATACTAATCCGATAGGATAGTGTTTTTTTCATTTGCCTCCTCCATGAAAGCGATAGCCGGCACCAAAAACCGTCTGAATGAACATTGGATTTTTAGCATCCTCCTCTATTTTTTGCCGTAAATTTTTGACATGTTGATCAATTGTACGAGCATCCCCTTCAAAATCGATTCCCATCACCATATCAATTAATTGTTCGCGGGAAAGTGTTCTTTCAGCATTTCTAGCCATAGCAACAAGCAGTTTATATTCATTGGGTGTTAAATTTATGGGTTCTTGATTGATGTAAACCTGTTTAGCTTGGCTATCCAAACTTAATCGTCCATTACCGTATTCCAAACGATCAGCGAGAAGCTCATGATGATTGGTACGCCGCAGGACGGAACGAACTCTAGCCAACAATTCATGGGGATCAAATGGTTTCACGATATAATCGTCAGCTCCAGCAGATAACCCTTGGATGCGATGATTTAGAGAAGCTTTAGCCGTAAGCATAATGATGGGTACCGGATTAGTTCTTCGTATTTGTCTGCACAGCAGCTCTCCATTAATGTCAGGGAGCATCAAGTCAAGAATGATTAAATCAAAGGGCTGCTTATCGATTTCATGCATCGCACTTTGGCCATCACTAGCTTCACATGCACGATAACCAGCCTTGTTTAGATAAGCGATTATAACCTCTCTAATTTTATTTTCATCCTCAATAACTAAAATTTTACTCATGGTTGCTCATTCCATTTCAATGTTTTTAGTTCGTCTAGAGAAATTCGATTAATAAATTTGCTGAACTTTTCCTTTCCTTTAGCATGTTCTTTATAATAGTTAATGAGATTAAATATTGATGGTATTAACTGATCTTCCGATAAACCTGAAAGTAAAAGCTGGGCAAAGGAAGGTTTTATTCCCTTTGGCTCTCCGCCGACATAAACGTCAAACACATTCCGCATTTTTACAACCCCAATATCTTTTAATAAAGGTTCACTTGTACCTAATGCGCAACCTGCATAACCGACTTTCATTGGCGTTGGTGTTCCGATTCCCGCGATTGCTTCGTTTAATTTAATGGCAATATCTAAGCCGGCATCCTGGGCTCCTTTGCAAAAGTTGCATGCAATCAAGCTTTTTGTCGTAAAGCCTGAAGGATTAACCTCGAGGCCGACTGCTCGTAATTGTTCGGTTATTTCATTTTGTTGATCTAACGGTATTTCCACATAAAGCTGCTTAAAAGGTGTCATCTCTATATTTGCATCTGTGTCAATAAGTGAACCTATGGTTACCAGTTGATGAGGTGTAAACAGGCTGCCTCCAACCTGAATGGCTGGTGAGACTGCGATTTTTATTTTATCATACATTTGGCATCTCTCCTTTACATCATAACCATTATAATATACCCCCTAAGGGTATGTAGGTCAAGAGTTTTTACTATACCCGGGTTAAGTATCTATAATTGTCTTCATGATGTCATTGCAACAGTTTAATTGTCTGCACAAAAAAAAGAGCGAGCCGAATAGTCGACTCACTCTTTATAAATATTACTAATGGCTGCATTCAAGTTTCATGCTTATTCTAAACCAAACTTGACCATATCATTTGTTTTGTACCAAGTACCGATTCCGGTATCCATGAGTAAATGGAAGGCACCATGAGTACAACAACGAGCTTCTCAACCGGGTCCACAAAAAATCCGGTTCTTCCTGAACCCTCCAGCTGGTAGGTGCCTACTGATTCATATGAAAGATGATGAATAGCTAAATCTAAACCAAGAGCATGGCCTTTATCTTTGATTTTACCTCCCCAATGATAGGCGGGAACGTTAAACAGATGTCGGCGAGTCATCAGATCTACTGACTTTCTGCCAAGGATACGCTGACCTTCAAAGGTTCCGCCATTCAACAGCATTTGTCCGAATTTCCACATATCAAATAGTGTTGAATAAAGTCCACTATCCGAACGAGGCGGCATAGGTGAACCGTCATTTTCTCTGCTTAACCTTTCGATATCCATCCGATCTACACTGCATACTTCAGAGTGCAGATGCTCAGGCACATCAAAAAAAGTACGTGTCATTTGGAGTGGTTCGATAATGTTCTCCGTAATGTAGTCCTCATACTGCTTACCAGATACTCTTGAGACGATCTCGCCCAGCAGAGCGAAGCCCACCGTAGAATAATTATAGGCATCCCCGGGTTGGCAAACGAGCGGGCCTTGCAGCACTTTTCGAATCCAATGATCCATGCCGCTAGCCCCCCACCATTCTCTAGGATAGGGCTCATTGTAATATCCGGTGACTGGCAAAATACCAGACGTATGCGTTAATAAGTGGAACAAGGTGATATCTTTATGTACAGGATTATTGAATTCTTCCAAAATGTTGGACACAGGCAGATCGATATAAAGCTTACCGTCCTCTATGAGCTTCATGATCGCAACACTTGTGAATGCTTTCGTTATGGATGACATTTTACGCAAGGAATCCGGCTGCAGTTCACCTTGTTCAGTGGAGCCATGCAGTCGACCCATTGATTTCCATGCGGCGATCTTTCCTTCTCGTGCAACGAGAAAACTGGCTGCTTGAATTTTTTGCTGTGCGATCAGATTCAGAAAGTGATTATCCAGCTTATTTAATTGATGTGAGCTGAGTCCAACCTCTTCGGGCACAACATCCAAGTGGCCCTCTGTTATTTTCCACTCGCTTAGCAATTCATTCATCTGTCACGATCCCCTTCCATTAATTAGGAACAATGAATCTATACTACACGAGCCGCTCTAATTTCGTCCATAAGGATGTAAAGACTGCCGTTAATATTATAAAAAATTGTTCGTTTGTATCAAGTTCAGGGCTGCTTTCCATTCGTATGGTTTCTCATCAATGATCCTTTGTTTTCGTGAGCTTTACCCTTTTTAATATTTCATTTATAAAATCAGTTTTACCTGCTGTATAACCGGACCGATCTTGAGCGTGCAAAGCCAATTCCTTTTTTAACTGTTCATACGCAATGACAGCCTCGGGATGCTCCCTAAGATAATCGCGGAATGCCAAATGTCTTGCTAATTCTTCGCTATCACGATTGCACACGTACAAGTGATGCTCCATCCATTTTCCACGCTGTTTATGCCAAGGAACCGACATATCTTTTCTGCCAAAGGCCTCTCTTCCTTCAAAACTCCATTCTTGTTGATGGAAATAACCAATCTTCTCAAGCCCTTGGATGATCAGAGGCAGCATACTATAATCTTCAATGACGATATCTATATCCAAGATGGGCTTAGCACCAAGTCCTTTAACAGAGGTGCTTCCTACATGTTCAACTGACCTAATGAATTGCCCAACTTCAGCTTCGATAGTAGATCGTATTTCACAAAATTCGTGCTCCCAAAGAGGATTATAGTTTTCAATCTCAACTATTGTACTCATCATACTGATTCCTTCCTCTGCGCGGCAAAACCCATTCTGCACATCGACCAATTAAAGCTTGTGGTTGCAATTTTATCATTCAAATCCCACAAATTATCGATCATGCGAACCTCGACATTTCTGCGTATGAGTTCTCCAAACAAATCATGAACAATTATTTTATTGATAGGGATCTGTGTTTTTTCGCTCACATAGTAACCAGCACTTTTATCTGCGCCATAGAAATCAGTCGTATCGAATTCATATAAATACAACGTGGTTTGCCTCATGATTTCAAACCATTTATGCTCAATCGCAATAACATGGTCCAACGAATTTGAGCTTAAATAAAGTTTTTTATGCTCATCTGTGGTCGTTTCATGACTATGATAAGTTACTCTAGGACAATTGCGAGGTGTTAGGAAATTCGGCAAGCATTGTTCATTTATTGCCCATACCAACCCTTTGCTTTGATCCATATCCACTCGAGAAGGTATTCGAGGTTCAAAAAGTGTAATATCACTTTCTTCGCTCACATGAAATAATCTCAAATGATCCCTGCTTTCTGATATAAAATTGTTGTGCACGAACAGCATTATTTTCAACATACGAGGAGATTGTACCATAATCTGGTTTAGAGTGGACGCAAAAAAACCGCGATATACGCGGTTCATCAGTCACTTGAAAAGTTATCTATGCACATTGTTGGTTTCGTACAGTAAACAGCTGGCTGAAACCATGTTTTTTAAGGATTTTCGCAGCCTTTTTACTTTTATAGAAACTGTCCGACAAAATTAAGACAGAATCATTTGGTGCAAGCTCTTTGTTCCACAAATAAGGGAGCCGACCAATTGATATATTAATCGAACCATCCACATGACATTTCTCATAGTCAGTTGAATCGCGGACATCGAGTATTTTGCTGCTGTCAGGTATAACGCCTTTTTCATTTAGCGCTTTTTCGTCGACATAAGTTAAATTTTTTAGGGGTGAGAATCTTCTATAAATGAACCACATTACGAATAAACCAGTTAGAGCAATTAAAATCAACATATCCTAACCTCCCCAATCCGTTTAATAAGGTACGCATATTCTATTGCAATATGGATGACCACACTTTAATCGCTGTAAAAATGAGTAATACAACAAGCCCATATCGCAAATATTTCACGTTTATTTTAGAGCTGATTCTAGATCCAATTGGAGCACCGATCAGGCTGCCCAATACAACAAATACAGTTGGCCATATCGGAATGGAACCAGCGGATAGCTTGCCGATTACGCCGCCAATTGCCGACACAAATACGATCGCTAATGATGAGGCAATGGTTGTCCTTGTCGGAATTTTTAAGACCGTCAACATTATTGGGATTAGAATAAAAGCACCACCTGCTCCAACAACTCCTGACACAATGCCAACAATGAAAGCAGACGTTACCGCAATGAGCTTATTAAAAGTGATTTCATTTATATTTAATTGTTGTTTTCCCCGGTTTGGAACGAGCATTAAAACAACAGCAATAACCGATAATGTTCCGTATATAATATTAATGGCATCTTCATTAAGAAATCGTGATCCGAATCCGCCTATTAAACTGCCCATTAATATACTGCTGCCCATATAAACAACAAGACCTTTATGAATGACTGCTGTTTGATTGCTTTTTTGACGGAAAGCGATAATCCCAGCTAACGAAGCGAAGAAAACTTGAAACATGCTGATGGATGCAACTTCTTTTGCCGTAAACTGCGCTAAGCCAAGACTGGATGGAACATATAATAAAAGGGGAAAATTTATTATGGCCCCGCCTATGCCAAGTAATCCCGAAAAAAAGGAACCAACAAAACCGAGCAGCGTCATGATGATGTAAAGGATAATGTCCATAAAAACTCTCCTTGTTGGAATGCAATAAGTAAGGTATAATTAAAACCAAGTAACTTCATGTGAAATGAGGTATTTATGAAATGAAAAGTATATTCAAAAAAATATTTGAAGATAAATGCCCGACCTGCAATGAACCCTTGCTGTCAATCAATGAAAGCTTGTCCAGCACCAAGTATTGTGAGCATGGACATTACAAAGAAGAAAATTACAGCTCCCTAGGTGTAAGAATTATATATGACGTCTTAGAATAAGCGAACACGCTCTACCGTGTTCGCTTATTTTTTGTTATCGGTCAGTTACAAAAAAATCTCCAAAAGGCCTATTACAATGAGTATCATACCGCCGATGAGAGTAGAATATTTACCTAACCATGTTCTAGCAATCTCATGTCCAATCCGCAATCCGATAGCAACGGTTATTAGTGAAAATATACCAACTGAAATTGCAGTCATTATCGGTGACGCACCACTAACACCTGCTCCAAATCCTGTAGCGATACAATTTAATGATAAAGCAAAACCTAATGAGATCGTTTCCTGCCAAGTAATAGATCTTTCCGAATCACTTGTCTCACGTAATGGACTTGTTGCAACCCTTGTCCTCTGTTTAGGCAATATGCTCCAAAGACCTAGAAGTATGATGACAGAACCACCAATTAAATCTGCATGCTTTTGACTCATAAAACCAGATATAAGGTGACCCATTGTTATGGCTAAATATGCTGCAGCCATGGCCAATATGGCAATAAACAAGTTTGAGACAATTGGAATTTTTGTTGATCGTGTGCCAAAGGATACACCAATTCCTAAATTATCAATATTAGAAGCCAGTCCAATGAGAATGATTGAAATTAAATGCATAACTATACCTCCTCTACCATCCATTCTACTAAGTAGAGTATGCTAGAGAAGGTTATTAAGCTTGTGTTCTTTTACCGACTTTTCACGAGCAGCTCAATCGCTTCTTTAACCAGCTTATTCGCATCGCCACCAGCAGACTGTTCTTCAATAATACATTGATGAAGGTTTTCCGCAACAATTTGGGCCATTGCTTTATCTGCTGCATTACGTACTGCTGACAGCTGGCTTACTACGTCCTTGCAAGATTGCTGTTCATCCATCAATCTCAATACGCCTCGAACCTGACCCTCTATTCTTCTTAGTCGTGTTTTTATTTCATCGGTATAAACATATGCCATGTTCTTAACCTCCCATTCGATAACGTGTACATGTATGGGTATATTATAAACCAAAAAAGAGTATCATTTCATTGATTATATAAATAAATTCACTTTTGCATCGGTGGCGTCGCCTAAGTAACCGGCTACACCAGCAAGTTGAATATCATCAATCAGCTCTTCACGCTGCAAACCAAGAAGATCCATTGTCATTGTACACGCAACAAGCTTAACCCCTTGCTCCTGCGCAAGTTCAATGAGCTGCGGCAGTGATAACGCATTATGTTTCTTCATAACATGCTTAATCATTTTAGGTCCCATGCCGCCAAAATTCATTTTGGATAAGCCTAGTTTTTGCGGTCCTCTTGGCATCATCCAGCCAAAGGCTTTTTCAAGAAGCCCTTTTTTGGTATGGATTGCTTCATCCTTGCGCAAAGCATTTAGTCCCCAAAAGGTGAAAAATATAGTTACCTCGTGATCATAAGCAGCTGCTCCATTTGCAATAATAAAAGCAGCTATCGCTTTATCAAGTTCCCCGCTGAAGAGGACTATCGTTGTTTTTTCAGTTACTGCTTCCATTTATGTTCTCCTCTCCATAATAAAATTCAGTTAAATTTTTTTCACAAGAAATGTGAACACGCCGTTTTCTTCCGTATGCTGCACGAGTTCATGATTTGTTTTTCTAATCCAAGCCGTAAAATCATTTAAAGAACCTTTATCGGTTGATAATACCTCCATAAATTGTCCAGGCTTCAATCCATCCAGTGCTTTTTTTGCTTTTACGATTGGCATCGGGCAAGCCAGCCCTTTGGTATTAACGATTAGATCAGCTTTCATTATTCATTTCCTCCTTTAATTATCGTGAACGGCACAACGATTGGGGCCGATTTCCATTTCGCGCTGCTCTTCTTCGTCAGGTGTGATTTTCCCCATATTCGTTTGGCGTATTTCTTGGTAAGCGTTCGGATGCTGCGGCAGATTGTTGGTCACCATGCTGCGAAACGCAGCTTCATCCGATATTTGCAAGCCTGTATTGTTTTTATATACATCGGATAAAACAGCGGCTACCCGCACATCTTCTCCAAGCTCCGAGAACTTGCCGAAGTGTGCTGGAAGTACAATTAAATCCTGAGACAAATCCGGATAACGACTATATAACGTTTGGCGAAGATCACCAACCCAATCTTCAGCGAGTCCAGCCAAATCTGGTCGTCCAATGGATTCAATAAATAAAATGTCACCAGTTAGTAAATACTGATCATCTACTATAAACGATGTACTGCCGATCGTATGACCAGGTGAATAAATGGGTTGTATTTTTAAAGTGGTATTGCCTACCTCAATATCGTGACCGTTCTCAAGTTTCGCGTATTCAAATGTGACTTCTGCAGCATCTTTTGGAGGAAGCCAGTACGTTGCAGATTGTTGTTCTGCAAGCTTACGGCCGCCCGAGATATGATCCGCATGAAGATGGGTATCTAACGTATGCATAATGCGATACCCATTGTCCTTCGCAAATTGCTCCAACACATTCGTCATTCTAGGGGCATCTACGACAGCAGCTTCACCGTCTGATACGATCATGTAGGACAAGCAGCCTTTACCCATTCGTACAAACTGAAAAATAGTACCGCCTTGGCGCAAATCGCCAATTTTTACGGGCTCCAAATGCTCGCTCCACGACTTCATCCCACCCTGCAAGTAATAAACATTAGACCTGCCTGCTGCCACGAGCAACTCTCCAACAAATATAGAAGAACCTTCTTTGGCGCATACAACCAGCACTTTTTTGTCTAATGGAATTTGTTCGATTATCTCCTCTACTCCCTCTAGCAGTTCAAAGTAAGGAATATTGAGAACCTCTATTCGACTTCCTTCGATTTTCCAATTCGCAAAGTCGCTTTCACTACGTACATCAAGGATGAAGAGATCTTCTTTTTTGCTTAAAATAAGTTTTGCTAGCTGCCCGGCACTCATTTCATTTAACTGGTTTGATGAACTCATGGTGTATTCCTCCTACTATGATGAGTGAGTGGTATTACTGTACATCATTCTCTAGTGGTCCTTCCCATTCGGACATACCTGGCAAGACATTGTACACAAGTTTGAACCCTTTATCAGCTAATAGCTGGCAAGCGATATCGCTGCGGGTGCCAGTGCGGCACACGATATAAAGCTCCTGATCAGGATCGAGTTCACTCGTTCGAATATCAAGCTCTCCTAACGGAATTGATTTGGCTCCAGGGATGTGGTTAAAAACATACTCTGCAGACTCACGTACATCTAAAATCATCATGTTCTCATTTGAAATAAGCTTCTTCTTCAAATCTCCGTTGTTCATTGTCTTCAAATATTTGATTTCTTCTTTTATTTCATTCGGGTTGGATTTTCTAAGGTAATGCTTCAATACCTCGCCCTCCACAAGCGTACCCAAGTATTGATGCCCCGCATTTCTGCTCCACCCTTGGATGTCTGCCAAAGATCCTTTGTCCGTGGCAACTACTTCAATGACTTGTCCAGAAAGAAGCTCATTCATTGCTTTTTTCGTCTTGATGATGGGCATAGGACAAGCCAAGCCTTTGCAATCTATTGTTTTGTCTGCTTGAATGTGATTCATCATTTCTTGAACCTCCTTTGCGTTTATTAATAAATCATTCGAATAACATACCCATGGGGGTATCGAGAAAGGCGAAAAAATGACGCCGTACATATACCCCTATGGGTATAAGGCGTTGATAAAAATATACATGTTTTAAATGCAGATGTCAACGTGGCATCACAAAAAAAAGACCGCCATTCAGCGGTCTCTTAGTAATCTCTTTCTTTATCCCTTTTTCTTCTTTCCTGATCTCTCTTCAAGGCACGCCTCAATTCATCTTTGTTTCGATTTCTTCTAGGCAGCTTTCCGTTTATTTCAAATAATAAAATAACAATCATCGTTAGCAGTAAAACGATTATAAACCCCATCTCTTTCCTCCTAGGATAAAGTTATACTGGGCATTGCTCTGAACATTAAAAGGTGAAATAAACAATGAAAGATCTACTCTTTTTACCAACGGACTCAGATCGCATAATGAAAGCATAAGCATTGATTGGTAAGAGGAGGAATGGATCATGTTGTTTCATAACTATGTAGCAGAAAGTTTATGGAGGGATCAGCAGCAAGCTTTGGATAAGCGAATTCGTAGAGGGGATTTTATTGATTATGATATCAAAGCAGCTTCACCCGATAAATCAATTATTAAAAGATGGTTATCAACACGTAAAAAAAAAGGGGTTAATCCTCAAGTATGAAGATTAACCTTATTGGCAATTAGGACGAACGATTAATCATCCAGCAAGGATTTCACAAAACGTAGGGCGAACAAAATGATATTAACCAAATCAAGATAAATATTAACGATCATCAGTGGAATATCTTTGTCTTCAAAACCTTCCTTGGACATACGGCTAAAGTCATAAAGTGTATAACCGATGAAAATGAGTAATCCAAAGCCGGCATAAATGGTTTCCATCATCCCTCCGAAAGGGAAAATAAATTGCATAAGACCGATAACGATGAGCCCAATTAATGATGCGAACAAAAACCCGCCGAGAAAGCGAAAATCTTCTTTGGAGTATGTAGCGTAGATCGCAAGGCCTGCATAAACGAGTACGGCAACAGAAACGGTTTGAATGACGACTGATGTACCCATGGAGGCGATATAATAGCTTAAAGAAAACTGCAAGGTTGCACCAGATACAATCATAAACACATACATCAATGAGTAGCCAATTGCTGTTGATTTACGCAAAAACATGATGGCAATGATTAATCCAATCTCGACAATAAACAGTGGGATTCGTGCGGCGCTAGGAAGCATTGTTCCTATGTACATGCCGCCTACTGAAACAATTAAGGCAAAGAAAAAGGTTAGCATTAATTTTTGCATCGGTTTACCATAACCGCTTGACTGTGTATAGCTCATCTTATTTTCTCCTGTCATCCATATTTATGGATCAATAATAGCATGAAAAGCGTGAATACAAAATGTTCTTTTTATTTTTTCATAATGGATCTCGTCCATGCGATATGTAATCCGGCTCTTTCCATATTATGTTGACTGCTTGATCCGAAGCTAGCCTGTGCTACGACGAGCTCACAGCCTGCAAGATGCGCTTCATGTAGACGCCTGCTTAATAGTGCTGTTTGCAGCCCTTGATTTCTAAATGCAGGGGCAGTAGCCGCTAGAGCACACGAGGCGATTCCATCCTCATTCATATGCATGACACCTACACTAGCAGGTATGTCATTTAAATACGCGAGATAGATTTTCCACCCTTTTCGATTCAGTAAACCAATATTGTTATTAACAAAGTGGTGTTTATCGGACAATGACATGCCTGATCCTAGGCAGTGGATTTCAGCATAATGATCGAACGCCTCCTCTGTAACGACTTCCGAAATCGTGATATGAGGATGCAAAACAGGTTTATCTTCACTTGGCAGTCCATAAAGAACAGAATGAAAGCCATTTTGTCGAAAACCGAGCTCTGCCAATTTCCCGAACAGAGCAGCAGTGCATTGTATAGGATCCAAATCGATCTGAAAGCTTCTGTCTCTTGCTTCATAAAACTTGATAATCTCCTCCAGCTTGTCGCTGTCCTCATCGCCCAAACCTTTTACCGAATTAAAAATGCCCCAAGGCATTGTTTTTATATAGTAAGCTGCAGCTTGGCCATAATGATTAATCTCGACTCCTTCAGGATTGCCTGGTCTCTCCCCTATGGAACTAATTCTTGATGTAAGATATTCCATTTCTGATTGTTGTATTCGTTTAATTAACGTTTCGTTCAAAATGGGAAGTTTCATCTCCATCCATCCTTGCGCATTATAATGGGATTCATCTGAAAGGTGAAATCTGCTTTAACATTCATAAAGAATATTTCCTGTCTGTGATAAGTCATAGCCGGAAATAGCTGCAAGCTCCTGTTGAAATGAAGCGGATTTCAGAATTTCGATAATCAAGTTAATGAGATCGCTATTCCCCGAATTTTTCATAATGACAAGATCATAACGTTCACTAACTAAAGGAATAAAGTCCACTCCAGTTACGATCGCTGCTGCTTTTTCTATCCCAACGCCAACATCTGCCTCGCCACCCGCCACTTTGGCTGCAACGCCTAGATGATTTGTCAGTTCGTCCTCATAGCCGAGAAGCTCGCGTGCCGAAATTTGATGTAATCGAAGCTGTTCATCTAACAATACACGAGCCCCGGAACCTTTTTCTCGATTAATAATACGTAAGTCTGGTTGAGCAAGATCGCTCCATCCTTCTAGGTTTTGTGGATTCCCCTTTTGGACAAATAGCCCAGCTTTCCTAGATAGCAGATTAATAACAACATATGAGGAGCCGACAAGCAGCTTGCGTATGTACGGAATATTATATTCGCCCGTGTCGCCGTCTAACAGATGGGTGCTTACGACATCGGATTGCCCATTGTACATGGAGATCAAACTGTCTAGACTGCCGGCATTAGACCGCAGTGGGCGCAGTGTGTGTGTATATTTCTCAATATGCCTTCCGAGTATGTCCAGGCTGATGTCTTGTCCTGTGATGACAATGGAGCGAGCCCCATGGCTCTGGCGTGCTGTGCTTGCAGCATCTGGTTGAACAATTAAAGCGTCACGCAAGCTTTGCTGGTTCCCCTTTGAGCGCTGCTTATAGGCTTCTAAATCTGAAGCGTCCACTCTCATTTGTTTGCCTACTCGGTATGAGGCCAAATCACCTTTTTTAATGAGATCATAAACGGTTAATTTGGATATTTTGAGCAGCTTAGAGATTTCCTCTGTCGTATAGGAAATATTTTCAGATATGTTGATCACCTCTTAAGGATTGTTTGCAGTAATCATTATTGTAGCATAAACAACGGAAATACTGTGGTGATTCGCTTTACAAATCTATTTCCTTCACCTTATAATCGGAAAATGGATTATATCTATTTATATCTAAACATAACGAAAGAGGGTATTAAATGATTAATTTACTTAAAAAAAGCTATGTTTTATTGTATTTGGTTATGATTATGGTTGTTGTAACGGCGTGTGGTTCGAATCAAGCAAATCAACCAAGCTCCACCAATCAAGCAGAAGCAACAGCAATTAGCACGGAAGCCCCTGCTGAAAATGTTGATTTAACGATTTCGGCAGCTGCAAGTTTAACGGATGCGTTAAAGGAAATTGAAACACAATTCAAAGTAATTCACCCTAATGTGAAACTGAATTTTAACTTTGGCGCTTCAGGCGCTCTTCAGAAGCAGATTGAAAGTGGTGCTCCTGCAGATCTGTTCCTCTCTGCTGCTTCCAAAAACATGAAGTCTCTGGTAGATGCGAAGCTGATAGCTGAGGACAGCCAAACAAACCTTCTATCCAATGGTCTCGTGCTCGTCACTTCAAAAACGTCAAAAACGCAGCTTGCAACGGTTAATGATCTGTTGAACGCTGATGTTAAAACAATTGCAATTGGCATTCCAGAGAGCGTACCTGCTGGAAGTTATACGAAAGAAGCCTTGGAACAAGCGAAGCTATGGGATAGTTTGCAAACGAAGGTTGTTCAAGCGAAGGATGTCCGTCAGGTTCTCCAATATGTTGAAACAGGCAACGCTGATGCGGGTTTTGTTTATAAGACTGACGCCTTAACATCAGATAAAGTCAATATTGTCCTTACTGTTGATCCTGCAACATACACGCCGATCACCTATCCGATTGGTATCGTTACAGCAACAAAGCATCTTCCAGAATCGAAGCAATTTTATGATTATCTTCAAACGGCAGAGGCAATGGCTGTGTTTGAAAAATTCGGTTTTTCGAAGCCATAATGCATGTAAGAAAAAGCAGTACTTAAAAAATCTCTATTCTTCCACTGGGAAGAATAGAGGTTTTTTACTTATGTCTGCAATTTTATTAAGGGTTCAATATAAGCTTAAGGCCTTCAATTTTGAGCTGATCCATACGAATAACCCAGTTTTTAATGGATTCACAAGTTTCTTCGTCTAGATTAAGAAGCTCTTTCATATCCTTTGTTAATTCTTTTTCATCGTCATTGTAGTCGCCGTCAGCGAATATGAGAAGCAGAATTTCTGCGAAAAAGATTTTTTTTACATGATCATCATTAATATTTACTAGTATATCTGCTAACTGCTTTTCGGATGAAAAGCTTATTACGGCTTGCTGCATATCCATCTCTTGCATATACGATTGAAGAAATCCTTGTTCTTTCTTGTGAATGAACCCATCAGCATTTGCTGCAAGATGTGCTAATTCGAGAAATGCTTCTTTTTGCTCCTTGGTTTGTAGAAAATGTAAAAACATAAGGTCCACTCCCTTCATTCGAAAATATTTACTCATACTCTTATTCGACATGATTTGACTATTTCCTACTTGCTGCTTATCTTTTCTATTTCAATAAATGTTTTGTACCCTTCTATTTTGTTTAGTTTTATATCAAAAGGATGGTGGTCTTCATGAAACAAAAATTCAACACGATGCAATTTATAAAATGCTTATACAGCCGTTTTCGTGAGGATGATGTGCCTGCGCTTGGCGCACAGCTGACGTATTATTTGATCTTATCGTTTTTCCCCTTTCTTATATTTATGGTCAGTTTGCTTAGCTTTATCGAAATGTCTGGCGATAGCGTGATCGCAGAGTTTATTCGCCTTCTACCTGCAGATGCAAGTGATACGATTAGCGGAATTCTTGCTGAAGTTGTAGATAACAGCAGCGGAACACTGCTGTCATTCGGTATGATTGCGACCATTTGGTCTGCTTCAAACGGTATTAATGCGATTTTGAAAGGATTGAACAAAGCCTACGATGTTGAGGAAAAGCGGCCGTTTTGGAAGGTACGCGGTATTTCACTGCTATCAACAATTTTTTTAGTCGTCGTTATTGTTTTGGTCATGGTTATGCTTATTTTCGGTAAAGCTATTGGCGAATACTTATTTAAGTGGCTTGATTATCCAAATGGTTTCGAATGGATTTGGAATGTCTTGAAGTATGTCATACCTATTTCCGCAATGACAGGCGCCTTTTCCTTGCTTTATTGGATTGTTCCTAACAGAAGGCTGAGCTTAAAAGAAGCTGTGCCAGGTGCTTTATTTGCAACGTTTGGTTGGATTGCGACTTCACTTGTTTTTCAGTTTTATATGAACAATTTTGGGAACTATTCGAAAACATACGGCAGTCTTGGCGGAGTAATCATCCTGTTGATCTGGCTCTACATTAGCTCTATCCTCATCATGCTTGGCGGTGAAATCAATGCTACGCTCGCATCAGCAAAAAGCATAATTCCACCCAATAACTCAGCTAGACATAGCTTTCGCATTCCGCTTAATCAGAATAAGGATATTAAAACGATAACATAAGTGGTAAATTTGCAGCCTTGTACAGATACTGGGCGATTATTAACCTTAAATGGATTATAGGCATATGCTGAATAATCTGATTTTGAGGAGTAATGCCGCATGTATCAAATTGAACAAAACACGATTAACTACGTATATCCATACTCGGATGTTTACGCAACCAGTGTAAGATTGATGCAGAGCGAACAGCCGCTCACTTTTGTTCTCGTTCATGGCTCCTGGGCGGATGCGAGCTTTTGGAATGGCATCGGTTATGAATTAAGCAAAATGGGCCATACCGTGTTCGCGCCTGAATATCCTGGGCATGGTGCAGACCCTAATAAAAACGTCACTCATGAAATGATAAGTCATTCTGTAGCTGCTTATATTGCGTCAAGAAATCTTCAGCAAATCATACTTGTGGGTCACAGCTTCGGAGGCTCCGTCATCCAAAAGGTTGCAGAGCTCATTCCAGAGAGTATTAGGAGGCTCGTGTTTTTGGATGCTTTTGTATTAAACGACGGTGAAATGGTCGCCGATGAATTCCCAGCCCCTGTAAAAGCTAGTTTCCAGCAGCTTAGGGAAAGCTCGAAGGATGATACGATCATGCTGCCATTTTCGCTGTTTCGTGAAACCTTTGTTAATTTGGCAAGCCTCGGCTTAGCGGAGAAAATGTACAGTATGGTAAGTCCAGAACCAGCAAAACCTTTTTATGAAAAACTCGATCTTAAAGTATTTTATAGCTTGAATATGCCGAAAAGTTATATTTTCTTAACGGAAGATAATGTTCTTCCACAGTACAACAGCGAATATGGGTGGCATCCGCATATGTCCAATCGACTTGGCTTGTTCCGATATATCCAAGGTCATGGCGATCATATGTCAACAGCAAAGACGCATCCTGAGATGCTTGCTCATCGTATCTATGAAGCTGGACGAGATTAAACGGATAATTCATAATGAGGAAATGTTATTCCAAAAGCATCAAGTGAAACATAAAAGCGCGTGCCGATTAACTATCGGCACGCGCTTGTTGTGTTGCTTTCTCTCATAAATGTAAAAGTTATTTAAGGAACGAATTGCTGGACGATGCGTACGATTTCCCCGTTCTTGATCGTCATATGATAAGGAAAGCTCTTCATATCGAAGTCGTCTTCCGTATTGATGAGTTCAATAAACTTTTTAACTGAAATCGGTTCATTCCAAACTATATCTGCTTCATTAATATTGCCTGTTCGATTATAGATTTGCATTAGCACCTCAGCGTTATCGGCTATCAGTAAGTCACGCAATGTTTCATCATCATTCTCAATGTAATATCCATCTGGCGGGGCATCTAGCCCAGAATCCTTTTCACGCTCAAGGAAAATCTTTGTCGCTGCATCACCTTCGTACCAATCGATTTGGTCGATTGATAATGTGTAATGATTATTTTCCCCTTTTGTCATTGCAACGTAGCCAGTTATCATATCCGGTGTTTGTTCTACCGGTGTATATTCACGGCCTCCCGCCGGCGCAAAGCTAAAGGCCGTGAGACAAGCTATCGCAACAGTTGCGATCAATACATATTTTTTCATAGCGCAGACGCTCCTTCTATATGGTATATATTCTTATTCGGCTTACTTATACAATATAACGAAATGGGGGTGCAGAAAGTTACAGAAAAGCTACAAAAAAAAATAGATTTTAAAAAGAAAAACCTGCGCTGTACGCAGGCATTCACCTAAATAACAAATAGTTCCATAAACTGCTGTACGGGCGTGTTCTCTAATACGTTTTGGTCTTGGCAAAGCTCTAATATCGCTTGTGTTTGCTTGGATGGAAACCTGCTCTTCAAACTGGCATCAAACTTCGCAAACAGAAGCGGTATGGCTTCCTGACGTCTGCGTCGATGACCTACTGGGTACGCAATCTCGATCTTCTCAGTGGATGTTCCGTCTTGGAAAAACACTTGAATGGCATTGGCAATCGAGCGTTTATTAGCGTCCAAATAATCATATGAGTAAGTAATATCTTCAGTCGAAATCATTTTCTTGCGAAGCTCATCGATACGACTGTCACTCGCATAATTATCCTCATAATGATCGGCAGTTAAATGTCCATGAATCAGACCAATCGCAACCATATATTGAATGCAATGGTCACGATCCGCAGGATTATGGAGCGGTCCTGTTTTGTCGATAATTCGTAGTGCGGACTTATGTGTAGAAATGATTATTTTATCAATTTCATGCCATCTGTCCTTCACACTCGGGTGCAGCAAGATAGCAGCCTCCACTGCTGTTTGGCCATGGAATTCAGCGGGGAAAGATATTTTAAACAATACATTTTCCATGACATAAGCTTCAAAATCCCGTTTAATGGACAAGGGATTCCCTTTAAACAGCACATCATAAAATCCCCATTCCGGTGTAGATAGTGCAGCGGGATAACCCATCTCTCCTTTTAGCGCCATCAATGAAAGCCTAAGCGCGCGAGCTGTGGCATCGCCGGCTGCCCATGACTTTCTCGAACCTGTATTTGGCGAATGACGATAAGTACGAAGCGGATGACCATCAATCCACGCATTGGATAAAGCATCAATAATTTCATCTGTCGTCCCGCCTAGCAGCGCAGTCACTACAGCAGTTGAGGCAACCTTCACGAGAATAACATGATCGAGCCCTACCCGGTTAAAGCTGTTTTCAAGTGCAAGAATGCCTTGAATTTCATGCGCCTTGATCATAGCCGTAAGCACATCTCTCATGACAAACGGCGGTTTGCCCTCGGCTATGTTTTTCCTGCTTTCATAGTCCGCAGCAGCTAGTATAGCTCCAAGATTATCTGATGGATGGCCCCACTCCGCTGCAAGCCAAGTATCATTGTAATCGAGCCAGCGGTTCATACATCCAATGTTAAATGCAGCAGTGATCGGATCAAGCTGAAACGAAGTTCCAGGAACACGAGCTCCATTCGGAACAAGAGTTCCCGGTATGGTCGGGCCTAGCAGCTTCGTGCACTCGGGATACCTAAGCGCTAACAACCCGCAGCCAAGCGTATCGATGAGACAATAGCGAGCGGTATTATAAGCTTCTTCGCTAGTTATCGTATAGTTTGCAGCATATTGTGCAATATCAACCAACACTTGATCCGGCTTTGGCCTCTCATTACTCATTAAAGTGGACATTCGTTTCGAATCCTCCTCCTCATTTAGGATCGTTGTTCGATAGGCAGCCAAGGCAGCAAATCACAGCCGATATATTCAGCATTAGGACGAATGATTCGATTGTTTGCACGTTGTTCAATGATATGGGAAGCCCAGCCGCTGGTACGAGAAATAACGAAGATCGGTGTAAAAAGTGAGGTTGGAATGCCCATAAATCGATAGGCTGACGCGCTGTAAAAATCCAAATTAGCAAATAGTTTTTTCTCTTTCAGCATTATTTTCTCTATAGACTCGGAAATTGAATAAATGATTGAATTCTCAGCCCCTGCAGAGAGTCTATTTGACCAGTATTTAATAATATCGGATCGTGGGTCAGATACAGAATAAACACGATGTCCAAAGCCCATAATTAATTTTTTGTCCTTCAGCATTTGCATAATTCCGATCTCGGCTTCGCGCACGCTGCCGAATTGTTCAATCAGCTCCATCGCGGCTTCGTTGGCACCGCCGTGAAGAGGTCCACGGAGTGTGCCGATGCCAGTCGTAATGGCGGAATACATATCTGATAAAGTAGATGCAGTAACACGTGCTGCAAATGTAGAAGCGTTGAATTCATGCTCCGCATACAGTACAAGTGAAACGTCAAAAGCTTTCTCATGAAGCTCGTTCGGGCGTTGATCATGAAGCAGCTGCAGAAAATGTCCAGCAACACTTTGTTGATCTGTCTCTGTATCAATCCTTCTCCCACTCTTCTGATAATGATACCAATATAATAAAATAGAGGCGCTGCAGGCTATTAATCTATCAGCGATGTGGGAAGCGTCACGCTCCTCATTTTCTGGTTCGAACGCAGCTAACGCCGAAACCCCCGTACGAAGCACATCCATTGGATGTGTGCTGCTCGGCAGCTGCTCCAATATGTTCAATACACCTGCTGGCAGTTGTCTAAGTGACGCAAGCTTCTTCGTGTAATCTTTTAACTGGACATCGTTTGGCAGTGCTCCATATAACAATAAAAAAGCAGTTTCTTCAAAGCTGCCATGAAGGGCGAGATCATCAATCGAATAACCTCGATAGGTTAAGCCCTTTCCTGCTTTTCCGACTGTCGAAATCGAAGTCTGTCCCGCTATAACGTCGGCGAGACCGCCTTTTTTTTTAGTTGTCATGACGGTTCTCCTCCTCTTTGACTCCATAAAGCTGATCCAGCTTCTCTTCGTAGCTCAAATAATCGAGGAAATCATAAAGCTCTGCTCTAGTTTGCATAACATTTATGACATTTTTCTGTGTTCCTTCTTGTTTTATCGTTTCATAGACATGAAGAGCTGCTGCTGACATTGCGCGAAAGGCGGATAACGGATAAAGAGCTAAGCTGACACCTGCATGCTCAAGCTCATTTATCGTATACAGCGGAGTTTGCCCGAACTCCGTAATGTTTGCGAGTATAGGAACCTTCACCGCATCAGCAAAGGCTTGATAATCCTCAAGTTTTGTTATTGCCTCAGGGAAAATCATATCTGCTCCGGCCTCCACACATGCGCATGCCCGTTCAATCGCTGCTTCTAACCCTTCTACCGCAAGCGCATCCGTGCGAGCCATAATGACAAACTGATCATCTTCTCTTGCGTCTGCAGCTGCTTTAATCCGATCAATCATTTCCTCCTTGCTTACGATTGCTTTGTTAGGGCGATGCCCGCAGCGTTTAGCCAGGATTTGATCTTCAATATGAACGCCGGCGGCTCCCGCACGGTTCATCAGCTTAATCGTTCGCGCAATTTGGAAAGCTCCTCCAAAGCCCGTATCCACATCTACGAGCAGCGGCAGCTCTGTAACACTCGTTATTCTTCTTACATCCTCAAGACAATCCTGCAGCGTTGTAATCCCAAGATCAGGCAGACCGAACGACGCATTAGCAACACCTGCACCAGATAAATACAAAGCGCGAAACCCTGCTCTTTCCGCCATTATTGCCGAAAAGGCATTAATAGCGCCTGCGATCTGCAAAGGCTTCTCGACTTGAAGCGCCTCGCGAAATCGCGCTCCGGGAGTATGACCCATCTCGCCACCGCCTTTTTAGAAATCATAATGATTTGAGTATTTTGCCGCTAATTACGATTCGGTGAATTTCGTTTGTTCCCTCGTAAATTTGAGTGGCTTTCGCATCTCGGAACAGTCGTTCTATCGTTGATCCTTGCAGACAGCTGTCTGATCCGAGCATTTGCATAACCTGGCTAGTCACTGCAACTGCTGTATCAGATGCGAACATTTTGGCCATGGATGCTTCCTTCGTACAAGGCAAACCTTCTTGATGCAAATACGCCGCGCGATAAACGAGCAATCTCGCTGCCTCTACTTTAGCTATTATGCCAGCGAGTTTAACTTGCTGATGCATTGCCTTCTGATCTGGCTTTATCAACATTGCAGCCTTCGGTTGGAAGCGGTCATTTAGAATATTTAGTGCAGCTTGCGCAATTCCAAGCGCTTGGGCGCTGATTCCGATACGTCCGCCATCAAGGGAGCCTTTGGCTATGGAAAAGCCTTTGCCTTCTTCGCCAAGTCTATGGGAAACGGGTATCCTTAATTGATCAAATATAAGCTCACAAGTATTCGATCCGTGCAAACCTAATTTTTTTTCTTTTCTTCCGATCGTTAGCCCTTTTGTTTCACTTTCAATAATAAAAGCGGTAATGCCGTATGCCCCTTTGCTTGCATCAGTCACTGCAAATGCAACATAAACATTGGCAGCGCCGGCATTCGTGATAAATACCTTTGATCCGTTCAAAACATAATATTCACCGTCTAATACTGCTGTTGTTCTTATAGAGGAAGCGTCCGAACCCGCGTGAGGCTCTGTTAACGCGAAAGCGCCTAACCGCTCACCCGAAGCAAGCTTGGGAACATAGCTTGATATTTGAGCTTGCGTACCATAATGCAGGATCGGCAAAGTGCAAACCGAAGTATGAACGGATAAGATGACGCCAAGCGCTGCGCTTATCTTTGATATTTCGTTAACCGCAGCAATATAGGAAATGAAATCGCAGCCTGCTCCTCCCCATTGCTTAGGAATTGGAATGCCCATAAAGCCTGCTTGTGATAGTTTTTCAATGAGAAGGCTGGGAAATTGATCATGTTGCTCCATGAGTGGCACAGCGCTGGCTACTTCTGTCTCTGCAAAACGTCGTACCGCTTGTTGCAGCTCTAACTGTTCCTTTGAAAGTCGGAGTTCCATTTCCCGTCTCCCTTCGGATGTACCTATCCCTTCTCATTTGAGTACACATAAAAGCCGCGTCCGGCTTTCCTGCCTAGCCAGCCAGCCTGCACATATTTGCGCAGCAGCGGGCATGGTCTATACTTTGAATCGCCGAATCCAGCCTGCAGTGTCTCCATGATTGCTAAGCAAGTATCGAGCCCAATAAAGTCGGCAAGCGTAAGCGGACCCATCGGATGGTTCATGCCAAGCCTCATCACTTGGTCTACAGCTTCTGGCTCAGCGACCCCCTCATACACCGTGTAAATCGCTTCATTTATCATAGGCATCAGAATTCGATTGGRGACAAAGCCTGGGAAATCTTGAACCTCAATCGGCGTTTTCTTGATTGTGAGCGTCAATGCTTTTATTTTTTCAAATGTATCGCTCGAAGTCTCAAGCCCTTTAATAATTTCGACTAATGGCATAATAGGTACGGGGTTCATGAAATGCATGCCGATTACACGCGAAGCTCTTTTTGTTGCTGAAGCTATTTCTGTAATCGATAACGAGGATGTATTGGTAGCCAAAATGGCATTTGGTTGACAAATTTGATCAAGCTTTTCAAAAAGCGCTTTTTTCATCGTCATATTCTCAGGCGCAGCTTCAATCATTAGATCAGAGCGATTGGAGCACATTAAGTCTGTCGAAGTTATGATGGATTTTATGGTCTGAGTTCGATCAGCCTCGCTAATATTTCCTTTGGCGGCAAGTCGAGTCAGAGAAGTGTTAATTGTGGCAATCCCCCTTGCCACGGCAGCTTGCTCAATATCGTAAAGGGTTACCTGAAATCCATTTTGCGCTAACGTCTGTGCAATTCCGCTGCCCATTTGTCCAGCTCCAATTACGGTAACGTTTTGGATAATCATGAGCACCCCCTTTGCCTTAGCACTCCACCTGAATGAGCATGGCATCACCCTGGGCTCCGCCGCTGCAGATGGCAGCAATGCCTAAACCGCCGCCGCGGCGCTTCAATTCATAAATTAAAGTGAGTAAAATTCTTGCGCCGCTTGCACCGATTGGATGTCCAAGCGCGATCGCACCGCCATTCACGTTGACCTTCTCCTCATCCCAGCCTACTATTTTCCCGCAGCTTAGGATGACGGAGGCAAATGCTTCGTTCACTTCAAATAAATCAATGTTTTTTAAAGGAATGCCCGTTTTTCGCAATAGCTTTTGGATTGCAAGCGCTGGAGCAGCAGCTAAATTAGGAGCACTTGCACCAATGGTGCTATGTCCGATAATTTTGGCAAGCGGCTTGTGTCCGCCTCGTCTCGCTTCTTCCTCCGACATGAGGAGCATAGCGGCGGCGCCGTCATTCACACTCGGAGCATTCCCAGCCGTAATCGTACCGCTCGGACCATGAATCGGTTTTAGCAGCGCAAGCTTCGACAAATCCGTGTTAAAACGTGGTCCTTCGTCGATGGCCAAGATAGCGTTTGCAGAAGTGTAGTAAGGCTGAACTTCATCCTCAAATAATCGCAGATTTGCAGCTGAGCTCGCACGGTCATGACTCCTTAATGCCCATTCATCTTGTTCCGTTCGACTAATATGATGATCTGTTGCAATTTTGTTGCCATAAACAGCCATCAGGACATCTTCGAAAGGACAAAGTAGACCATCGTGAATCAATAAATCCGTAAGTTCGGCATTTCCCAGCTTGTTTCCCCATCTAGCTGTTCGAACAGCAAATGGCGCCTGACTCATGCTCTCCATTCCGCCAGCAAAAATTATGTTTGCATCTCCAGCACGTATGACCTGATCTGCCATAGAGATGGCTCGCAAGCCCGAAGCACAAACCTTGTTAATCGTTTCCGCTGGAACGCTCCAATCGATCCCTGCAAGAATGGCAGCTTGTCGCGCTGGATTTTGGCCGCAGCCTGCTTGAAGCACCATTCCCATCATGACGGCATCAGCTTGACTTGCGTGTATGCCCGTTTGCTGCATGGCTCCTTTAATGACGGCAGCGCCCAGCTCAACTGCTTTCTCATTTTTGAACATGCCGCCGAGCTTTCCGAATGCTGTTCGTTTCCCTCCTATAATAACGGTCTGGCGCATGGTGATATACCTCCTACTCCTTCAGCATCCGATGGATGCAATCCACTTCCATCCCGCCTGTTCCAAGCCCCGTTTCCACACATTTTGCATCCCTTAAAAACCGTTCCATCCGATATTCTTGCATATAGCCATAACCGCCAAATATTTGTACAGCCTCAATCGCAACGGCAACAGCCATTTCTGCCGCGAACTTACGTGCGATGGCGGCTTCCTTTGTAAAGCTTAAGCCTTCATCCTTGCGCCACGCCGCTTGATAAGCGAGAAGCCTGGCTGCTTCCAGCTGAGTTGCCATATCTGCAAGCTTGAAAGAGATGCCTTGCTGCTTTCCAATTAAATGACCGAATTGCTTGCGTTCCTTGGCATAGGCAGCTGCTGCTTCAAAAGCTCCTTGGGCAATGCCAATGGATTGCGCAGCTGCACTCAAATGCCCGATATCGATGGAATTCAAAATGATTTCAAATCCTTGACCATCTTTTCCGATTTTGTTTGTCTCAGATAACTTACATTTATCCAGATTCACATTTGAAATGTGGAAAGAACGCAATCCCATCGTTCGTACTCGCTGCCCAATTTGCCATCCAGCTGTACTCGTTTCTATTAAAAAAGCTGTACTTGGCGATTTTTTTCGTTTTAACTCCGTCTTTGCAATAACAATGCAATAATCCGCAATATCTCCATGAATGACACATGTATGCTCGCCACATAGCTCCCAGTAATTTCCTCGTCGACGTGCTGAAATGCTGCTGCTCAATCCCTCGTTCCCCACTACTGTCGATGGTAGAGCGCATCCACCTAGTTTTACACCTTTTGYGAGGTCCTTAAGATACAAAGCTTTTAAAGCGTCGCCGCCAAAAGTGAAGATCGGCATAGCAGCATAAACCGTATGGGCGGCAAGCTGAGCAGCTGTAGAAGCGCAGACACGAGCCAGTTCTTCTATTACAATAATGAAAGTCATCCAATCGCTGCCGGCACCGCCATTTAAGTCATCAATAGGTATGCCTGTTATGCCTAGCTTAGCCAGTTGGTCAAATAACGATCGATCATACTGCTCCTTCTCATCACGTTCGACTGCTCTAGTTGCAACCTCGCTTTCTGCAAATTCCCTTAACACTGCGCGAGTCATTTCCAGCTCATCGGATATAGAAAATTGCATCTCACTCCACTCCTTCTTATAAGAGGCATGGTTAGTGGACAATGTTCGACGGTATCCGCACGTATCGTAGTATATGAAGACAGACCGCTGAAAAATGACTTCGATCTCTCGCCTTATATGCAGCTTATCTTTAACATTTGAGCTCGGATAAACAAAAAAAAGCCAACCCCATTAGGTTGGCTTATACTATGTTTTGCTGTGAGCTATACACTTTGTTGAGTAATTACTCCACCCGGTTCGAAGGTCAGCAGCTTTGTAGCTATTTTATCAATGAAGAAACGATCATGGCTTACGGTGAGTACTGCTCCAGGGAAATGAATTAACGCCTGCTCCATCACCTGTATGCTGGTCAAATCCAGATGATTGGTAGGCTCATCCAATATGATGAGTTCGGCGCCGGACAGTAAACATTTTGCGAGTGCCACACGTGCCTGTTGACCGCCGGATAAACTTCCGATCACTTTTTGAAGGTCTGCTTCCGAGAACTGCAGCATAGAAAGAAATTTATTCACTTTCTTGCGAGGGGCATTAAGGCCAAGGCCATAGATGTTCACTGCATGGCTTACCGTATCCTTCTGATCGAGCTCGTCCCACATGCGATTGAAATAGGCGTAGCTTACGCCTTTGCTAAACTGCACGGCACCTGAATCAGCCGGTTCTTGTCCTGTTAGCACTTTAATTAAAGTGGATTTTCCGCTGCCATTTGAACCGATAATAGCAATCCGATCTTCCTTTTGGATATCAAAGCTGACATCTTGAAAGATAACACGCTCAGCATAGTTTTTGCTTATTGCATCGACAGTGCATAAGTTGTCTGGAAAACGCAAATTTTCATAAATATCAGTAATCAGAACGTTTACAGGATGCGGTTCTACTCTTTTCTTCATATCAGCCAGCTTCCGCGACAGACGATCTTTGGAAGACTTCCTGCTCGAACGGTTGTCGATTTCTTCGGCTTCCATAAGCAGAAGCTCCTCTTCCCATTCGAACTGCCGATCAAGTTCTTTCTTGCGCAGCTTCTTCTTCCGAATATAATCGGTATAATTGCCTTCGTATTCTTGAAAATGATAATTTTCAATCTCAATGGTACGAGTCACTACCCGGTCAATAAACTGCCGATCATGAGATACCAAAATCATTGTGCCGCTAAAGCGATTTAACCATTGCTCCAGCCAAGCCAGCCCGTCGAGGTCTAGAAAGTTCGTCGGCTCGTCCAGCAGTACGACGTCTGGCAGCTCAATTAACATTTTGGCTAGTGCGGCGCGGTTGCGCCAGCCGCCTGACAATTGATCGATAGGCTGTTGACGCGATTGCTCATCAAATCCAAGCTTAGTGAGTACGGTATCGATCTCTACAGCAGCATTCCAGCCATTATGATGCTCCATCTGCTCGAAGAGATCTGCTTGACGATTCAGCAGCTGATCCATTTCATCAGCATCAACGGTAATACCAAGCTTTTCTCCGATTTCCCCAAGCTCGCGTTCGATGCTCCAAATATGCTCATAACAAAGCTCCAGCTCTTGTTTGACGGAACGATTGCCGCTAAGCTCTGAGAACTGTGAGAAGTAGCTCACCTTAACCTTCGGATCAACCTCTACCTTCCCTGCTGTAGGCTCTTCTCTGCCTAAAATAAGTTTAAATACGGTCGATTTTCCTGCGCCGTTACGGCCTATAAGACCGATTCGTTCCCCTTTGCTTATACGAAAATAAATATCTCGAAAAATAAGTGTATCTTCATACTTTTTCGTTACGTTCTCCAACCGAATGACGCTCATGTCGCTCACCTCTGTATATGGTTGTAAACCACTTTCGGGTGATGTGTCAAGCTAAGTGCAGCATACATCTATTAGACAGCTTTACAACAGCTTCACTGTACCATTGGTATAACCTACGATGACCTTAGTTGCCATACCGATAAACAATCCGTTATCGACGACACCAGGGATGAGATTTAATGTATGTTCCAGCTGTTCTGCTTGCGAAATGGTACCAAACTGACAATCTACAATAAAGTTGCCATTATCCGTTACAAACATTTGATTTTCTTTCGTTCTCACTGTCGTCTCAGCGCCGAGATTACGCAGTTTTCTTATTGTCATTTCGTAACCAAAAGGAACGATTTCTACCGGGAGCGGGAAACGTCCCAATTGCGCGACATGCTTGCTTTCATCTACGATGATAATTAGCTGCTTACTGGCGGCAGCTACGATTTTCTCTCGGAGCAGCGCGCCTCCTCCGCCTTTGATTAAGTTCCATTCGTTATTTACTTCATCTGCGCCGTCAATTGTCACATCAATTTGCTCAATCTCTGCGAATGGAAGCATCGTTATGTCAAGCTCTATCGCAAGCTCTTCAGAAGCTCTCGACGTAGCAATCGCCTTAATCGATAGGCCCTCCTTTACTTTTTGGCCGATTTTTTGAATCGCCCAATAAGCGGTTGATCCTGTTCCTAATCCCACGACCATTCCGTCCTTAAGAAACTCGACAGCTTTTTCGGCGGCTAATTTTTTTGAGTCCATTTATACAGCTCCTTCACTCAATCAATCGTATTTTGTAAAAAAATATTGTACTCACTATATTAATGGAGAGTCATCTCAAATGAACGCTATTTATGTCGTTAATTATTAATTTTCACATGCATCAACCGACAAACATCACATCACGAATCTGGTAGACTAGCAATTAGGTTGTCCCACCACAGAATAGGAGCGCTGATTATGCACACAATTTCGAATGAACAATTTACGAATGAAACGATTGCTTTTGACGGATTTAGCTTTATCGGGTGTACCTTTTCGAACTGCGTCATCATTATCACTACGCTGGACTTTAATTTTGAACGATGCTCTTTTTATGATTCTTCCCTGCACGTCAACCCGAAACTTCCCATATTCGCGATCTCTCACAAGCTTTCACAGTCTACTTATGATTCAGACACGAACTGTTATCAGAACGATTATAAGTATCCCCAAACCGTTGTAGAATTACCGGAAGCCGTACATCGCTGATTCGGTTTAATTTTTCTAAACATACTATTCCCTAATAGGGAATGCAAGTCTGTAATCATAGGATGCCCTATAAAAAAAATCGCGCTTCTTATCGAAGTGCGATTTTTTGTGCTATTCCTTAATCTAGTTAACGATTCGACTAGCCAATCGTTCGATTCGCAGCACAAGCTCCTGCATATGAAATGGCTTTACGACGTAATCATCTGCACCAATTTGAAGTGCATTGACGATATCAGAAGTATTATTGCGAGCGGTCAGCATGACGATCAACAGCTGTTGTTCAGGATAATTGAGGCGCAGCTCCTTTAATACCTCTAATCCGTCCAAATCAGGCATAGAGCCATCGAGCAGGATAATAAACTTTTCACTCTCTTTGTACCAGTTGGAGGATAAGAACGTTCTACCGTCTGCATAACCTTCTGCTTTTACCTTCGTATGATTCGTAGGTTTCCAGTTAAAAAATCGATTAATGATAATCTCTCGGATTAATGGATCATCATCAACGACAATGATGTTTAATATCGATTCGTTTTTGGAATGGTTTAATGCCTTGGAATAAACTACCGTTTGGTTTCTTCCTCCGCGTTTCCCACTGTATAAAGCTTGATCCGCTTCATCTACCAGGGTAGCAGAATGGCTATTATGTTCCGTTATTTCTGTGATTCCTGATGAAAATGTGACTTGAAAGTTAGAATCACTCGTTTGAAATTTAATAGCATTAAATTTAGAACGCAGACGCTCCATAAGGTAAGCGGCTTGAACTGCATCCGTATTCGGTAAAATAAGAGCAAATTCTTCCCCGCCATATCGGCATAAAATGTCTCTTGGCCTGATTGCATGTTGTGTAGTTGCCACAAAGGCTTGAAGCACCTCATCCCCTTGAAGATGACCATAGGTATCATTTACAAGTTTGAAGTAATCTAAATCAATCATAACGAGTGAGAAAATATCGTTTGAGCGCTTAAAGCTGTCGAGATGCTGCCGCATCATTTGATTGAAATGCTTGCGATTGTAAGCGCCTGTTAACTCATCAATAATGATCGAGCGTTCCCAGTCCATCTTCATCGCAAATCGATTGTCGATGAGAGCCTTAAGCAGCTCAACATCAAACGGCTTGGCAAGAAAGTCCATCGCACCGGATCGATAGGCGTTAACTTGATTTTCGACGGATACATTCCCGCTGACCATAATAATCGGAATATGCTGCTGCTTCGCCTTATCAACGATTTGATTAAGAACATACATGCCGCTTCGATCGGGCAACACGATATCAAGAAGGATGAGATTAGGCTTCCATTCGTAGAACAGTTTTAAACCGCGCTCCGCATTCAGAGCAATGCTTACTGGATAATCATTTTTCTCTAAAACTTCTTTGACATAGGTTACAAATTCAACATCATCATCAATGACAAGTACACGATTGTGATGCTTTGAATGATCATCAAGGGAATCGGCCTGACCCTCATTTGCATTGTCGAGTCCGTCTAGCAGCTGCAGTACTTGAGGAAACATGGCCGTTAGTGGCAGCAAATGCTCTGACCACTCCTCGCGTATGTACGTTTTTTTGCTTTTTTCAGAAAAAAATTGTTCTTTGGATTCCGAAAACTTTTCAACCTCACGCAGCCCAATCGTACCGCTTGTCCCTTTAAGATTATGGAAAAATCGATGAATATCTTGTTCCTCAACTGCTGTTTGATTGGACCAATCATCGATCGTCTGTGTAATTCGCTGTTGAATCAGTTGTTTATATTTTTCCGTCTTCATGAAAATGGGCTCCCCCAATTATCGCAGCAAACGAGAGATTGCTGCACTTAGTCTGCCAGGTAAATAGGGTTTCACAAGGAATTCATTAATTCCCCATTGTGCAGCTTTTTCTTTCTCTTCGAAGGCGCTCGAAATGATGATTGGCGTATTTAGCAATACATCGGATTTCTTGATTTTGCTAATAATATCCCAGCCGGTAATTCCTGATTCCAGCATCAGATCGATGACCACGATATCCGGTTTAAGCTGTTCAATTGCATTAATAGCCAATCCACCTTCTGTGAACAGGTGAACATGAAATCCACTAGACCTCAATTCATCACGGAGTAAAGTTGACAAATTAAGGTCGTTTTCAATCAGCATCACTTGAATGGACGTCTCAGAAGAAGTATTTTCCTTCAACTCATCGTTTTGTATTCGTTCTTGCTGCTTAGCCAGTGGAAGCGTCACGATAAAGGTACTTCCATGTCCGAACTCGGAAAAAACTTCTATTTTGCCATCATGTCTTGTAACAATCTCTTTTACGATTGCCAAGCCTAAGCCAGTCCCGCCAATTTCTCTTCGATCTGAATTATCGACACGATAAAACTTGTTGAAGAGATTAGGCAGTGCATCCTTTGGTATGCCAAGTCCCTCATCTTCTAAGCGAATGACGATCATATCTTTGTTAATGCTGCTAAACAAAGTGATTTGTCCGCCATTTGGCGAGTATTTAATTGCGTTGCTCAATAAATTAATGAATACCTGAAGCATTTTATCTTTATCTGCAATTACAATTGCTTCTTGTGCATCATTTTTCCACGTTATTTGATGGATACTAGCAGACATTTGCTGCATGTCGATGGCTTCTTTAATTAATGGCGTTAACGATGTGCTTTTCATTTCATAGGTTTGTTTACCTGATTCCATTCGTTGCAAATCTAAAAAGTCATTAATTAACGTCGTTAATCTTCTTGCTTCTTGATAAATCGTCGATACATATTTCCGCTGGCGCTCCGGCTTCAGTTCCCGGTGAAGCAGCAGCTCTGCGAATCCAAGCACACTTGCAAGCGGCGTCCGCAGCTCATGACTAACTGTACTTACAAACTCAGATTTCATCCGGTCAACCTCGTACTCTTTCGTGATGTCACGGTGAACGAGCAATAACCCGAATTGTTGACCATTGCGGTACAAGGGCTCGCAATAAATTTGAATGAATTTTCTTTCTGGTTCTGTAATTTCATAGTTCATGCTGCGCAAGCCATTATAATGTCCATTTGAGATAAGCCCAGTCATAAATTGAATTAACGGTTCAGATTCAACAACAGAGGATTGGACAAAACCTTTGAATTGCTCAAAAGGCATATTGATTGTCCCTTTTTCATGATTGAAAAATCCGAATATCTCAGCCATTTTGTGATTAATTTGAAGCGTGCTGCCATCTAGATCAAGCAATTGGATGCCTTCTTGAATGGTGTTCAGTATATCTCCAGTCATCAAGCGCTGCTTCTCCGACAGCTCGTACAAATGCAGTTTATCGAAGGCTAATGATACTTGTGTCATCATGCCAACGATCTCTTCTTCCTCTTGCTTCGTAATCGTACGATTGACCTTCGTAATAACTAGGCAGGCAACCATTTCTTCTGATGCATTCAAAATGGGCAAGATTAAATCGGTAGCTTTCATAGCAGAATCGTGATATCCCTGTTCACCAAGTGAACATTCACGAATCATACTGTATGCTTGTTTGGTCTGTGAGGCACGTAATACGATGCCATCTTCCATTTGCTCAATAAACTGTTTGGCTGAAGCATTGGAAATCCCTACAGATGCGCAATCATGCTCTCTATTCATCATCACAATTAAGCCTTTATCGGAATCGGTGATAGCGACAATATTAGAAATGATGCTTTGCAGCAGCTCTTGTTTATCGAGGGTATTAGAGAGGGATTGTACAAGCTGGTTGCGCTTCTCCAAATATTTCTCATTTTGCTCCATTACGCCTACGGCGATCTGCAGTTCCTCTTGCTGCGCCTGCAGCTCATCCTGCTGCGCAATAAGTTCTTCGTTTTGAGCGAGAAGCTCCTCTTCTTTACTTTGGATTTGCGTCATCATTTTCTTAAAGGTTCGTGCCAGCTCTCCAAGCTCATCTTCTCTTGTGAGATCCTCCGGCTCCGAATATTCACCATTCGCAAACTCACGAGCGTGGTTCGTCAATCTCATGAGCGGCACGCCAATATCTCTAGCCACTTTTCTCGTAATAAATGAAGCTATAATTAAGATAATAATGATGTAGCCTATTAATATAACGGCTTGGAGCGTTAGGCTGCGAAATAATTCATCGTTTTTTTGTTCAGCAAGCAGCTGTACTTGTTTCTCAAAATCACGTGAATAGCTAATTAGTTTATTCACAGGGTTATCCTCACCTGCGGATACAAGGACGCGAAGCGCTTCATAATTTTGAGCTTTTGAATATTCAATCGCTTTCGGCAAAATGTTTTCAAAGTAATCGACGAAAAAGGACTCAATATTGTTCATCACTTCTTGTTCCGTTGCATTAATCGGATAGGTTTTGATTTTTGCTAGAGATTGATCGAGCAGCTTCTTCTCCGAAAAAATCTGCTTATATTCGAAATCTGTTAAATAGACATAGTAACCGCGCGCTCTCAAAATAATATCATTGGAATGATCGGCAATTTGCGCGACAAGCTCTTGCTTCTCTCTCATTTGAACCGTTTCGGACTCATAATTTTTTAATATCATAACCGAGATTGTCAGCACGGCAACAGCCCCAATAAGAATAAGCGATAAAGCAAGTACCATCATCGCTACGAACTGTCGTGTAATTCTTTTCTTATAGAAGAGACGCAGCTTACCCACGTAACATCTCCTCTACCTTATCGATTAGCTCAAGCGGACTGAAGGGCTTAGACATAAAGCCATCGGCGCCAGCGAGCAGCACTTTCTCTTGTTCGGCTTGCTGGCTCTTCGCTGACAGCATAAGAATGCATGAATGCTTGCGATCCTCCAGCAGCCTTGTTTTCTCTATGACTTCAATACCTGTCATCTTAGGCATCATGTAGTCTAGAATAATTAAATCAAAGTTAGTGTCCACAATTTTTTGTAACGCTTCTTCCCCATCAGCCGCTTCTTCGAGCGCATAACCTTCATCTTCGAGCGTATCCATAATAAGCATGCGCAGAACCGGCTCATCTTCTGCAATTAATAATGTTTTCATTTTCTTAATCCTCCACTGCCATTTGTTCTAGTGTTCATTCGACATCTATCGCCAAAAATACATCCATTAACATTTCGACGTTCGACAAAAAATCCCTCTTAAAGGTTTGTCTTAGTTGTGTCAATCCTACTTTTTACTCAATAATGACAACAAAAAAAGCAGATGCTCGCGGCAATCTGCTTTTTTTCAATATTTTTTCATTATCGTGATTTAACAATGATCTTACGAATGCTTTCGCACGATAAATGATATTTCCGCTCTAGATCAGCAACAGTCCAACCATTCGAATAATACAGGTAAATTTCTTTGTTTCGTTCGGCAAGCAGTTTCCGTGTGCCGCTTACCTCACCCCAATGCGCACGTTTCTCCGCAAGCTTAGGCACATAGATCAAATCACCTTGAATGTATTTTTGCAGCTCTTGCAATAGACTAGGGGGAAGCACGTCTCTCCCATTTTTGTAGTTCACAATAAATGTCCTCCTCGAACAAGCTAATCTTTTTAGAATTGTTTGCAGCAGTAGTGTTAATCAACATTTTTTGCTTCCTCCTTTCGATTTTTGGTAACGCTGAGTTTTTGTTGCAAGCAATAAAAGCCATGGATGTTATTCCCTCCACTTGAACTTCTTTCTTGTTGCACTTTCTTATTATATTGTAAGCATTTTCAGATGACAAGAAATGTTTAACAATAATTCCATTAATATTGGTTAGAACATTTTTAAAAGTAAAAAGGAGACCTTGCGGTCTCCTTCTAATGAGCGATCTCCGTTAAACGGAGATCACCTCCAAGTTGTTAATCAAATCGATCAGCTCCTTTCCTCAAGATTCGTCGGCCCGACTTCATCAGTATATATCCTGTATCCAGCTTGGCGATAGAGTAAAAACACTTATAAATGAACTTTACCAAATGGACAGCTGTCAAGTGAGAAAAAGTGAGTATTTTATCATCACTTTTTAATAAAGTTGTTTTTATTCAGCAGCAGCAAGGGTTTGCTTCCTCATAGGTAATTAGTGGGCATTTAATGTATGTTATGGTATTTCTAGCACATCACACAGACTACCTAATTTCAAGGAGGAACATCATGAATAACACAAAGAACAAAAAGATTAGTAGACTTATCGCAGGTGTTGGAATCAGCTTATCTATTGCCATTGCCAGCGTGCCTGTCATAGCGCCTCAAGAAGCAAACGCAGCAACGGTATCAAGTACGTCCAAAGCAAACAGCGTCACTGCAACTGGAAAAAAATATTTGGGCGTGCCTTATAAATTTGGTGCAAAATCAGGTATTACTAGCGCGTTTGACTGCTCGTCTTTCACGCAGTACGTATTTAAGAAAAATGGCATTAGCTTGCCAAGATCTTCTAAGCAGCAATCGAAATCCGGCACTTATGTTTCGAAAAGCAATCTTAAACCAGGCGATCTTGTTTTCTCTGACACGAATCGTGATGGCATCATCAATCACGTAAGCATATATATCGGTAATGATAAACTCCTTCACACTTACAGAGTAGGTGTAGGCGTAACCATTTCCAAATTCAAAGGCAGCACATGGGACAAGCGTTATGTAACTGCTAGACGCGTAATTAAATAGTACGATAATAGGCAGATCTCTATTAAAGAGATCTGCCTTTATTATTCCGTGAGGCGTGCCTGCCCTAATCTTTTAATAAACCAAGCATGCGCAGGCCATACATAATGCCGTCCTCTGTTACATCCTTCGTTACATACCGTGCGGCTTGCTTCACTTCATCGGGTGCATTGCCCATCGCAACGCTGTGATAGACATATTGCATCATTTCCAGATCGTTTAAACCGTCGCCAAATGCATAAATATTTTCACGGTCGAAACCGGATCGTTCAACAAGAGCATGAATTCCTTTTGCCTTTGAGCCACCAGGCGGTAAAATGTCACTGCCAAACAAATGCCAACGAATGAAGCCGAGCTCAGAAAAATTTTCCTTGTAGCAGCCCTCATCCTCTTGCTTGCAATAAAGCAGGCACTGATAAATATCTTTTCCTACATAATAATCAGGTTCCATAGGCGGCAGCTTCTTTTTTAGCGGTTCGTGGGCATCCTCTAAATAAGCGGTTTCATGTGTACTGGAGCGCATACCTTCCGGTGTCATATAGACTAAAGGATGATTATTATTTAGAGTAATTTGCGTAAGCTCTGCAAGTCGGTCAGGATTAATCGAATGGCTGTACACAACTTCTCCATTGTACACCACGTAAGAGCCATTAAAGCTAACATAGGATTCTATGTTTAATTGTTCGCTAATGGGCTTCAGCATAAAGGGCCCTCTTCCCGTCGCAATAACGAGTTCATGGCCAGCTGCTTTCAATTGCTCAATCGCTTGGTGCGTAGATGGCGGTATTTTCTTCTCGTGATCAACCAAGGTACCGTCAATGTCAAAAAAAATAAGCTTGCGAGTCATCATTGTTTGCCTCAATCCTTCATATTCTATTCCTCTATTATAGCTTATTTCATAAAATTCTGCGTGGAGCTGCATACAGCAAATAAACCGACGCCTGCTGGCATCGGTTTTTTTCTTTATTGCTTATGCAGCCATTTGCACATTCACTGGGTTAGCAGCAAACACATGTGCTCCGCTTCTTGAGGCTTTGCGCTTATTGTTCTGTGCGATACCTACTAGGATTGGCGCTTCAGAAATATCTCGTTGTGCAAGCTCAACTAAAAGAGCTACATCCCCCGTCTGATAAGCAACCGCCATCGCTCTTAAGAAGCTTCGCAAATACTCATCATCAGGTAGTATAACAGCCTCTGCCTTCAGTTCCCGCTTGACTGCTTGCAAGGCTTCACGCGCGCGGTAATGGGCAGCCTTGATTGCACCAGGCGTCGTATTTAGCCGCTCGGCAGTTTCTTCGATTGAAAAATGAAGCACATCGCGCAAAAGAAACACAGTTCGTTGTAAAGGTGACAGATGTTGCAAGAGCGCGTACATCGCTTCTTCATGGTCAAGACTGCTTGAATAAGCTGCTATATCCAATGGCTTCGCTTGCTGGATGAGAAGTTGATATTGATTTTTTCTTCTTCGCTGGTCAATCCATGTATTTTTGGCGATGCGCAGCAACAAAGCTTCCGGATTATTGTGATTTGAATCAACAGCTGCCCGCAGCCCTTTTAGCCATGTATCCTGCACTAAATCCTCTGCATCCCATTTTGATTTTGTTAAAAACAAACAATATCGCTCAAGTGTTTTTTGAAGCTGATCAAGGTCAGCCTCTGTGCTTTTTACTACTGTATGGGGTAAAGATTTCAGTTCATTCATCATTATACCTCCTCGGCATTTACCTCTCTTCATCTTCTCAAAAAGGAGAACATCCTTATTGAAGTAAACGAATGAAGTGCGTCAAAAGATACGCTTCTTTCAAAAATTTTTCCCGTATCTTTTTTTAATTGTTATTCGTTTACTAATCGAAACCAAACAACATCCATTTGGAGGTAAAATACGATGAGTAATTATGTACCTTATGTAGTCGAGCAATCCAGCCGCGGTGAAAGATCCTACGATATTTATTCGCGATTGCTGAAGGATCGCATCATTTTTTTGGGCTCTGCAATAGATGATGTAGTCGCTAACAGCATCGTTGCTCAATTATTATTTCTTACCGCGGAGGATTCTGAGAAAGAAATCTCGATGTACATTAACAGCCCAGGCGGCTCCACTTCTGCCGGATTCGCCATTCTTGACACGATGCAATTTGTGAAAGCTCCAGTACACACTATCTGCACGGGATTCGCTGCTTCTTTTGCAGCTATACTTCTGCTTGCTGGCGAGAAGGGTCATCGTGCTGCGCTGCCTAATAGCGAGATTATGATTCATCAGCCCCATGGCGGTGTCCAAGGGCAAGCTAGTGATATTGCGATAAGTGCAAATCGGATTTTGAATATACGCTCTAAATTGAATCGAATTAGTGCAGAAAGAACAGGACAGCCTATAGAGAAAATCGAAAAGGATATGGATCGTGATTATTATATGTCATCGGAAGAGGCATTGGAATATGGAATTATCGACAAGGTCATCACCTCTATGTAGATAATAAGCTCTTATGAATCCATATTGCCGCTTGGCTGCCATCCCCCATTGCTATGGTCAACATTTCAGAATGCGCAGTTACGTCTCCAGCGGCCCAAATGTCTTCGACACTTGTAAGCTTGGTACGCGGGTCAACGACAATATGATTGTTCTCCATAACCTCTACTCCAAGCTGTTTGGCAATGGAGGAACGAACCTCATTACCGCCAAAAGCAACAAAACAGCGCTGACGATAAATAGATGAACCGTCCGCAAGAATTATCCCTATAAATTGTTCACGCTCAATCAGAACGGTTTGAATGGCTTGTTCTATACAGGGGATTCTTTTTTGGTCAAGCTTGAGTCGTAGCTCTTCTTCAATCGGTGTGAGCTCATGATTTACATAAATGAGCTCCTCCGTCCAATGCGTAAGTGTTAGTGCCATTTGTGCTCCGGCATTTCCAGCACCTAGAACAATCGTAGGCTGGTCTCGTACTTCGTATCCATCGCAGTCAGGGCATACGTATACGCTCGTTCCTAAACATGGAATAAGCATATCCAAATTCGAAAGCCGATCCTTCACACCTGTCGCAATAAGCAGCTTCTTACCAAGATAAGTTTTCATATCCGAAGTTTTTAGAAAAAAAGCCTCATTTAATCTTTCCGCATGTACAACTTCAGCTTGTATGAATGTGACTCCAAGCTGCTCTGCTTGCTTTCTCCCTGCAAGGCGAAGCTCCACCCCGCTAATGCCATCAGGAAAACCGATTAAATTATGATAGCTTCTGCATACCGAAGATCTTCCATTGCCGGAATCGATAACCGCAACGTGATGACGATATCTTCCTAATTGTATGGCAGCCTGTAAACCTGCAATGCCGCCACCTACAATTACACAATCATAGATCATCAAATGCCTCCCAGAAATAGGATTAGTGTAAACAACATCAGTTGATTATTTATTATTTATAACTGGCTCTCCACTTATACAAAGGAATAAGAATACGGCTAGGAATAGTCTCTAATTCAAAAGAAGCCAGCTGCACTAATTCAGGGCAGCTGGCTTCTTTTTCATATATGTGATTATTGCACGCTCAATCTTCTTCGCTTCATTTTGATGACTTCTGGAAGCGCAATCCCTATGAGTACGACGATGACACCAGCCCATTGCAAGGCGCTGACATGTTCATTCAGAACGAAGGATGAAAGCAAAACAGCGACAGGAAGCTCCGACGCACCCAAAATCCCTGCCATCCCTTCTCCGACATGCGGCACACCGATTGCAAATAACACGGGTGGAATAAACGCACCGAACATACCAAGCAAGAAACCGTAAAGCATCAAATCTCCAAAAATGAGTCCATTAAACAAAAAGGTTGGAGGGAATAAAATAAATACAAGTACCATGCCTCCGGTAATCATCCAAGCGCTTCGATATGCAGGATGTACAGAGGGAACTGCTTTTCCGCTAAAGAGAATAAATAATGAGTAACTAACTGCAGATAACAGGCCGAGTATAACTCCCATTATATTGAACTGACCTGTGCCCTGCTCGATGATGCCTGCTGCAAGCAAAGTACCGCCGAATAAGATAGCAATTGTAAAAAACATAATGCCGTTTGGACGTTTCCGCTGTCCTACCGCTTGAATTAATACACCAATCCATGTGAACTGAAAGAGCAATATAATCGCAAGCGATGCTGGGATGTAGCGAAGAGATTGGTAATACAATAAACCTGTAATAGCGGTTGGAGTTCCAGCAGCCATTAGAATGAAACGTTGTTTCCATGTCATGCTGCTCGTGCGAATAGATGTATTAACCTTACTTTGATTAGTTGAGCTCTGGCTGCGCTTCTCACGCCATTTCATAATGAAAGTGAGTATCCAAGCGAGCAAAAAACCTGTTAACAATTGACTGCCTACAACTTCACCAAGCTCATAGCCGCGACCATAAGCAAGCACAACAATAGTGGATAAAATGCCATAGCTTGCAGCACCTAGAAAAACCGAAAAAATATACTTCATCTGTGTGAATCCCCCTCATGAAAATTTGAAAATTTGCGCATAAAAAAATCCCAACTGCGAATATAGGATCAATGATGATTGATCTCATATTCGTAGTTGGGAAGTAAGGCTTCCCGTAGAAACCCTCACCCTGTTCAAGCTGTAACTCCGTGAGGTTATACGAATTATTTAGTTGTGGAATACGTCTTAAGCACATTGAATATTACATGACAAGTAAAGTGCTGTCAATAGATAATAAACTGGAAGTTCGGAAAACAGGCGATTTGCACATCACTTTTTGCATCTTGCTCCCTACGCTGCATGCGATTATGCTATGATAATACGACGTGAATATGGCTGTTATATGGAGTGAGATAGATATGAGCAAATCAGTAATAAATGGTACTGTAAAATCGGTTTGCCCTTTTGATTGCCCGGATACTTGTGGTCTGAGCGTCACCTTCGAGGAAGGCAAAATAACGAAAGTAACAGGTGATGCAGAGCACCCGGTAACCCGCGGAGCAATTTGCAATAAGGTAAGACAATTAAATGATCGCGTGTATCATCCTGAAAGACTGCTCTACCCTCTTCGCCGTGTAGGTCCCAAAGGCGAGCATTCATTCGAACGCATATCTTGGGAAGAAGCCTATGAGGAAATTACCTCACGGATGAAAGGGATTATTTCCGAGCATGGAGCGAGTGCCATATTGCCTTATAGTTTTTATGGCAATATGGGTGTTTTGAATGCAGAAGGAATGGATCGACGGTTCTTTCATCGACTCGGTGCAAGTCAATTGGACCGCGCAATATGCAACGCTGCTGGATCAACAGGTTATGCTTATACGATGGGCGCTTCCAAAGGCATTGATCCCGAAGAAACGATACATACGAAGCTGTTTCTTATATGGGGCTGCAATCTGGTATCAACAAATATGCACCAAACGATGTTGGCAACGGAAGCACGGAAAAACGGAGCAAAGGTTATTCATATTGATGTGCATCGCAATCGTACCTCTACTTGGGCGGATCAGTTCATTCATTTGCGTCCGGGAACGGATGCAGCGCTCGCTCTTGGCATGATGCATGTCATCATCCGTGATGGGCTGACTGATCAAGCTTTTCTCGAGCAGTTCACGCTCGGTTACGAGGATCTCGCGAAGCAAGCAGCTGAATATACGCCTGAACGAGTGGAAGCTATTACGGGCGTACCGGCAGCGGAGGTCGAGGAGCTTAGCAGGCTGTATGGAACGACCACTCCCTCTTTTATCCGCATTGGCAACGGACTTCAGCACCATGATAATGGCGGAATGATCGTGCGAACAATTTCATGCTTGCCTGCATTGACTGGGCAATGGGATGTTCAAGGTGGCGGCGCAATGAAAGGCAACAGCTGGTATTCGCGGCTCAATGGTGAGAAAATTGAGCGCCCCGATTTAATGCCTGATCCGGATGTCCGTACGATCAGCATGAATCAGCTCGGCGATGCTCTTCTAGATGCCGCTCCTTCAGTCAAGATGCTGTTTGTCTATAACAGCAATCCAGCAGTCGTAGCGCCTGACCAGAACCGAGTGCGCGAGGGATTGGCTCGTGAAGACTTATTTACGATTACACATGATTTGTTCTTAACAGACACCTGCAAATATTCGGACATTGTATTGCCTGCAACTTCTCATTTTGAAAACTTGGATTTATACACTTCATACTGGCATCTGTATTTGCAGCTTCACCAGCCGATTATGGAACCGATGGGTGAATGCAAATCAAACTTTACGCTCTTTAAGGAGCTCGCGCTTAAACTTGACTTTGAGCCTCATCTATTTGACATTTCTGAGCAGCAAATGATAAGTGAGGCACTTGATAGCGAAAATAATCCACTTCTTAAAGGCATTACTTTTGAGGCGCTGCAAGCTAATACGTGGATGAAGGCTGGCGGTAATGAGCTTCCTTCCTATACCTCGATGATTCCGACTCCTTCTGGTAAAATCGAGCTTTATTCGGAGAAAATGCTTATGAACGGCTTGCCACCAATACCCAATCATACGCCGCTTAGAGAACCGGAGACGTATCCTTTTTGGTTGACGACTGGCCCGAATCACAGCTTCATTAACTCGACCTTCGCCAACCAAGAAAAGCTGCAAAAGCTTGAGAAGGAGCCTCTCCTTCATATGCATGCGGATGACGCAGAAGCTCTCGGGCTCCTTAGCGGGGAACGTGTTAAGATACGCAATGATCGTGGTGAACTGGAGATGACGCTGCGCGTTGGTCAAGATGTACTGCCAGGAGTACTCGTCACGCAAGGCTTATGGTGGGAAGACAAGAAAAAAGGTCATCAAGCCGTGAATACACTGACGCCGCAGCGGCTCGCAGATATGGGCGGCGGTGCTACATTTTTCTCAAATCGCGTTGAAGTTTTGAAAGCTGATGCAGCTCAATAATAGATAACCAAAAACACCTGAGTCCCTATGAAAAGTAGGAACTCAGGTGTTTTTACCTTTTTGCCTATGAATTAGTAGCTAATACCAACACGTTCTCGCACATAAGCACCGTTAAAATATTCCGAAACAGCGAATTCAGCCGTATCTGCAAAAGAAATCGATGCACCTCCAGAGGGCAGGATTTCCTTTCGCACACGATAACCGCCGCGCAGCTCCTCTTGAACGAGCTTTGTGGGACAGACGATGGTCCAGTCCAAATCAGTGTTAGCGAGTGCCCTATAAGCCTGCTCATGCTCTTTGGCTGCATCATGGTTTAAACGTCTGTTTTCACTGGATTGGTATCTAAGCAGCTCTGGCTGCAGCTCACTCTGCAAGATGCCCGCTGTACCAATCGTTACGATTCTTTTCACTCGGTAATGCTGCATTGCGGCAATCAAATTTGTGATGCCGCTGACAAGTGTTCCGTTGCCTTCCGTATTTAACGCACAAATGACTCCACTCGCATCAACTATGGCTTCAAAAACATCATGCTGATTACGTACATCTCCAAGATAGCTCTCATCGATCATTTGCTCAGGCAGTCTTACAAATCGCTTAAATGGAACGTTCCTATCTTCAAGATAACTCGCAATAAATTGACCGGTCTTGCCTGTTGCTCCGAGAAGTAATAACTTTGAAGCTGTCATGATATGTACCCCTCTTATTAACAACGTGTATCCTGTTAAAGCAGCTCGTCAACGACATTTGGGGGGACTTGTCCCGTTAACGCGTTTACTAGGTTTTGAGCTGCAAGCATAGCCATATTAAACCTTGTATCCGAAGTGGCAGAGCCGATATGAGGCAAGGTTAATACATTAGCCATCGTCAGAAAAGGATGATCCGCTTCAATCGGTTCTTTTTCGAATACATCAAGGCCCGCAGCTGAAATCGTACCCTGCTCGAGAGCTTCAATCAAAGCTTGCTCATCTACCGTTTGCCCTCTCGATATATTAATAAAAATCGATGATGGCTTCATTAATTTAAACTCAGTTGCTCCAATTAGCTTAACCGTGTCTGGTGTCAGAGGTGCTAATAATAAAATAAAATCTGAATAAGCAAGCAGATCATTTAATTCAAAATAACGAACGCCCAGCTTCTCTTCCGCTTCTGGCTTACGGCTGCGATTATAATAAACGACATCCATGTCAAACCCGAACCTGGCGCGACGGGCAACCGCCTCACCAATTCTCCCCATTCCAATGATGCCAAGCTTAGCATGGTGGACATCTTTACCGAACAGCTTGACGCCATCGCCTGTCTTCCACTTGCCATCCTTTACGTATCGATCCAGCTCCGCAACACGCCTCGCTGTTCCCAGAATGAGTGCGAGTGCAAGATCCGCTACAGTGTCATTCAGGACATGCGGCGTGTTCGTTCCAATTATCCCTCTTGTACGCATTGCTTCAACATCAAAATGATTATAGCCGACGCTTATGCTGCTTACGACTTTCAAATGCGGCGCATGGTCAATTAATTCAGCATCAATTTTTGCTCCTGCCGTTAATAAACCATTTGCACTCGCCATCTTCAGAAGCATCTGCTGACGGGTCATGGGCGTTTTCTCTTCCCATTTGTCTATTATACAGTGCTCTGCTATAAACGCCTCTACTTCAGCGGGGATCTGTCGATCAATGAAGACTGTTGGTTTCATTAGCAATCTCCTCTCAGCATTTGTCATTTATAAGCATAGCACAGTTTATCCATTCATTGCTGCTTGGCGCTTGATTAGATCTTCAATAACGATACATGCCATCGCTTCTACAACGGGAATAATACGTGGACAGATACACGGATCATGTCTGCCAATGGTCTCGATCATCTTCTCTTGACCGTGGATATCAATCGTATGCTGCGGCAAAGAGATGGATGAAGTGGGCTTAACCGCTATACGAAAAACAATTTCTTCGCCCGTGCTGATGCCGCCGACAATTCCCCCCGCGTTATTGCTTAAAAACCCGTTTTTGCTCATGGCATCATTATGCTCGCTGCCGAGCATCTCTGCTGCTGCAAAACCTGCCCCAAACTCAATGCCTTTAACAGCCCCGATGGATAGCATTGCTTTTGCAAGCTCAGCGTCCAGCTTATCAAATACTGGCTCGCCAATCCCAGGTAAAACACCTCTTACTCTGCATTCCACGATACCGCCGCAGCTGTCTCCAATAGTCGCTAAATGCTCGATCTTCTCGATCATACGAACCGCTGCTTCTGGATCACATGCTCTTACCGCATTTTTTTCAATCTCATCCTCGACGTACGTTTCGCATTTAATACCGCCTATTTCCTTGGTATAAGCAACAACACTTATTCCTCGGTTCTCTAACAGCTTGCGGGCAACCGCTCCGCCAGCAACACGGCTTGCTGTTTCTCTTCCCGACGCCCTCCCGCTTCCGCGGTGATCACGCAAGCCGTATTTTTTCAAATACGTATAATCGGCATGTCCTGGACGAAAGGAATTTTGTATATCGTTATATGCTTCAGGCTTCATATCCGTATTATGCAGCATAATGAAAAGTGGCGTTCCCGTTGTTTTCCCTTCAAACATGCCAGACATAATACGAATGACATCATATTCTTTGCGCGGGGTAGTTACAGAGGATTGACCGGGTTTTCTTCGATCCATTTGCGTTTGAATATATTTCTCATCCAGCTCAACCCCAGGTGTTACGCCATCTACAATGACGCCAACGGCTTCCCCGTGTGATTCACCGAATGTCGTAATTTTAAAGCTTTCCCCATATGTGCTTCCTGCCATTATGTTTACCTCCCGATGGAATGCTTTGACGCATTCGTTATTTGTCTATTATAATTTTGAATGTGAAATAAATGAAATCGAAATTTTTGAATCTTGTCATAGAGAGGAACTATATCATGCTAATGAATATGGAATGGTATCGCATTTTTCTCCATACCGCCAAATTAGGAAATTTGACAAAAGCAGCACAAGAGCTGCATATTACACAGCCTTCAGTCAGTTACGCAATTAAGCAACTGGAAGCGCAGCTTGAAGTGAAGTTGTTTGATCGATTGTCCAAAGGAGTAAAGCTTACTTCGGAAGGATTGGAAGTTCTCGCTTATGTAGAGAAATCGTTTACGATACTGCAAGCAGGTGAAATCCAATTACAAGCGCTCAAAAACCTTACGGCAGGCGAGCTGCGCATTGGGGCTAGCGGACCTGTAATCAAGCATTTGCTGCTGCCTCTGCTCGATACGTTTCACGCGGAGCATCCCGATGTACGCATTCGGCTTTCTCAAGGAAAAACATCGGATATACGGGATCGATTGTTAGATGGTCAAATTGATATTGGTCTTGTTCACTTGCCCCTCTCTGATCATGAACTTGTCGTTTCACATCTAACGGAGATTCAGGACTGCTTTGTTGTAGGAGAAGCGTATCGTCATTTAGTCGATACCCCCTTTTCGGCTCAAGCCTTAGCCCAATTGCCGCTCTTGCTGCTCTCTGAAGCGAGCAGTACAAGATTGTTTATTGAGCAGTGGTTTGCTTCACAAGGCATGACGCCAGATGCGGATATGGAGCTGTCCAGCATGGATATGCTAATTGAAATGGCTATTCGCGGATATGGAGCAGCATTTGTTACACAATCCTTTATCGATCTAGAACTTGAGAATAAGAAACTATTTCGACTTCAGACAATTGAACCCATTCCATTACGTTCTGTAGGTTTTGCCACTAGGCGCAATTCTTCTCTTCCCATCATCGCAAACCGGTTTATTGCATTGCTTGAATAACAAGAAGAGCCTCTCGGCGTCCAAGAGGCTCTTCTTATTATTAGCTTGATAATGATCAGTATGCTCTTTCATATTGCTTTGCGGGTAATGCCTCACCTTTAATGGCCTGAATTGCATGTAATGCCCAATAAGGATTACGAAGCATGCCGCGAGCAACAGCTACTAAATCAGCATCTTCACTCGCAATCGTCGCTTCAGCCAGCTGTGGATCCTCCAGCTTGCCTACGGCAATGACAGGTACCTGCAGCGCTTCTTTCAGAGCACGTGCCAAAGGCACCTGATAACCAGGATAGTTGCCCGGACGCCTTACTCCGACTGGTCCTTCTCCGCCGCTGGATACATGAAACACATCAACTCCAGCTTCTCTGTAGCGTTTGCTGAACTCGATGCTATGGTTCAAATCATAACCACCATCCATATATTCAATGGCAGAGATTCGCATGATGAGCGGCATGTCTGCTGGCATTACGCTTTTCACCGCTTGAACGACCTCTACACCAAATTTAGCCAAATCCTGACCGTACTCATCCTCACGGGTATTAATGCCCGGAGACTGGAATTGATGCACCAAATAACCATGAGCACCATGTATTTCAATTGTGTCTACACCCGCTTCTACTGCTCTTCTAGCTGCCTCTTTAAATTGATTCACAATAACTTTTATTTCTTCGACAGAAAGTGGTTTAGGTGTTTTATAGTTAGGACCTGCTGGGATGGCAGATGGACCAACGGGCTGCTCAGCGTCCTCTGCTTTGCGCCCAGCATGCGCGATTTGAATGCCTATTTTGGATCCATGTTTGTGCACTTCTGAAATAATGCGTCTGAAAGCTGGAATATGCTCATCTGACCAAAGCCCTAAATCATGATCTGTAATGCGACCATCTGGATCAACATCGGTCATCTCCATGAGGATAAGACCCGTACCGCCTATCGCACGTGAAACATAATGAACATAATGCCACTCATTAGGTATCCCGTCCTTCGCGTCTACAGAGTATTGACACATAGGTGCCATTACAATTCTATTTTTAAGCTTAAGACTTTTGAGTTCAAATGGTGTATCTAAATGTTTAAACGTCATGATCTATGCACCTCTTCGTTAATTAGAGTGGGTAGTTATTACTCTATTTTTACCACAGTTAGTATAAAAGTGAAAGTAGTGAACTTTTTTTCATATAGTTTCCCTAAAGTTACTTTTGTACTATACTTGAAGAAATGGAGTTAAATTAGTTGAGGTGATCCTAATGGATGAACGTGAACTGCTCGTTCTAGAGCGTGGTACCTATGGTGTTCCTTGCGTTATAGGTAAGGTACTAGACATTATCGGTACGAAGTGGACCTTTCTCATTATTCGTGACCTGCTGGTCGAAGAAACGATGCGCTTTAGTGAATTGTTGAAATCACTCGAAGGCATCAGTCCGAAAACACTTTCCCTTCGCTTGAAGGAGCTTGAAGACCAAGGCATCGTTAGTCGAACCATTTATGCTGAAGTCCCCCCAAGAGTAGAATACACCATTACTGAAAAAGGTAAACGATTGGAACCCATCTTTATTGAGCTCAAGCGATTTGGACTCACTTTATAATGATCATACAGCAAAAAGGATCGTCTCCAGTCGTCGCTTTAGAGACAATCCTTTTTTCATTTAGAAAATTAAATCAATTCTGATTTTTGTAAAAGCCGTTGAATGAGCGATGCAACTTCCGCTCGAGTCAGGTTTGCTTTTGGCGCCAGCTGATGATCTGTTTTTCCGTTAATAAGACCACTTTGCAAACAATCCGCGATACCGCTTATAGCCCACTCTGCAAACATTGCTCTGTCCGCAAATCCTTGCAGCAGCGTATCGGTATCTGTATTCACTAGTTTGTCCTTTAATCCCGTAAGCTTCATTGCTTTGGCTGTGATCGCCATGGCCTGTTCACGTGTCATGCTGATGCTTGGACGGAATGTCCCATCCTCGAATCCTTCAATCAGGCCATAAGCATAAGCCGTTTGGATTGCCTCCGAATACCAAGCCGAGCTATTCACATCTGTGAATATTTGCGCTGCCTTGACAGTTTTCAGGCCGAGCGCCCGAACGAGCAAAGCCGCAAATTCAGCTCGCGTAACCTCTTGGTTAGGCAGATACTTATTTTTGTCCACACCTTTTACGATGAGTCGTCCACTTAGATCATTTACGGCGGATGCTGACCAGTGTCCCTCTATATCCACGAATACGGTATCATAATGGACAAGCGCATACACGCTGTTTGTCAAACTGCTAATTACTGCTATATAGTTGCCATTCTTATGAACAATTTTGGTAGGTACATGGCGAACTGATCCGTCTGGGTCAATGACAACAGCTGTCGTCATTTGAGTTTGATCCACATCGTCAGGAAGTATCAACGCCCTTTCCACATAGGCGTCGAAGCTGTCGATATTCATTTTGGTTCCTCCATAATTGGCGGTAACCGTAAAATCAAATGCCGCATCAACTAATGAAAACTTGCCGATTATAGCAGCTTCGTCTAGCAACTTTTGAACCGCTGCTTCCGGCTTGCTGATTTCGATATTAATCTCTATGGCTGACGGCTCTGCAGAAGTGTTAAATTGCACCATCAATGCTTTTAAATTAATATGCTGCGCAGGCAGCGTATAGATTGTTGCAGCGGTTTGCAGCATAATTACCGCATTTTTCTGCTGAAGATTATCCAGTATTTCCGCAGTCAGCCCAGCTAGGAAACGATCAGGCTGTGTTCTCGTCTGTATCGCAATGACCGAATGCTCTTGCTCACTGGCCAGCTTATTCGCGAGTTTAACAGGATCAAGCTTGAACTGAGTAACCGATTGTCCATTTATTGTTGAAGTCTCTGCGGTTCCAAGCTGCTCTTCCTTGCCGTTGATCAACACAGCAAACTCTGCATTAGTAGGCTTCCCAGGCTGCGGAGGATTAATAGGCGAGACAGGTCCTGATTCTCCTATTGGAACTGCGCTTATTTCATTAGAAGCTGTGCTTTCTCCTGACCCATTATAAGCCTTGATAACAAAATAATACGTAAGACCATTGCTCAAGCCTTTGGCTAAATAGTTATATACAGAGCCTGTTACGGTTGCTGTCTCTTCCGAATAAACGCCTGGCGTCGTGCTGACAAATATTTTGTAGCCATCTGCATGATCCACGGCGTTCCAGCTTAAGCTGGTTTCTCCATTGCCCGCCACTGCCTCATATAGTACTGGCGGCAAAAGCGACTCCCCTGGTTCAGTTGGATCAGTTGGATCTATTGGATCAGTTGGTTCCATCACCGTCACAACTGCTGATGTACTTAAGTCGCCGTTTTGTGTTTTCGCCGTAATGTTGACCGTCCCTATCCCTATGGCGGTAACAAGCCCAGTCTGGCTTACCGTTGCAACATTGCTGTTGCTTGTTGTCCACGTTATATTTTTGTTCGTCGTTTGCTCTGGCATAAGCGCTGCGCTTAGCTGCTCCGTTTTGCCAGTCACCAGCGTAAATGCTGATTGATTCAAAGTAATGCTGTCCGCAAACACTTCGGGTCCATATACCTCAAGCTCCCAAAGGGAATAACCATACACTGTCGCTCTTACCGTACCGTACATCCGCACGTAGCGGGCGTTGACTTCATTAAACAAAACCGTCTCGATGCCGCCCTTCCCAGTCGTCGTACTGTACACCGTCTGCCAACCTGCTTCGCTGCTTATATCGTTGGCAACTTGGATCTGATAGCTTTTGCCATAGGCACTCTCCCAGTACAGCTTCACTTGATCAATTGTCTTGCTCTCCCCGAGATCAATATAAATCCAGCTCGGATCGATGCCTCGCTTGGAGCCAAAGCGGGTCGCGAGATTACCGTCATTAACATAACGCGACGTATCCTCGACGCCGTCATTCGAAGAGCCGACCGCGGGCTTCCTTAGCGCCAGATTCGTCCGCGTCCTAGGCTCCGGATTTTGCACGGGCTTGATCGTTACACCGCTATAATGCTCCTTGCTCAGAAAGTTCATCTCATGGAGATTTTTTGCAGGCTCGCTTTTGCCCGGCATATACACGTTTTCGAACGTAATATTTGTAATCTCCGCTCCTTCCATCCCCTTCAGCTTGGAGAAGCCTTCGCCAATGTCTCGTACTGTAATGTTTTTTACGGTTACGCCTGTGATCGGTCCGACACCTGCATTGCCGCCGTTTACTGTAAACATTGTCATCCAAGCACTGTTGTCTTCGTTGCTGCCGCTGATATCTTCTACATCCATATTCTCGAAGGTAATGCCGCTTACCTTACCCGATCCATATTTATGATGAATGGCAAAACCAACCGCTGCCTTATACACGACACCGTCCTTGAACGTAATATTTTGTTGGTCCTGCATAACGCCTTGACCCATTTTGAAGCCATAACATAAAGTCCAAGAAATCGCGTCTTCGAAGAGCACGTTTTGCACCGGCTCCGGACTTCCTGGCCACGGTACCTTCCCGGATGCGATATCCGTATCCTCCCGCCATGCTTTGGTGGAATACGGATCATCCAGCGCTATGCCAATCGAATTTCTAACGACTACGTTTTGCGACTCGCAAATGTCGATGCCGTCATTTTCGCCCATGCCCAGGCTGTTGAACATTTTCAAATTCGTAAATGCTAAATCATTGGATCTTGTCGATACGATCGCCCAGCCAGCCGATTCCCGAACCATGATGCCATCCATCTTAAAATTTGATGTAGCGATAGGCACGATCAGATTGTTGATCATACCTTTGCCGTTCGTACTTTTATCATCATGCAGCGCTTGTCCGTTGCCATCGATCGTGCCGCGCCCGTAAATTTTAATATTCGTCGAATGAAAGGCTGTAGAAATCCACCATGTGGCGGGCCTTCCCATCGAATCCTTAAACCAATGTTCGGTATAATCTGCCGTCTTTCCCGTAGCAACAAATGTTGCTCCAGGTTGCATATAAAGCGCCGTGTTGCTCTTCAACAGGATATTACCGATGTAATACGTACCGCGTGGAACATAAACGATGCCTTGCTTCCCATTCCCCTGCGCAGTTCCATAGCTGCTCGCATCATTAATGGCTTGCTGCAAGGCAGCTGTTCTCGCTGCTACTCCCGTTTTCTCCCCCGTTGTCGTCACCAGATAAGGCGCTGCGGTCACATTATAGATCCCCTCGCCGGTGGCATTCGGAATATCCGTCTCCGCCGGATCAGCCGCGATAACCAATCGGGTAGCCCGGTTGTTCATCATGATGATCAAATACTCATCCTTCTGCGTCGTAAACGTGATCGTTCTGCCAACCACCGAATCAGCTTGAATACCGAGTTTCTTCGGACTGATCGAATATTCATGCACCTTGTCCGTATTCAGGATCGTTAGTTCATAGGTTACCGGTCCGCCTCCCATCGAGAAGCTTGCATAATCGTAGTCGTTGAAGCCCTTAACCACTGGAATTTCTACTCCATTCGCCTTAAGGCTATAGTTCGTTGAAACTGCATATTTTGCTGAAGGCTGATACGAATAAATTGTAGCTGGACCCACTCCCGCTCCCCCTACTCCGTCTGATGCTGCCTTCGCACTTGGCGCTGAAACAAATACCGATGATGCCAAAATCGCAAACGCTAACGCAAAACAAAACCATTTTCGAGTCGTGAATGTCATTTCCTTTCCCCCTTCTTCATTTTTGAAAACCCTTACATTTATAAGTATAGGGGGAATGTACGAACCCTCTAATGCGGTAAATCCCACATTATGGACAGCAATCTTGAGCAATTTACTAATAAAAGAATGGATTAGTCCAGTGGTCGTTATTGAATAAAGGCTTATAAAAAGCAAAAACCCCCTTAACGGGGGCAGGAGTACATACACACTTTTTATTTGGTTCAACCATCTCTTATTTAACGGTGATGACAAATGGCACCGTCAGCACCTCGCCTTTAAACTGAAATTGCCCCCATAACTTGTAGATGCCTTTCTCAGGAAATACCGTGTGGAACATGACGTTTGAACCACCACTCATCGCTTCCATTGCATGTGCATGCACGAATTGGTCAACTGTGCTGTTCAAAATAACACAATGGCCGGAAGTGCCGAGAAATGGCTCTATCTGCTTAATCGGCTTTCCCGTCTCTTTATCAATAAATCGGAATAGCAACATAACCATCTGTCCCGCTTCTATTTCACCAATCCCGGGACTTGCCGATAATGAAACTTCTAAGCCGCTTACACTTTTTATCCATGTGGTGTCAGGAACTATTGTTTTGTTAGATAATGGCTCGCCAGAAACCTGTATCCACTGCTTATGAATGACAACTTTTTGTTTATGAGGCTTGAATTCAGTCGTTACATAAAACGAGCCTGCAAATGGTAAATTAAGCTTTGTCCGAAAAACATTGTCTTTCACATAATCGGGATGCACATGCTGAAACGATGATAAATCTTTACTAACGACGATCAGATGCATGAGCTTGGTCATATCTTCTGTAAATTTCGTTACAGGCTGCCCATCCGCGGTGGTGACTTCCAATTGTAATTCCATTTCTCCTGCTTCTACTGGATTGCCATTTATTTCGCTTATTTTTACAAGATAACCTGAAGCTTCTGGTGACGGCATTTGTTCATTCTGAAGAGCAGCCAGCAATCCGCGCTTAGGCGGTTCTATATCGACGTTCGTAAGGTTCGTAAATGTACCCGAAGCACAGCCAGTTGCAGCTAACAGGATGATGAACAAAGTTATAAGCAACAAAATAATGGACTTTAATCGTACGCTCATTGACTTACACGCTCAGGCGATTGGGCTAAAAGGCTAAGGCCCAGCGACAGCAGCGAAGCTTGTACGATTGAGCCTACCCACAGCTCGGGCTCCCAGCCAATTCCGCTCGTCGCAGCCATCCAGCCGAAGTAACTGCCCCAAAGCACAATAGGCGTAATGGTTGCAATCAGCCTGCTGCTTCGCCTGCGATTCAGATCAGAGCGTCTAAAATGTAGCAATAAGTCACCGCTGAGTCCTGCAACAAACGATATGAGTAAACTATGTATTTGGGTAAAACCATCGATTACACCCATTAGTGCGCTAATGAGTAAGAATACAAAAGTAATCGCACCAAAAGGAGGCTTCCAGCGCTTTAGCATAAATAAAATGGGAAACATAAATACGATCGTATTAAGTAGGATAAACGTTAATCCTCTTACCTCGGCATCATCTGCCATTCGGTGCGCAAATAAAGTGCTGGAATTGTTCATATACCAAGCAACTACTTTGGGCGCTGGCAAATTATACCGAAACATCCACACATACATGAGAAAAAAACTGACAGTACCCGCTGATAACGCTAAGGATAATAAGTATGGGAAAAAGCTTCTCCAACCTATCTGGTCGCCACTCAGCTCCCTCCAGCCTGCTCGAAGTGGACTTGATAAGATGAGAATGGCACCAAGCATTAAAGCTAAATGAGAAGGACTAAGCAGCGCTTCAAGATTCACTTCAATTCCAAAAATAATATGCCAAGCCATATCAGCTAAGCCGCCTGCAAGAAAGATGATGACGCCAAGCAAGCCAAGCTCATATCCACTAGGAATGGCTTGCTTCCACGAGCAGCCCATTCTTTTTTTCACATATACAATCATTCCAAGTATCCATGCTGCGCATGCAAGAAACCCACTATACAAAATCGCATGCCAAGGAGTGAAAAATGTTTCGACAACATCATGGTTATGGGCATAACCGTCTACGAATATACCGAGCACCAGCCATGTGCCAAGCAGCATCGTTACGAAGTGGCTTTTCGTAGAAATAGCGTATGGTTGCATTGAACACTCTCCCCAGTTATCAATGAATAAACTGCTCGGCTATACTGGTTAATTCTGATTTGGTTATGTCTAGATCAGGGCTGCCTATCGTGTATAGTATCGTTTCATCCGCTAGTGAATCCATCCAAAAGACAGATTGATACTGATCCGAATCACTGTACAGAAACGGCTGGGCTAGAGCATAAGTAGCAGATTGTTGTCCAATAACGATTTGCTCTTGCGCCTTTAGATTTGAACGTAATTGCACATTGCTCTTATCCGTGAATACTTCCATGGTGATATGAATAATGTCAGTGGATTCGTTCTCATAAGTCGTCGTATAGATAGGATGATCCACGCTCTCTGCTACAGGTCTGGGCAGAGGCAGCCAGGTCTCCTTCGGTTTCTCTTTCTTCACTCGTTTCTCAAGCTCATGAAGCGACTCCATGTCTGCAGCGGATAATGAACCGCCAAACGGCTGCTCCTTCTGACCTCCAATAAACGTCAATGTTTCTGTTAAGGAATCAGGTAATTGAAGATCTGGATTTACTTCTGTCAATTGCATCTCCCAATCCTTCTCCACTTTCCACACGTATGGATTGGTGATGATTGTGAAAGGGATAGTATTAGTTTTCGGCAAAAGGCTTTTTAATTTTTGTGAATAGAATATCGCCTTCCCCTCGGTAGGAAGTGTTTGTTTAACCTCTTCGAGCGACTCTCGCATTTGCTGAGCCAACATCGCATCATACGTTCCTAATTGACCATTATGCAGCATGTAATCAATAATCTCGTCTTTAAAATGAAAAATATAGGGTGTAGAGAAACCCATGGAAGTAAGGAGCAATCCCGCTACGATAATTCTGAGCGTCCATGATTTTTTTACCGCGTGCAGCTTGGTCTTCTTTTGGAAGCTCTGCTTACGGTACAGCTGTTCGATTCGAGCATCAAGCTCCTCAGGGCGTTTGATTCTCGTTGCGGATTGTTTGTAGGCTTGTGTTAGCTCTTGTTCAATCGACATGATTAAACACCTCCTTGAAAAATTGAGAATGTGAGGTTCGATTTCGCAGTTTTTTCAAAGCCTCATGATGTCTGGATTTGGCTGTGCCTAGTGGGATTTGGAGCGTGCTGGCAATCTCCTCAAAGGAGCAATCCTGATAATAGCGAAGTACGATTATTTGTTTATGTTTGGCAGACAAGCTGTTTACGAGCTGAAGTACTTGGTGTTTTTCTTCTTCTTCGACCGCTAATTCATCTGGCCTCTTCCATGGCTGTACGCCATACAATTGCTTATTGCGATTAATTAAACGTAAAAATCGCCAGCCCTTTCGATTATAATGATTAACCTGATTAATGATTAGGCCGTTAAGCCAGGCTCGAAATGGTCTATTGTAGTCGTAGGCAGGCAAAGCGGAGAGCATAGCGATGTAAATCTCACTAACGATATCATTAACTTCATTTTTGTTCGTGACCAAATAATAGACGGTACGATAGATATGATCTGCCGTTTTCTCATACACCAAGCGGAAAGCTTCCGGATCTTCATCCAGAAGCGAAGCTAACAAGGGTTGTATGTCCGAATCCTTCAATACGGAAACCTCCTCACGCCACACGAGTACTCATGTGCCAATTTCAATTATTATTTCGTTTCAAAAAGGGATAATTCACTCATCATGATGCCGGTTACCTTTTCTTGATCTACCATAAACTCGAGCACCCATTCCTTTTCTTTATCGATATAACCTAGTAGTTTTAAATCATCGTGTTCTCTATTATAATAGGCATCCCCATACATGTCCTTCACAGATTGTATAGAATTTCCCAGTTTAGCCCCTTTATGGGTAGCTTCATCTGGAAGCAGATTATAGCTTGCGACATTGCTGTCAGTTACCGTATATGTAGCGTTAAAATACTCCCAAGACTGAACGGGCACATCATAATTATCTGCTTTTTTCATTTTAATATCGTATTTCCCTTTGGGCTCACCACGTTTATCCGTAAGTAATTGTACCGAATCCCCAGGCGATATCTCGCCAGTATGTTCCTTGCTTAAATCCGTACTTTCGATATTTGTAATAAAATCCTGAGGCATGCTTGGCTGCTCGTTGGAACACGCGGCAAGCACCAAACAGATCAATATGACTATTATCCCTTTTTTCATATAGCCCCTCCTCTATTTGCTTTCGCTATACATTGGTTTCGTATATGAAAAAGGTTCAAAAAGGTTTTAAGTTGAAATTATTTAAAATGTCAACTATAATATAGAATGCTTTTATTTGTTTACTGGAAAGGAAAGACTACGATGAGTGAAGCTAATCATTTTCGAGTTTTATTGTATTATAAATTTGTAGCTGTACCGGATGCTGAGCAGTTTGCCGCTGAACATCTTGCATATTGCAAGGAATTAAACGTAAAAGGCCGTATCTTAATTGCTGATGAAGGAATTAACGGAACGCTCTCAGGAACCATCGAGCAAACTGAACAATATATGTCGCATATGCGTGCGAATCCTTTATTTTCGGATATGCTTTTCAAAATCGACGATACGGATAAACATGCTTTCAAAAAGATTTTTGTACGTTACAAGAAAGAGCTAGTGA
>NZ_JBFRGC010000045.1:0-50282 GCF_052115145.1 Paenibacillus sp. 2TAB26
TTCCCAGTATGTTCCCAGTATGTAAGACCCCTTGAAGACGACGAGGTTGATAGGTTCGGGGTGGAAGCACAGCAATGTGTGTAGCTGACGAATACTAATCGGTCGAGGGCTTATCCTAAACACGTTTACTGTGACCCATACATCCAGTAGACAGCAGCATTAAGGCTTCAGCAAGCCTAATCTTTCGTATCCAGTTTTCAGGGCGTAATGTTCTGACTTTGCAAGCGTCCCCGAACGCTGCAATCGACAACTATTCGGGGGACAAGCGTGGCGGTGTAGCTCAGCTGGCTAGAGCGTACGGTTCATACCCGTGAGGTCGGGGGTTCGATCCCCTTCGCCGCTACCATTACCTTTTTTATCGTAACATCTGGAGGATTAGCTCAGCTGGGAGAGCATCTGCCTTACAAGCAGAGGGTCGGCGGTTCGATCCCGTCATCCTCCACCATATGTACTTATTCGGTTTTATGACCGGATCCACTTGGAGCTGTGGTGTAGTGGCCCAACATGCCTGCCTGTCACGCAGGAGACCGCGGGTTCGAATCCCGTCAGCTCCGCCATTTTTCTTTAAAGTAAGGCTCGGTAGCTCAGTCGGTAGAGCAGAGGACTGAAAATCCTCGTGTCGGCGGTTCGATTCCGTCCCGAGCCACCACTTTATTTTTCGTTACGACGAGAAATAAGTAATAGTATGGAGGATTAGTGAAGTGGCTAAACACGGCAGACTGTAAATCTGCTCTCTCTGAGTTCGGTGGTTCGAATCCATCATCCTCCACCATTTCTTTTACAGCAAGAGCCATTAGCTCAGTTGGTAGAGCACCTGACTTTTAATCAGGGTGTCGTAGGTTCGAATCCTACATGGCTCACCATTTTTTTTCTAAACACACCTATACAACCGTAGATCTTAGGATCTACGGTTTTTTTGTTTGATTATAATCGAAATAAAAAAGAGTTTGCCCATCATTAAAGTGGGCAAACTCTTTTTTTGCATAGTTAAAACCAGATAATGAATGAATCTTAGTTTTTACTCCGTAGATTCAATTCATAAACAAGCTCGTTTACCGTTTCGTTTAGACGAAGTTTAAGTTCATCATTTAATTCAAATACTGGAGCTTCATTTGGCTCTTGTGAACGCTCGATTTGGGAATCAACGGCGTACACTCCGCTTACATATAATTTCGCGCCCATGGATGCGAGTACCGGCTTGAGGGAATAGTCAATAGAGAGTAGATGTGCGATGGTGCCGCCGATAAACAGAGGAGCAATGATTTTACCATCAAGTCCTTTCTGCGGCAGTAGATCTAGAAACGTTTTTAGAACGCCTGTATAAGATGCTTTGTAAACTGGGCTTGCAATAATAACAGCATCCGCATTCTCGACAAGCTGATTGGCTTCTATAATAGCAGGGCTGCCAAAACGAGCGTGAATTAGATCTTCGGCTGGCAAAGAAACCACGGTTATGGTATCTACCGAAAGACTTTTTGTTATCAATTGTTGCTCTACGTACTGTGTTATGCCATTTAAACGAGATGAAGCATTTGGACTGCCTGAAATAATTACAATCTTGGACATGGGTGCACTCCTCTTTTTCAAATAAATAGTAGAAAATAAAATTACATTAATCCGATAAGTAAACTTTGAATAGATAGTACCATGGCAGATGTTATTTGGTCAAACAGGTTTGATTTGTTTCTTGTATTTTATCGATATAAGGGAACAATGTATACATATAGGAATGAAATAGAAAAAGGGGTAGTTGCAATGGTATACGGATTAGCGGTTTTAATTAGCTTCGCGATCGTATTTGCAAGCGTACCACCGCTTCGTGTATTTGCGCTGCGACTTGGTTTTGTCGATCGTCCTAATCAGAGAAAAATACATAACAAGCCGATCCCTCTCATGGGTGGCGCGGCTATTTTTGTTGGCTGCATCGTTACGATGTTTATTTTTATCGGGTTCACTCCGCTCACTTGGACCATAGTTACGGGTGGAACCGTGCTCGTAATTATTGGACTTCTTGATGATGCGTCAAAGGCAAAAGGGAAAGATTTTCCTATATGGCCGCGTGTCATTCTCTATATAGGTGCTGCGTCAATCCCAAGCTTATTTCACATCAAAATTGCGGGTATCACCAATCCGTTTACACATTTGTTTATTTCATTTCCCGATTGGGTGTCGTGGCTGACAACGATGCTATGGGTTTTCGCGCTAATCAATATGATTAACTTTATTGATGGCGTAGATGGGCTGGCTTCAGGGGTATGCACGCTGTCAGCACTTACACTATTGACGGTGGCGCTCGTCAAAGGTCAGCCAAGCACCGCTATTCTTGCCATTATTGTAGCCGGAGCATGCTTTGGTTTTTTGGTCCATAATTTTTATCCAGCTAGAATTTTTATGGGTGATGCAGGAGCGACCTTCCTAGGTTTTACGCTTGCTGTAATAGCTGTTGATGGAGCGTTTAAGAAAGCAACATTCATTACCTTGCTAGTTCCATTACTGGCGCTTGGATTGCCTATATTTGACACGGCTTATGTTATGCTGCGCAGGCTTATAAGCGGTAAAGGCTTGCATCATGCGGACAAGCTGCATACGCATCATCTTTTGATGAAATGGGGACTGAGCCAGGTTCAAACGGTTTCGTTTTTATATTTAATTGCTGCGTTATTCGCGCTCTTGTCAATCATTCTTTTACTGGTAATAGGCTGAATTAAGCAAGCTCTTGTGGTACAATGACGGGAAAAAGCGTTATTCCACATTAAGGTGCGAATAAACTTTTTTTACTTATTAATCCGCTTATATGGAGCTGCTAATCGCAATAGGTGTCCTCCCATAGGAGGAAGCACGCAGCCGCAAATGCTTGTGGAGATTGGAGATAGAGAAATGAGCACGACAGACTGGTTGAAGCCGCTGAAGCACATTTTGAACTGTCCGGTACATGCTGTTTCGAAATCTATAGCGGAGTGGAACGATTTAATTAGCAATGCTGATGTGGTGTGGTTAGGCGATCATATAGGATCTTCTCCTATAGAGGGCCAACGCGTAGAAAAAAACGAAAAAACGTGGATTGTCATTTCATCTGCGGAATATGAAGTGGATTTATTAGAAATCGATTGTCCATCGCTTCAGGCAACAGAGAAGGAACTGATAAGCTGGACATTGCAGCTTAACCGCGGACATTTAATGGAGAAAAAAAATGCGGCGCTCTCTGAATCAGAGAGGCAAGCGCTTAAGCTTGGAGATTGGATTCAGAAGCAGTTGGAATCGGATGAGCCCGCATATTCCTTACCTGATCATTTAACCGTTGGCAGTCGCTTATTTAATGAAATGATACCTTTCTTACTCGTTACAGAGCAGTCAGGCACGAAGCATGCAACCTATTCTGAATTAGAAAAACTTCTGCGTTCATTTATGTCCGACGATGTCTTGCTTATTCCGCTCAAGAGCCAGGAATGGCTGATATGGGGTTCGATGTCCTTGCTGAGAGATGAGGATTCCGATGCTTTCGATGAGCAGGAGGAAGAGACGATTGAGGATAGTCTAGCTTCGATTGGGCTTGGATTGCATGAGATGCTTGCCAGTGAGTGGATTGGTGAATGCCACATCGCAGTTGCTCATCCATCATCACCAGCAAAAGGTATGATTGAGACGACAATGCTGCTGCGGGAGACGATTAATCTTGGCCGAAAATTCCATGTAGGAACGAATATTTATTTGCCGTGGATGCTTCAGTTGGAACGTTTGTTGAATGCAATTCCTGAAGTCCATCGTGCGAGATATTTGGAGCAGTCGTTAAAAAGAGCGGATCTTTTCGTTGAATCAGAAATGCTGAGTACATTGGAAACATTTTTTACGCTTGATTGCAACGTTAGTGAGACAGCGAAGAAATTATACATTCATAGAAATACATTATTATATCGTTTAGACAAGCTTAAACAAGAGACTGGTTTAGATGTTCGTCAGTTTAGGGATGCCGTACTAGTCAAAATTATATTACTATTGTACAAAGTTACGAAAAGAAATTAGTTTTTTTGTAAAGTATGTGCATAGTCACAAGCTCCCCAGTGGGATAAGATATAGGCATAACGAAATTTCTTTCTAGGGGGAAAATTATCATGGCAGGCGTACGTTTAGAAGGCATTTACAAAAAATACCCGGGTACTGACAAAGCATCGGTTACTGACGTTAACTTAGATATTAAAGACAAAGAGTTTCTCGTATTGGTCGGACCATCTGGTTGCGGTAAATCGACAACTCTTCGTATGATTGCAGGCCTTGAAGAAATTTCCGAAGGCAAATTGTTCATCGGCGACCGCCTTGTGAACGATGTAGCTCCTAAAGACCGCGACATCGCGATGGTATTCCAATCCTACGCGTTGTACCCGCACATGAACGTTTACCAAAACATGGCTTTCGGCCTTAAACTTCGTAAATTCAAAAAAGCAGACATCGACAAACGTGTTCGTGAAGCTGCTAAAATTCTAGATATCGAGCATTTGCTTGACCGTAAACCAAAAGCACTTTCCGGTGGTCAACGTCAACGTGTCGCTCTAGGACGCGCAATCGTTCGTGAGCCACAAGTATTCTTGATGGATGAGCCGCTTTCCAACTTGGACGCGAAACTTCGTGGACAAATGCGCGCTGAAATCAGCAAGCTTACAAAACGTCTTGAAACAACAACTATCTATGTAACGCATGACCAAATCGAGGCAATGACAATGGGTGACCGTATCGTTGTTATGAAAGACGGTTTCATTCAACAAACAGCTTCACCAGAAGAACTGTATAACCACCCGGTTAACATCTTCGTAGCTGGCTTTATCGGCGCTCCATCGATGAACTTTATCAGCGGTTCGCTTACAGAGCAAGGCGGCGCGCTTCGCTTCAAAGCAAGCGGCGTTGATGTAGTTGTTCCAGAAGGCAAAGCAGCATCGCTTCGCTCGAAAGGTTACATCGGCAAAGAAGTGATTCTTGGCATTCGTCCAGAGGATCTTCACGAAGAGCCAGTATTCTTGGAAGCATCCCCACAAACAATCGTGAACGCAAATGTTGAGGTTGCTGAGAACCTTGGTCACGAGATGTACTTGTACCTGAACGGAATCGGCACTGACACAGTTATCGCTCGTGTTGATGGCCGCTCCGGTCTACGTGATGGCACAACTGTTAAGCTTGCGCTTGACATGAACAAAGTACACTTGTTCGACAAAACGACAGAACTTAACATTTTCGAAGCTTAATCAATAGTATGGAAGAAGAACGGTCGGATTATCCGATCGTTCTTTTTTTTATTTAAAAATAGAGGGCGTTTTTATCGAATTGACTGTTGCGATTAAATAAATGGGAGTCAAACAAAACCGTTTCCATGCTTCGGCTGTCTAATACAAAACAGGATTAATAATGTATAAGAAATGAGAGGCAGCCTGGGCAGGAGGGAAGAGGCATGAATAAGGATGAGTGGGCTCAAGCGGCTATACGGGGCGATGAAACGGCGCTGCTGCAGCGTATTGATCTAGATAAGCATCAAATGTATGGGATTGCTTATTCATATATGCGAAATGAGTCGGATGCATTAGAGGCTATACAAGAAACGGTTTGCCGGATATGGACGAAAAAGCACACATTAAGGGAGCCGAAATTTTTTACAACGTGGGCCATTCGTATTTTGATCCGTGTGTGTATGGATGCTAAGAAGAAGCAAACGAGGGAGCGTCCTACCGATTCGATAGCCGAGCAATATGATTTGAGGGAAAAGACAGTTGAGTACGATGAGACAGCAGCACGCCTTGATATGGCTGCGCAGATTCAACTGCTTCCGGTTAACTATCGTATGGTGATAACACTCAAATATTATCGTGATATGACGATTACGGAAATTGCTGAGCTATTGGAGAAGCCTGATGGGACCATTCGAACGTGGCTGAACAAAGCATTAAAAGGACTAAGAGCAGATATGGCACATATGAAGGAGGAGATACGAAATGAGCGAGGCCAAGGAGACGCAGTTCAGGCAAGGCAATGAGGCGCTGCGAAGTGACATTGACTATGTGAATCAGGAGCTTGTTGTGATGCCGGAGTTGGCGCTGGATGCGGCAATACGAAGTGGGATTGAGCAGGGGCGGAAGCGATCCATTCGTAGAAACAGAAAAAGATGGAGTGTGAGCATGATTGCTGCAGGGCTAAGTGTAATCCTGCTTCTAACCGCGTTCGTTCGCGTATCTCCTGTGTTTGCTTCCATTGTGAAAGAAATTCCGGGTTTCAGCGGGTTTGTTGAGTTGATTCAGGGAGATAAGTCCTTGATTACAGCAATGGAAAATGATTTCATACAGCCTATAAAGCTCTCGGACGAGAAAAACGGCTATATTTTTACGGTTGATGGTATTATAGCCGATGATCAGCGTATGGCTATTCTGTATACGGTAGAGGGACCAGGAATTAACGGCAATACAGGATTTCTGGAGTATAAATTAAAAACGAGTGATGGTAAGGATTTGGTCGCTTCCATTGGTTCATCGCATTATCCGAATGATGATACCGAGGGTTCAAGCGTTCCTGTGCATCAATATTTAGATATACTAATGGGCGAAGGTTCTAAAATGCCGGAGAGCTTGCAATTCAGCCTATTGCTTGGCGGTCAGTGGCTAAAGGTTGATTTTCCAATTGAGCATAAAAGATTCGAGGGGATGCGTGAAGAAATCTCGATCGAGCAAAAGGTTGAGGTCGGAGGACAACGTTTTACGGTGAAAAATGCTGTCATAACACCGCTTCAAATAGCAGTGACAATCGAAGCAGATGCAAATAATGACAAACACGCAAATGGTTTTATAAATATAGCGCTTGTCGATGAGAAAGGCAGGCGATATGAGTCGAATTCTGCATTTGGCGATTCTAATACATCAATTACCCTTCACTTTAAGAGCAGTTATTTCGTTAAGCCCAAAAAGTTAACTTTAATTGCGGACGGTTTGTATTTGTCGGAAAACAATTTAAGCATCACGGTGGATACGGATAAAATAGAAACTTTATCATCACCGAATAATAGGCTTCTATTAGCCAGCAAAGAGCTGCTAAATGGTGAGTATGAAGTGAAGTTTGATTTGCTAAGTCAGGATGAGATCGATAAGAAGCCGGGGTATACATTATTTCCGCACGGCGGCACCTTTAAGGACGGTGCTGGTGTATCTTACCCTATTTCAGATAATCGGGGGGTGCAGTGGAATTCAAATGAAGATAAAGTGACCTATGTTTATCAAATTCCAGCAGCAGATTACAAGCAGCCGTTAACATTCAGTATTGAGCAGTACCCTGGTTATGTATTAAAACCGATAAGTATACCGATAAAATAAGTCGAAGGCGCAAGCAGCGGAGGAAACGTTGCGTTCAGCGCCTTTTTCCTTTACGATGAAGACATTGGAAAATATCATACATATACACAATAGCAGTTGTCATATGAGGGAGGCCCTACGATGCCGAAAAAAGTGAAAGTATCTGAGCTCGTTAAACAATTTCAGCTTGAGATTATTGCGGGCGAGGATGGAATGAAGCGCGCCATTACAGTAGATGATTTGTATCGGCCTGGACTCGAAATGGCTGGATATTTCCACTACCATCCAAGTGAGCGCGTACAGCTGCTTGGAAGAACGGAAATCTCGTTCCTAAATATGCTGGACGGTGAAGAGCGCAAGGATCGTATGGTTCGTTTATGCAACGAGGATACACCTTGCATTATTTTGACAAGAGGGCTGGAAGCGCCTCAAGAGCTTGTAGATCAATGTAATGAGAAACAAATTCCGCTGCTTAGAAGCAATGTGGCTACAACCATTTTGTCCAGCAGAATTACGGACTTTTTGGAGAGAAAGCTAGCTCCGACAGCAACGATTCATGGCGTTCTTGTTGACGTATATGGCGTTGGAATGCTTATTACTGGAGGAAGCGGCATCGGTAAAAGCGAGACGGCGCTAGAGCTTGTCAAACGCGGACACCGGCTTGTCGCTGATGATGCAGTAGAAATTATGCAAACCTCCGATGCGCAGCTGCACGGCAGTGCGCCAGAGCTTATTCGTCACCTGCTCGAGATTAGAGGGCTGGGTATTATTAATGTAATGACACTTTTTGGCGCAGGGGCAGTTCGGACGCAGAAGCGTATCGGCCTTGTCATTAAGCTGGAAAACTGGCAGCAGGACAAGCAGTATGATCGCCTTGGATTGGATGAAGAAACGACCCGTATTATCGAGACGGACATTCCGCTCGTAACTGTGCCAGTAAGACCCGGTCGTAACTTAGCGGTCATCATCGAGGTGGCAGCAATGAATTTCCGCTTGAAACGAATGGGTTACAATGCGGCGCTGCAGTTTACGAATAAGCTTACGGAAACGATCGCTGACGATATGGACGAATACGATTGAACCTAAAGGGGATATAACTAAATGAAGACATTGATATTAAACCCAATTGCCTTCACATTAGGCTCTATTGAAGTGCATTGGTATGGCATTATTTTGGGAACAGCGGCATTAGTGGGGCTGCTTCTCGCGGTGCAAGAAGGTAAACGATTCGGAATTAAGCCGGATTTTTTCATGGATTTGTTGCTGCTGGGCGTCCCTTCCGCCATTATTGGAGCGCGAATTTATTATGTAGCGTTCAAATGGGAAGATTATAAAGGCAACTTTGTAGATGTGTTTAAAATATGGAATGGCGGTATCGCGATATATGGTGCGATAATCGGAGCTTTTATTTGCGGGTTCTTCTATTTCCGCTATAAAGGCTATAACTTCTGGCGCTTGGTAGACATTTGTGTACCTGGACTGCTTGCAGGTCAAATGATTGGTCGTTGGGGAAATTTCATGAACCAAGAGGCGTATGGCGGCGTGGTTAGCGAGTCTTTCCTTCGCAATACACTTCATTTACCATCGTTTATCGTGGATCAAATGCTTATTCAAGGTGAATACCGTCACCCGGCTTTCTTGTATGAATCCGTATGGAGCTTGGTCGGTATTGCTATATTGTTCATCCTTCGCCGCCAAAAGTTTTTGCGCGCAGGCGAGCTGATGGCCAGCTACTTTATCTGGTATTCAATCGGCCGTTTCTTTATAGAAGCGCTTCGTACGGACAGTCTTGCATTTAGAGGACCATCGTGGCTGGCATCGTTTATTAATGGCCTCTGGACTCCAATGGAGGTATTGTTCAAACAAGGTTACTTGGATCCTGCGTACGGCAACATAAGGATTTCACAAGTACTGGCGCTGCTTTTAATCGTTGGTGCGGTTGTACTTATTATCGTGCGACGTAAGACGGGACTTGCATCCGCTCATTACCTTGATCCAATTACGACTAGCAAGCCAGAGCGTAACGTGGGATCGGATTCTGAGAAAAAGGGCAAAGACCAACCTGTTGGCACTAAAAAAGATGATGAGGCTGGCAAGCGTTAAATGTAATTTAGGGAGGTTTATCGATGACGGGCAATATCAAAACGATGCTGTTCGATTTGGACGGCACGATTATCGACACCAATGAGCTTATCATCCGCTCGTTCATAGAGTCTTTACAAGGCGTAGCACCAGAAGGATTCGGAAGAGAGCATATTATTCCAAGCATGGGACAGCCGCTTACGGATCAAATGAAGCTATTCTCGGGATTGGATGAAGTAACACATCTTGTGGCAGCGTATCGCGAAGTTAATCTGCGTTTGCATGATGAATATGTAAAACCATTTGATTACGTCATAGAAGTTATTGAGCGGATGCATAAGCAAGGTATCCAAATTGGCGTCGTTACGACAAAAATGCGTCTGACAACGGAACGCGGCTTGAAATACGTTGGGCTGTTCGACTTCGTGGATACCATTGTAACGATTGATGATGTTGTTCATGCTAAGCCGCATCCAGAACCAGTGAGCAAAGCAATCGGACTGCTCGGCGCAGATCCGGCAACGACCATTATGGTTGGAGACAGCACAGTGGATATCGAGTCGGCGATTGCAGCAGGTGCGATAGCAGTTGGTGTCGCTTGGTCGCTAAAAGGTGAGCAAATCCTTAAGGATGCCGGAGCCCATCATGTCATTCACGACATGCGCGATCTCTATTCCTTTGTCGGAATGGAGCGGGAAACATTTGCGTAAAGTTGAACGATATCCGGTGGAAGGGCCAAACGCGCTGTGGCAAGTATATTCAACGGTCAGCCGATTCAAATCGGTTCGTAATTTCATTTGCATCCAGCTAGCGCGCTATTGTCCGATTCTTCCGTTAAAAAATTGGATTTACCGCCGTTTGCTCGGCATGAAGGTCGGAGAACATACCGCTTTTGCACTTATGGTCATGGTCGATGTCTTTTTTCCCGAGCGTATAACGGTAGGCAATAATACAATTATCGGATATAATACAACCATTCTAACTCATGAATATTTGATCAAGGAGTATCGTCTCGGCGACGTCGTGATAGGCTCTCATGTTATGATAGGAGCAAATACGACGATATTGCCAGGTGTAACAATCGGTGATCATGCCATTGTAGCTGCTGGATCAGTTGTCCATAAGGATGTGCCTGCTTATGCATTTGTAGGAGGCAATCCGATGCGGGAAATTAGACGAAGCGAAATGGTCGTGCCAAGCGAATTTGATGAGAATGTGCGCAACATTTTAAACTAATGGGCTATGGAAAGCTTCGTCCGTGCGAGTTCGTCTCGCAGCCGGTCGAGGCTTTCTTTTTTGACGTAAAACGGATCGATTTCAACTTGACGAAAATAAGCTTTTCATGCTAATATTACGACTAAACTCTTTAATTTGTTAGCATGGTAACATGGTATCGCTTTAAACCACTAAAGTAAACGAAGGTGATATTGGATGTCTAAACCAAAAGTATTTGAGAAGCCGATAGGCGTTAAAGATTATTTGCCAAGTGCAGTGGCTAAGCTGCGTCATATTGAACGTCAGGTTCTTGCCTGCATGCAGGGCTGGGGCTACGAACAAATTATAACTCCAACAATGGAATATTACGATACAGTAGGTGTAGCCAGTTCTACATCCGATCAGAAGTTATTCAAGCTGCTTAACAATCGTGGAACAACGCTGGTGCTGCGCTCTGATATGACGTCGCCAATCGCTCGTGTGGTGTCATCCTTATTGAAGCAAGCGGACTTTCCGCAGCGTCTGTCGTATCACTCTAATGTGTTTCGGGCGATAGAGGAAGAGGCGGGCCGCGAGGCAGAATTTTTCCAAACGGGCGTAGAGCTAGTTGGTGATTCTTCTGCAGAAGCGGATGCAGAGGTTGTTGCTCTTGCAATCGCGTCGCTTAAAGCTGCCGGCGTTGAACGTTTCAAGATCGCTATTGGGCATGTTGGGTTCCTAAACGGCTTGCTGGAGCAATCCTTGCCAGGCCGTGCAGAAGCGCAGGAGCAGTTGAAGAGCTGCTTGTTAGGCCGTGATTTTGTAGGTTACCGCGAGCAGCTTCGTGGATTAACCGTGGATGAATCCGTTCAGCAAGAGCTGGAAGGTGTCTTGCGTCTACGCGGCGGGCAAGAGATTTGTGATCAAGCGCTGCAGCTGAATGTGGATGATAAAGCGCGGGCGTCCATTCAACATTTGTGCGAAATATGGGATGTGCTGAAGGCGTACGGGGTTTGTGAGCATGTGCTTATCGATCTGACGATGATTGGTGACTTCTCCTATTACACAGGGATGACTTTCGAGGGTTATGCAGCTGATCTAGGCTTCCCGGTTGTAAGTGGAGGCCGTTATGACAACCTGCTGGCCCAGTTCGGCAGACCGGCTCCTGCAACGGGATTTGCACTCAAGACGACGCGTATTCTGGAGCTGCTTGGCGATGGCGCTGAGAGTGAAACGGAACGCACACTGGTTATCTATGATACAGCTGGACGCAATGAAGCGCTTGTTAAAGCACAGGAGCTGCGCGGGCAGGGTGCGAGCGTTGTAACAGAGCGGGTAGATGCGAATAACGCGCTTCTTGAAGAGATTAAAAATAAGGCACAGCAGCAATCGTTTACTTATAAAGGCGTAGCCTACACAGCATTGCTGACATTTGACGGAAGCGGTATTAAAGGAGGCAGCGCCACATGAGCGGAGCGACAAAAGATATATTGAAAGTGGCGATGCCGAAGGGCCGCATTTATAAGGTAGCTTCCAAGCTGTTCCGTGAAGCGGGGCTTCCGATTCCTAGCGACTTTGATGATACGCGCAAGCTGATCATTGAGCTTCCAGAGGTAGGGATGGAGTTCATTATGGCAAAGCCTGTTGACGTACCGACTTATGTGGAATACGGCGTAGCGGACATTGGAATCGTGGGCAAAGACGTGCTCATGGAGGAAAATAAAGATGTTTATGAGCTGCTTGATCTTGGGATTGCCAAATGCCGGATGTCTGTTATTGGCATGCCGGATTGGAAGCCGACTATGAATCCGCGTGTAGCGACCAAATACCCGAATGTGGCTTCGGCGTATTTCCGTGAGCTTGGGCAGCAGGTGGAGGTCATTAAGCTAAATGGCTCCATCGAGCTTGCGCCAATGATCGGGTTAGCTGACCGTATCGTTGATATGGTAGAAACCGGCCAAACTCTTCGTGAGAATGGGCTTGTAGAAATGGAATCGATCTTCGGTATTACTAGCCGCTTGATCGCGAATCGAGTAAGCTACCGGATGAAGAATGAAGCGATTCAAGGACTGTGTGATCGCTTGCAGGAAGCGTTGGCTAAGCGGGGTTAGGAAGAGAGCGGAAAGTAAGAAGAAAGCATGATCGGATAAAGTGAGCCCAGCAAGAGCGGGAGATGCATGGCGAGTGTCACTGAAGCACGAGCAAACGCAGAGCAGGGCTTGCAGCATTTCATGTATAGACGAGGCATGACAAGTGAAGCGCATGCTGGACTGGACGGATTAATAGCCTTGTGAGTATTGGAAGGAGTGGATGATATGCGTATTATGCGAGCGGAGCAATTTGGTTTGAAGCGTGAGGTGGAGTATGGGACACCTGAGCAAAATGAGTCTGCTTTGAAGATCGTCGCAGACGTAAAGTCTGAGGGGGATGCAGCGCTGCTGAGGTATACGGAGCAGCATGACCGCGTTAAGCTGGACGCTGCGTCGCTGCGTGTGACGCTGGAGGAAATACAGGCGGCGTATGAGCATGTTGACGCCGACTTTCTCACGGCTATTCGCGAAGCAGCCGTGAACGTTCGGGTATTCCACGAGAAGCAAATGCGTACCTCGTGGATGGATTTGCAGCAGGACGGAACGCTGCTCGGGCAAATTATGCGACCGCTCAAGCGGGTCGGCGTATACGTGCCCGGAGGCAAGGCGGCTTATCCGTCGTCCGTGCTGATGAATGTTATACCGGCGCAGGTAGCTGGCGTGCCGGAAATTGTTATGGTGACGCCGCCGGCAACTGGCGGCACGGAAGGCATCGACCCGTATATTCTCGTTGCCGCCGCGGAATCGGGCGTCAAGGAGATGTACCGGGTCGGCGGCGCACAGGCCATAGCCGCGCTTGCGTACGGCACGGCCACGATTGCTCCGGTCGATAAAATTTGCGGACCGGGCAATATTTATGTGGCGCTTGCGAAGCGCGCCGTATTCGGTGCCGTCGATATCGACAGTATCGCCGGGCCAAGTGAAATCGTCGTGCTTGCTGACGATTCGGCTGATCCTGCGTATGTAGCCGCGGATCTGCTGTCGCAGGCGGAGCACGATGAGATGTCATCGGCGATCCTTGTAACGCCATCGCAGCAGCTTGCGGAAGCTGTAGCAGCGGAGGTGGAGCGTCAGCTGTCCACCCTGCCGCGCCAAGACATTGCACGCAGCTCCATCGACAACTATGGCGCTGTACTGCTGGTCGACTCGCTCGAAGCGGGTATCGACGTTATTAATCAGATCGCGCCTGAACACTTAGAGGTGCTGACGGTTGACCCGATGCGTTTGCTCGGCTACATTCAGAACGCAGGTGCTATTTTCCTTGGGCCATACAGCTCGGAGCCGGTCGGGGATTATTTTGCTGGACCTAACCACATCATTCCAACAAACGGCACAGCACGGTTCTCATCGCCGGTTAACGTTGATGATTTCTTGAAGAAATCGAGCTTGATTTACTACAGTAAAGAAGCGTTGATGGCTAATGGCGATAAAATCATGACGCTGGCTCGTCATGAAGGACTTGAAGGGCACGCTCGTGCAATCGAGGTTCGTCTTGAGAAGGAACGCGGGTAAACATTTTAACGTAAATAGATAAATTTGTTAGGCAAACAATTAAGTATAGGAGAGTTATTACCTAGGTAATAACTCTTATGCTCTTTAGCGGCATATGCTGGAATTCCCTTATGCGGCAGGGTATTTGAGATGATGGAAACAAATATAATCATATAGGAAGAAGGAATGAAAGTGTCGGAAAATCGCGTACGTGAAGCATCGGTGGCACGCAAGACGAATGAAACGGATATTAAGCTTACTTTTGCAGTAGATGGAACAGGTGAAACAAAGATTGATACAGATGTCCCTTTCTTTAACCATATGCTGGATCTATTTATTAAGCACGGCCAGTTTAATCTGGAATTAGAAGCACGCGGAGACATCGACATCGATGATCACCATACGGTAGAGGATATCGGAATTTGCATCGGTCAGACGCTTCGTGAAGCGCTGGGCGATAAACGCGGCATCAAGCGTTACGCTAGCGTATTTGTACCAATGGATGAGGCGCTGGCTCAGGTTATTATTGATGTGAGCAACCGCCCACACTTTGAATATCGTGCCGAATACCCATCCACACAAGTAGGCAGCTTCTCGACAGAGCTTGTTCATGAGTTTTTGTGGAAGCTTGCACTTGAATCACGCATCACGCTTCACGTAATCGTACATTACGGCAAAAACACGCACCACATGATTGAAGCGGTGTTCAAAGCGCTTGGACGAGCGCTTGATGAAGCAACAAGCATTGATCCTCGCGTACAAGGAGTGCCTTCAACGAAAGGAGTGCTCTAGGATGATCGCGATTATTGATTATGGGATGGGCAACCTCCACAGCGTAAGCAAAGCGGTTGAGCGTCTTGGATACGAGGCGGTTATAACAGACGATCCCGAGAAGATTGCAGCTTCAGACGGAGCGATTCTTCCTGGCGTTGGTGCGTTTGGCGATGCTATGCAAAACCTGCGGGAAACGAAGATGGATGAAGTGACTAAAGCGTATGCAGCYTCTGGTAAGCCGCTGCTCGGCATTTGCCTTGGCATGCAGCTTCTCTTCACCGAAAGTGACGAATATGGAACGAATGAGGGATTAAATCTTCTTCCCGGCAAAGTTAGCCGTTTTACAGGTGATTACAAGATTCCGCATATGGGTTGGAACAAGCTGAATTTCCTTCAAGAGCAATCGCCTCTATTTAATGGGTTGACCGAAGGGCATGTTTATTTCGTACACTCGTTCCATGCGAAGCCGGAGGTAAGTTCCGACCTGCTCGCAACAACAGACTATTATCAGCAGGTAACAGCAATTGTTGGTCGCGGAAACGTATATGGCATGCAATTTCACCCCGAAAAAAGCGGAGAGCTTGGCATGCAGCTGCTGGGCAACTTTCTTGCACTAACTAAAATTAACGAAGCATAACAAGCTTCAATAGATATTCAAGCAAGTTAACTACTTAAACAAATTAAATCGTTTAAGACTTAAAGCTTAAGCTTGCCCCACAGGCTATTGCGATGATAAGCCTGTGTGAGAATTGCATAGTGCCTGTATACTGTTTACCTGTTTGCATGTGTGTGTGAGCAGTACTTGTGTGCTTGGATAATGATCGATCAAGCCAAGCACAGGCTGCTCAATCTTGCCAACATTGCTGAATGAATGCATTCCATTTAATAATGACCGTGCTATTTCTTCCATACTTACAAATGAGTCTACGCTGCTTGGTAAGGATGCTTCTTCCTTAATCCAAGCAGTTTTATCAAAGTGATTCCAAGTAATCCTAAGTAATGCCGAGTGTTACCGGATAGACAATTAAGCTCGACTACGGGCATAAAGGAGAGTGCAATATGCTGGCGAAACGTATCATTCCTTGTCTTGACGTGAAGGATGGCCGCGTTGTGAAGGGTGTTAATTTTGTGAACCTGCGCGATGCGGGCGACCCAGTCGAGCTGGCGGCCACTTATGACCAAGAGGGCGCAGATGAGCTTGTATTTCTAGATATATCGGCTTCCGTTGAAGGGCGTGCGACGATGATTGAAGTGGTCAAGCGGACCGCTGGGGAAATTACGATTCCGTTTACGGTAGGCGGCGGCATATCTCATGTCGATGATATGAAGCGGCTGCTGCGCGCCGGCGCGGACAAAATCGGCATAAATACAGCTGCGGTTTTAAACAAGGCACTCATTCAAGAGGGGTCACGCAAGTTTGGATCACAGTGCATCGTGGTGGCGATTGATGCGAAGTTTAATGCTGAGTGGGGCGAATGGGAAGTTTACACGCACGGCGGACGCAAAACGACTGGCATTAAGGCGCTCGAATGGGCACGTGAAGTGGAGAAGCTAGGCGCAGGTGAAATTTTGCTGACTAGCATGGATGCCGATGGCACCAAAGACGGCTTCGACATCAAGCTCACGCAGGCGGTGTCAGATTCGCTAGGCATTCCTGTCATTGCTTCGGGCGGAGCGGGTAGAGTCGAGCATTTTAACGATGTATTCCAAATGGCACATGCGGATGCGGCTCTAGCTGCGACGATTTTTCACTATAAAGAAATGACGATTCGTGAAGTGAAGGACGACTTGCGCTTGAAGGGAGTAGAGGTACGATGACGGAAAACAATCATAATGAACTTATCTCAAAAATTAAATGGGACAATGCGGGGCTAGTACCAGCTATTGTTCAAGATGTGCAAAGCAAAGAAGTGCTTATGATGGCTTATATGAATAAGGAATCACTTCAGCTATCCGTTGAATCCGGCGTGACTTGGTATTGGAGCCGATCGCGTAATGAGCTTTGGAACAAAGGAGCGACAAGCGGCAATACGCAGCGCATCGTCTCTTTGGCTTATGATTGCGACGGTGATACATTGCTCGTTAAGGTGGAGCAAAAAGGTCCAGCTTGCCACACAGGGCGCTATAGCTGCTTCTTTAATTCGGTTGAAGTAGCTGGGAACACAGATGCTTCTTCAGAGGCTGGACAATCCGCTGCAGACCGCTTTGCTACGCTTGGACAACTAGAGAGCGTGATTGCCGAGCGTTACGCAGAGCGCCCTGAAGGCTCTTACACCTCATACCTGTTCGATAAAGGTGTAGATAAGATTTTGAAAAAAGTAGGCGAAGAAGCATCCGAGGTGATCATAGCAGCGAAGAATAAAGATAACGACGAGCTTCGCAGCGAGGTTGGCGATCTTATTTTTCACCTGATGGTATTGCTTCGTGAACGTGGATTGCCGCTAGATGATGTAATCAGTGAAATTAACAATCGTCACGGCAAGCCAACAACAAATAAAATGAGATAATGGAAGCTGAATGATAAATGACAGCAGAAAGGCCGGTACGCACATGTTTATCGATTACCATACGCATCATGCTCGCTGTGGTCATGCCGTCGGAGAGCTAGAGGAATATGTAAAGAAGGGCATAGAGATCGGACTCGTGCAGCTCGGCCTTTCCGATCATATGCCTCTGCTCCATGTTGACCCTGCGACTTATTATCCGGAAATGGCTATGCCGATGGATGAGCTTCCGCGTTATGTGGAGGAATGCCTTGCGCTTAAGGAAAAGTATAAGGGACAAATCGACATACGTGTTGGGCTTGAAGGCGATTATATCGAGGGCAGCGAGGAGCAGATCGCTGCGATCGTGAACGCGTACCCTTGGGACTATGTGATTGGCTCTGTTCATTTTCTTGAGGAGTGGGACATTACCGATTTCCGGCAAACGGGAGGCTGGGAAGGCCGCAATCGTATGGCTGTATACGAACAGTACTACGCAGCCGTGGGCAAAGCAGCCGCAAGCGGGTTCTATGACTACATTGGACATATTGATGTCATCAAGCGTTTTGGCTTTCAGCCGGAGGAAAATGTTACCCATTTGGAGAACGCTGCACTAGAGGCAGTCAAGAAGCATGGACTTGCGATTGAGCTCAACGCATCGGGCCTTCGCACACCTGCAGCAGAGATGTTTCCGAGCCGTAGAATGCTGGAATATGCACTGGAACTAGGTATTCCGCTGACGGTTGGTTCGGATGCTCACCAGCCTGAAAGACTAGGCCAATATTTGGATCAAGCGTACGATTTGCTCAAAGAAGTTGGCTTTAAGCAGCTTGCGACATTTAATTGTCGAAAATTAGTGATGATTGATTTTTGAAATATCGTAAATTCCATGTATAATATAGATGATCAAATAAGCTTTGTCGAATGATCCGGCAAAGACGAGTACTTGTTCCGTCAAATTAATTGGTTTTAACGCTCAGGAGGGTATCATGTTAAGCGACAAGGTGCGTATTTTTTCGGGTTCGTCTAATCCGGTATTGGCTCAGAAAATTAGTGCAGAGCTTGGTCTGACGCTAGGTGCGATCAAGATGTCCCGTTTTAAAAGCGGAGAGATTTACGTGCATTACGAGGAAACGATTCGGAATTGCGATGTATTTCTCGTACAATCATTCTCACATCCAATCAACGAGCATTTTGTCGAATTGCTTGTTATGATTGATGCGGCGAAGCGTGCTTCCGCAAGAACGGTCAACATCATCATGCCTTATTACGGTTATGCGCGTCAGGAGCGCAAAGCAGCACCTCGGGAGCCGATTTCAGCGAAAATGCTGGCGGATGTGCTCACGACAGTAGGAGCGAACCGAGTGATTACAATCGACCTACATGCTCCAGCTATTCAAGGCTTCTTCAACATTCCAGTCGATCATATGACTGCGCTAGATTTAATCAGCGATTATTTGAAGTCGAAAAACATCAAGAACCCGGTTGTTGTATCGCCGGATGCAGGACGTGCTTCAACTGCTGAGAAGCTAGCGAACTACTTGGATACATCGTTTGCGATTATGATCAAGAAACGCCCTGCGCATAATGAATCAGTTATCACACATGTTATCGGTGATGTCGAAGGTCAAACTCCGATTATTATCGAGGATCTCATCGATACGGGATCTACGATTGTTAACGTTGTGGAAAGCTTGAAGGAGCGCGGCGCTGAGGATGTATTTGTATGCGCAACGCATCCGTTATTCTCCGGCTCTGCCATTGAGCGTTTGGATCATCCCAATATTAGAGAAGTCATCGTAACAGACTCAATCAGCTTGCCGGAATCGACTCCTGAACGCTTCAAGGTGCTTTCCGTTGCGCCGTTGCTTGCAGAAGCAACACGCATTATTTTGGAGGGCGGCTCTATTAGCACATTGTTCAAAAGCAATGGTGTCTAAACGTTCAAATGGAATGCAGAACTAACGAAATGAATAGTAATGCCGCGGGAAATCGCGGGTGGTGTATTTGCCATCCGCGATTTTCCCACATATTCTTTCATGTTCTCAGGGGTATTGCTATGGTATAATCGTATAAAATCGGAAGTAACGGGAGGTGCCTTGCGGGTGAAAGAAAAGAAACGAGTTGCCGTAGATCAACAGACGAAAGTCATACCGGTTCAATGGGACGCTACGTTTTTTTTCGAACGTGCGGTTCGATCGCTTGATCGGCTCCATTATGACAAGGCACTTAAATATTTTCGTCGCGCCGTCGAATACGAGCCGGAGAATCCGGTAAACCATTGTAATATGGCCGGCATTCTTTCTGAAATGGGCAACTATGAGGAATCGAATAAAATCCTCGGTTGGATTGTAGATGAGCTTGATCCGACGATGACGGAGTGCCATTTCTATATGGCGAACAATTTTGCTAATTTAGAACAATATGAAGCAGCCGAAGGCTCGCTTATTCGATATTTGGAAGAGGACTCCGAAGGACAGTTTCTGGATGAAGCGGAAGATATGATGGATCTACTGCATTTTGAACTGGAGCGTCCTACTCGTCTAACCAACATTAAGTCTCGTGAAGGCATGGTCGAGCATGATTTGGCGCGCACGCTGCTGGAGGAAGGTAAATTCACTGAGGCTGTGCGCATTTTGGAGAAAATTATCGAAGGACAGCCAGATTTTTTAGCTGCTCGAAATAATTTGGCATTGGCCTACTACTATATGGGCATGTTCGATAAAGCGATGGATACGATCCATGAAGTGCTTGATCTTGAAGCGGGCAACCTGCATGCGCTGTGCAACCTTGCTATTTTTTATCAGCACAAGAACGATGAAAAAAGCTTGAAGCCGCTTGTTGAGCTGCTTGCGAAGACGGTACCGTTCCATCAAGAGCATGTGTTTAAACTGGCAACAACAATGGGCATCTTAGGAGAGCATGGTGCTGCTTATAAGCATTTCACCAGACTTCTCAAAGACTCAGAGCTCACTCAGGATCCAAGCCTGTATCATTACGCGGCTGTTGCAGCTTGCAATATCGGACGTTTGCAGGAAGCAGAGCGCCTATGGAAGCAGACAATCAAGCTCGATCCAAAATCAAGCATTCCTCTTTATTATATGGAGCAGCTTGAGCTGGTACGAAGCGGGCAGCAGACGGCTGCCATCAGCTATCACTATCATTTGCCGTTTGAAGAGCAGTTTAAGCTATGGGAGAAATCTTCCGATGGCATTCCCGATCATCTTAAGCGCGATCCGCTAGTACGTTCGTCGTTCTTCTGGGCGCTGCGTCATGGTGATCAGGACACGAAGCTGCAGGTTATTCAGGCTCTAGGGATGATCGCCGACAGCGAAGTGAAGGATGTTCTTCAGACATTTTTGCTCGAGAAGGAAGAGGATGATTATTTAAAACGGATTGCCATCTTTGTACTCCGAACGATGGGCGTACAAGAGCCTTTACATGTGGTGCTGGAAGGCAAAGAAACGGTCATTGAGCCGAACAGGGTCCCTTCAAGTCTGCCTGTATGGGAAGATAAATGGCAGGCTGTTGCAGATATCGCTCTTGATCGCATGAGCAAGCAGTATGATTTGGTTCAGCAGCATGATTTGATGACCTTATGGGTGGAATTTTTGACGCGAGTATATCCAGATGCTCCGAAGCTTACGAAGCCGGAGAGCTGGGCGGCCGCATTAGAATATTTAACTGCAAAAATGCATCGTCGTGCTATCTCCTATCACGAGGTTTCCACCAGATACGGTACATCTATTGCGACAGTCAGCAAGAACGTCAAGATTATTGATGAAGTTTGCGGCATCAAAGAAAAGATGAAGTCGATGAGTTCCGTCTTCTTTACGCAAGAATTACAGGACGAATAAACTTTTACGAGGTGAAGCTTATGTACAAATCAATTATTATCGGTACTGGTCCTGCGGGGCTTACAGCAGCTATTTATTTGGCTCGCGCTAACATGAGCCCACTCATTATTGAAGGTCCAGAACCGGGCGGTCAATTGACGACAACAACAGAGGTTGAGAATTTCCCTGGTTTCCCGGAAGGGATTATGGGTCCTGAGCTGATGGAAAACATGCGTAAGCAAGCGGAGCGCTTTGGCGCTAAGTTTATTACGGGTTGGGTTAATAGCGTGGATATGTCAGAGCGTCCATTCAAGCTTCAAGTGGAAGGCCATGGCGAGCTTGTTGGGGAGAGCATCATTATTTCTACTGGTGCATCGGCTAGATACCTCGGCATTCCAGGCGAGAAAGAAAACGTTGGCCGAGGCGTAAGCACTTGCGCAACTTGCGATGGCTTCTTCTTCCGCGGTAAAAAAATTATCGTAGTGGGCGGCGGCGACTCTGCGATGGAGGAAGCAAACTTCCTTACTCGTTTTGCTTCAAACGTAGAGCTTGTTAACCGTCGTGATGAGCTTCGCGCATCAAAAATCATGCAGGATCGCGCTCGTGAGAACGAGAAAATCAGCTGGAGCTTAAACCGCACACCGGTTGAGGTTGTAGCAACTGGCATGGGTGTTACTGGACTTAAAGTTCGTGACAACGAGACAGGTGAAGAGGATGTTATTGAGACAGACGGAATCTTTATCGCTATCGGCCATACGCCAAACACGAAATTCCTAGCAGGTCAAATCGATACAGACGATCATGGTTACATTGTTGTAAAACCAGGTACATCTGAAACGAATGTACCGGGCGTGTTCGCTTGTGGAGATGTTCAAGACAGCAAATATCGTCAAGCAATTACAGCAGCAGGCAGCGGTTGTATGGCTGCACTGGATTGTGAAAGATATTTGGAGGGTGCAATTACGCATGACTGGAGCAAATCGCTTTAATACTTGACGAGTTGCAACATAAGATAAAGAAGGGGCTATACCAGCAGAGCGACATGCTTGAAGGTATAGCTTTTTCATTAAATGCTGAAGGCGTTTTTTCCAAGCCCAGAATGGTTGATTTGCCAGTATTCCTCTATCTTGACCAGAGGATGAAGGTCGCTTATAGTGTTACAAGAGAAGATTAACATATTGATGAGGTGGACTAGTGATGTCTGAGAAGATTTACGTTGGAGTCGATGTCGGCGGAACTGCTATTAAAGTAGGTATTTGTAATTCGGATGGGCAATTGCTCCAGACGTACGAGGGGCCGACGGAGGCGAGTAAAGGAACGGACACTATCCTTCAAAATATTGCGAAATATGCACAACAAATCGTAGTGGAATCGGACTATGATTGGGAGCAAGTTGACGGGGTAGGCGTTGGTATTGCTGGTTTCTTAGATATTCCAAACGGAATTGTGAAATTTGCACCAAACTTAAAAATCGAGAACGTCAATCTTAAGGCTTATTTGGAGCAAGAGCTGAATAAGACAGTTAAAGTTAATAATGATGCGAATGTTGCTGCACTAGGCGAAGCTTGGGGCGGAGCGGGCAAAGGCATCGCGCACTGCGTATGCTACACGCTCGGCACAGGCGTAGGCGGCGGCATTATTATAGATGGTAAAATCGTTGAAGGCTCTATGGGTATGGCTGGCGAGCTTGGTCATATGGCTATCGTGCCTGATCTTGAAGCTATTGTATGCGGCTGCGGCAAAATTGGCTGCTTGGAAACGGTATCCTCTGCAACAGGTATTATCCGTATGGCAAAGGATGCGGTTGAACGCGGCGATCGTACATCGCTTTCACTTGTTGAGGATATTATGGCGAAGGATGTTCTTGATGCGGCTAAAGCAGGAGACGAAGTAGCAACTCGCATCGTAAACCGTGCTGCTTATTATTTGGGTAAATCAATGGCGATGATCGCTATTGTATTGAATCCGCAATATTTCATCATTGGCGGCGGCGTTTCGAAGGCTGGAGAATTTTTATTCGAGCAAATTCGTGAAGTATTCGACAAGTATACACAGGATCAAGCGAAAGAAAATGTGCAAATCGTAGCGGCAACACTAGGCAACAACGCTGGCGTTGTAGGCGCAGCTGGCCTTATTCTAAGAGGTTAATTTCATAGTTGTAAATGACGAAGAGACTTTGCATCTGCAAAGTCTTAACCTATTCTTACGAAGTAGGTTTGCGTTCGCAAACCTTATGCGTATCCTTACGAAGTAGGTTTGCCCTAGCAAACCTTAAGCATATCCTTACGAAGTGACTTTGCATTCGCAAAGTCTAAGTGTATCCTTACGAAGTGACTTTGCATTCGCAAAGTCTTTAGGAGGTTTATTCATGGAAACGACAGCAGCAGTAGCAAAGCTTGTCATAATAACCGGGATGTCTGGCGCGGGCAAGACCATTGCTGTCCAAAGCCTGGAGGATCTCGGTTTCTTCTGCGTAGATAATCTGCCGCCCGTTCTTATTCCTAAATTTGCAGAGTTGATCGATCAGTCGAACGGTAAAATCGGCAACGTTGCGCTTGTTATCGATTTGCGCGGGCGTGAATTTTTCACGGCGCTTTCGGAGTCGTTGGCCTATATCAAGGAGCATTATACGATTAGCTGTGAAATCTTATTTTTGGATGCAACTGATTCTGTCTTGGTTCAGCGCTATAAGGAAAGCCGACGTCGTCATCCGCTGGCGCCTGAGGGCATGCCGCTTGAGGGCATTCGCAACGAACGTCGCCTGCTTGAAGATTTAAAGGGCTGGGCATCACAGGTTATTGATACGAGTATTTTGAAACCAGCACAATTGAAGGAACGTATTATTTCTCATTTTACACACCTAGAGCAAAACAGCTTGTCGATAAATGTAACTTCCTTTGGCTTTAAATATGGCATTCCTATCGATGCGGATTTGATCTATGATGTTCGTTTCTTGCCTAATCCGCATTATGTCGAGCATCTGCGCCCAAATACCGGTCAAAATCCCGATGTATATGAATACGTTATGAAATGGCCTGAAACTCAGCAATTTCTAACGAAGCTGCTGGATATGTTGCAATTCCTTATTCCGCTTTATCGTAAGGAAGGGAAAAGTCAGGTTGTTATCGGTATTGGCTGTACTGGCGGTAAGCATCGTTCCGTTGCTATAGCAGAATATTTGGGACGCATGCTCGGCAGCAGTGATACGGAACGTGTGCGTGTCAGCCATCGCGATGCCGAACGTGACAAGCATTGACGAGGTGAGAAAATGCAAAGTAGACACAAGATAATGAGACGGCCTAAAATCGTCGTAATTGGCGGCGGTACAGGTCTCTCTGTTATGCTGCGAGGTCTTAAGGAGAAGCCGCTCGATATTACCGCGATTGTTACGGTTGCCGATGATGGCGGGAGCTCAGGCATTTTACGCAATGAGCTGCAAATTCCGCCTCCGGGTGACATTCGGAACGTACTTATGGCATTAGCGGATGCTGAGCCGCTGCTGACTGAGGTTCTTCAGTATCGTTTCAAAACGGTACCGGGACTTGCAGGCCACAGCCTTGGCAATCTTATGCTGGCAGCAATGACCGATATATCCGGCGACTTTGTAACTGGGATTCGTGAGCTGAGCCGTGTGTTAGCGGTTCGAGGACGGGTTCTGCCCGCAGCGAATCAGGCTATCGTACTTAAAGCGGAAATGGCTGATGGCAGCATTGTCACAGGGGAATCCATGATTCCGAAAGCTGGCAAGGTCATTAAACGAGTGTTTTTGGAACCAGCCGATGTCGAACCGCTGCGAGAGGCAGTCGAGGCCATTGAACAGGCCGATGCTATATTGATTGGACCGGGCAGCTTATATACAAGTATTATTCCAAACTTGCTAGTTCCTAAACTGGCAACTGCCATCGTGGAATCAGAAGCCGTAAAATTATTTGTATGTAATGTTATGACCCAGCCTGGGGAAACTGATAATTATTCGGTAGGCGATCACCTTGATGCCATTCATGCTCATATCGGTCAACATCTATTCGATTATGTCATTGTAAATGACGGCGAAATTCCGCCGCAAATCGAAAGCAGATATGCTGAGCTTGGCGCAAAGGCCGTCCATTTGGATTTAGATGCAGTTACGCAAAAGGGTTATGAAGTCATTGCGGATCGGCTAGTATTGTTTCGCACTTTTCTTCGGCATGATGCCGAACGCTTAAGCCATCATATTTATAAGCTGGTAGAGAACTGGATGTTACGAAAGAGGTGATACACAATGTCATTTGCGGCCCAAACAAAGAAAGAGCTGACATTAATTGAAGCGGACAGCTGCTGTGAGATAGCGGAGCTATCTGCACTCATACGGATGAATGGTTCGGTTAGCGTATCTAGCCGCAAAGTCGTTTTGGACATCTCAACGGAAAATGCCGCGATTGCCAGAAGGATTTATTCCCTGCTCAAAAAACATTATGATGTGCATGTAGAACTGCTTGTCCGTAAAAAGATGAGATTGAAAAAAAACAACGTGTATATTGTCCGTATACCGGCTAGAGTTCAGGAAATATTAAGCGAGCTCAAAATTGTATCGGAAGGTTTTATGTTCAATTTAGGCATCGATAAGGAAATCATTCGCAAGCCTTGCTGCAAACGCTCCTATCTACGGGGTGCGTTTCTTGCTGGCGGATCGGTTAACAATCCAGAAGGTTCATCTTATCATTTGGAAATCTCTTCGATGTACCAAGAGCATTGTGAGTCGTTAGTTGACCTTGCGAACAAATTTGATCTTAACGCGAGATGCATTGAGCGAAAAAAGGGATTTATCTTCTACATCAAAGAGGGCGAGAAAATAATTGAGCTCCTCAATATTATTGGTGCGCACCAAGCTCTGTTCAAGTTTGAAGATGTTCGAATCATGCGCGACATGCGCAATTCAGTAAACCGGATCGTAAACTGCGAAACGGCCAATCTAAATAAAACGATCGGTGCAGCTGTTCGTCAGATCGAGAACATTAAGCTGCTTCAACGTGAAGTAGGACTGGATAGCTTGCCTGATAAGCTGAAGGAAGTAGCTGAGATAAGGCTTCAGCATCCGGATATGAATTTGACTGAGGTCGGCGAAATGCTCGGAGGAAAGGTCAGTAAGTCGGGCGTAAACCATCGTTTGCGCAAAATCGACGCACTTGCGGAAAAAATCCGCGGTGTCTGAACTTTTATCCTAGTGCATCAGCTGGTATAATGATATAATAATTTAAAATGACGCAATTTTTAAAGATAAGAATAAGCAGCATTGATACTTACACATCTTATCTTTGTCCGGAAACGAGCTTTTGCAGCCAGAAGACGGCAAACAGAGCCGTATAAGCTTTTGCCGCATGCTAATGATTGAGAAAAATATAGGGGGTATGGTTTCCATGACAAGGCTTCCGGTTGTTGTTCGTCTTAAGACTGGACTACATGCAAGACCAGCAGCATTATTCGTACAAGAAGCGAACAAATTTTCCTCCGAAGTATTTGTAGAGAAAGACGACAAAAAAGTAAATGCTAAATCCATAATGGGTATTATGAGTTTGGCTATCAGTTCTGGCACTGAAGTATCCATTAGTGCCGAGGGTTCGGACGCAGAACAGGCTGTAAACGCTTTAGTCGCTTTGGTAAGCAAAGAAGAGCTGGAGAACCAATAATGAAGAAGGAGAGAAGTCACGCAGGTTCATTATGAGCTTGCGGCGGCAGCTCTTTTTTTATATGGAATGTACAATAATCTTACGAATGTGTTTGCACTAAAAAAAAGAGCAGGCTCGGATGAATCCGAACTTGCTCTTTTTTGCGTTCAAACCTATGACCTAGCGGAATGAATTATGCGAGTTTCTCAATTACTTTATCAACCAAGCCATATTCTTTGGCTTCTGCTGCACTCATGAAGTAATCGCGGTCTGTATCTTTCTCGATACGTTCAAGCGATTGTCCACTGCGCTCTGCCAAAATACCGTTCAGCTTGTCGCGCATGCCGATAATGCGTTTCGCACGAATGGCGATATCGCTTGCTTGGCCTTCTGCACCGCCAAGTGGCTGATGGATCATGACTTCGCTGTTCGGAAGCGCATAACGTTTGCCAATTGCACCTGCAGTAAGCAAGAAAGCACCCATAGAAGCAGCCATACCTACACAAATCGTAGATACATCAGGTTTAATATATTGCATCGTATCGTAAATAGCCATGCCTGCCGTAATTGAGCCGCCCGGGCTGTTAATATAAAGAGAAATGTCCTTCTCAGGGTCGTCTGCCGCCAGGAATAACAATTGAGCGATGATGGAGTTTGCCACCACGTCGTTTACACCTGATCCTAGAAAAATAATGCGATCTTTCAGTAGGCGAGAGTAAATGTCATACGCACGCTCACCCCGATTGTTTTGCTCAATAACCATAGGAACGAAATTCATATCCAACGTAAGCCCCCTCCTAAAAAACAATGAATGGTTAAATCGTATTCTCATAATAACGGATGAAAAGTCAAAAGTCAAAGATAGTCAAACAGGTCTGTAATTCCCTTGCTGCGTATACGAAAAAAATGGGTTTGAAGTGGATTGGATGAAATATACAAGCGCAATTTGGAGTGTTTTCCATGAGGCATAGGTTGGATGTTGTAGCGGGAGATTAATCACTTGGGTGTTGCTTAAAATAAAAAAAACGTTCCAGCGTATAGGAACGGTTCGTGTGTATCAATATAGAGTTTGAACTTGCGATAATAAAAAGTAATGGCGCGCCCGCAAGGAATCGAACCTAGATCTCAGCCTTCGGAGGGCTGCGTCATATCCATTGGACCACGGGCGCATAAGGAAAAGCTGCTGTTGCTGCTATCTGCTTCTGTAAGAAAATAGTCGCAAAAATGATTATATGATATTAAAGATTTTAAAGCAAGCGATGTTCAAAAATTAAATTTGTTAAAAATGCGTCGGAAACCGTTTCCAATTGATAATCGGCTATTGCTACAATCGGTTATTTCCGATAAACTAAAGGTGGGACTTGAAATGATACCGCGGGACATATTGAGTCCAACGTATTTTGAACCGAATACGCTATAGGCCGATGGAGTGAAGGATGAGAAATGCGTCAGATCATTGAACTGCAGCAGCAGCTTGTGCCTGATCTGCTAGAGGTCATGAAGAAACGATATTCGATTTTGCATCAAGTAATGGTATCGGATTTAATCGGACGTCGAACGTTGGCTTCTGTATTATCGATGACGGAGCGTATGCTTCGGGCAGAGACCGATTTTCTAAAGACGCAGGGGTTGCTCGAGATTCATTCGGGAGGCATGCGGATTAGCGATTCAGGCAAGCTTCTATTAGAGCAGCTTGAGCCATTCTACAAGACAATGTTCGGACTATCCGAACTGGAGGAAACGATTCGCAGCCACTACGGCCTATCGCAGGTCATTATAGTTGCTGGCGATTCGGAAGTCTCTGCCCAAACAAAGCGAGAGCTTGGACGTGCGGGATGTCAGGTGCTTATCAAGGTAATGCAGCCTAACGACGTTGTAGCTGTAACAGGCGGAACGACGATTGCACAGCTGTCGAATCAACTGATTAGTTCTTCTCAGCTGAATACGAACTTGTTCGTACCGGCTAGAGGCGGTCTAGGGGAGAGCTTGGATTACCAAGCGAATACGATTGCTTCCATGATGGCTAAGCGTACAGGAGCGCAGTATAGACTTCTACATGTGCCGGATCATCTGGGAGAGGAAGCTTTTGCATCTATTATGCAGGAGCCGAACATTCGAGAAATTGTGGATGTCATCCGCAGTGCTCGCATCGTTGTACATGGTATCGGAGATGCTATGGTTATGGCAAGACGCAGGCGGCTAGAGCGTGAAGTTATTGATGCTATGGAAGCTGAGGGTGCTTTGGCGGAGTCGTTCGGGTTTTATTTTGACCGAAAAGGCGCTGTCGTGCACAAAATGCAAACGGTGGGGTTACGGCTCGAGGATATTGTTAAAACTGAAGTTGTTATAGGTGTTGCTGGCGGCAAGAGCAAAGGCGAGGCTATAGCGGCAGTGATGCGCTTTGGACACAATGATGTACTCGTAACGGATGAAGCAGCGGCACTTGAAATCGTAGCTTTGATCGATCAAGAGAAGCACAGTCAAGAAGAAGGCAATAAGGAATCATGACAATTTGCAAATTGCTGTTAAGGCATACCTGCAAAATGTCTTGAAATATATTCATAAATCTTTTAAAAACGCTTAGGAGGAAACAAAAATGGTTAAAGTTGGTATTAATGGTTTTGGTCGCATCGGCCGTAACGTATTCCGCGCAGCACTGAACAACCCTGATGTTCAAATCGTGGCAGTAAATGATCTTACGGATACTGCAACACTGGCACATCTTCTGAAATACGATACAACACACGGTCAACTTGACGGTACTGTAGAAGCTAAAGAAGGCGCGCTTATCGTAAATGGCCGCGAAATCAAAGTATTCGCAGAGCGCAACCCTGCAGACCTTCCTTGGAGTTCGGTAGGCGTTGAAATCGTAGTTGAATCAACTGGTATTTTCACAGCGAAAGAAAAAGCTGAGCTTCACTTGCAAGGCGGCGCTAAAAAAGTTATCATCTCCGCACCTGCAACGAACGAAGATATTACAGTGGTTATCGGCGTTAACGAAGATAAATACGACGCTGCGGCACACACCATTATTTCCAACGCTTCTTGCACAACGAACTGCCTTGCTCCTTTCGCAAAAGTATTGAACGACAAATTCGGAATCGTTAAAGGTATGATGACTACAATTCACTCATACACAAATGACCAATCCGTTCTTGACGTTCCTCACAAAGACTTGCGTCGTGCTCGCGCAGCTGCTGAGAACATCATTCCTTCTTCAACTGGCGCAGCGAAAGCTGTTTCACTAGTTCTTCCAGAGCTTAAAGGTAAATTGAACGGTATGGCTATGCGTGTTCCTACGCCTAACGTTTCCGTAACTGACCTTGTTGCTGAGCTTAAAGTTAATGTAACTGTTGAAGAAGTTAACGCTGCATTCAAAGAAGCTTCAGAAGGCGCTCTTAAAGGCATCATGAACTACAACGAATTGCCGCTTGTATCTAGCGACTACAACACTGATCCTGCTTCTTCTACAATTGATGGTCTTTCGACTATGGTTGTTGAAGGCAACATGGTTAAAGTTATTTCATGGTACGACAACGAGTGGGGCTACTCTAACCGCGTAGTTGATCTTGCTGCTTACATTGCTAGCAAAGGTCTGTAAGCAAAGAAGACGGACTAAAGACCGCAGCATACCGCGCATGCGGAGCTAAGGTTTTTGATTTGCGGCTTCTAGAGTCGTAAGTCATGGGGGCGTTTCTTCTTTGAAGGAACGCCCTTCTTTTTTTTGTATTCTACCGTTATACCTTTCCATAACACATTTTCGGGAGGCTTCATAGATGAATAAGAAAAGTGTACGTGATGTTGCAGAACTAGCTGGTAAACGAGTATTTGTTCGCGTTGATTTTAACGTGCCGCTTGAAGATGGAAAAATTACGGATGACAAACGTATTCGTGAAACGCTTCCTACAATCAACTTTTTGATCGAAAAAGGCGCAAAAGTTATTCTTGCAAGCCATCTTGGACGTCCAAACGGTCAAGTAGTAGAAGAGCTTCGCCACACAGCTTCCGCAGCACGTCTATCTGAGCTGCTAGGCAAGCAAGTAACGAAAGCGAACGAAGCTATCGGTGAAGCTGTCGAAGCACAAGTTGCTGCACTAAACAACGGTGATGTGCTATTGCTTGAAAACGTACGTTTCTATGAAGGCGAAGAGAAAAACGATCCAGAACTAGCGAAAGCTTTTGCAAAACTTGCTGACCTGTTCGTAAACGATGCATTCGGCGCTGCTCACCGCGCTCACGCTTCGACAGAAGGCATTGCACACATTTTGCCAGCTGTATCAGGCCTTCTTATGGAGAGAGAGCTTGAAGTACTAGGCAAAGCGCTTAACAACCCAGAGCGTCCTTTCACAGCAATCGTTGGCGGTTCGAAAGTTAAAGACAAAATCGCTGTAATCGATAAAATGCTTGAAATTGCTGACAATGTCATCATTGGCGGCGGCTTGTCTTATACATTCTTCAAAGCACAAGGTCATGAAATCGGCAAATCGCTTGTAGACAACAGCAAGCTTGATTTGGCTCTCGAGTTCATGGAAAAAGCGAAAAAACTAGGCAAAAACTTCTTGATCCCAGTTGATATCGTTGTAACTGACGATTTCAGCGCTAACGCTAACACGCAAATCGTTGACGTTGACAGCATCCCTGCTGATTGGGAAGGTATCGACATCGGTCCTAAAACACGTGAACTTTATGCTGATGTGATCAAAAACTCCAAGCTGGTTGTATGGAACGGACCTATGGGTGTATTCGAAATCGAGCCATTCTCCCATGGTACACAAGCCGTTGCTCGCGCTTGCGCAGAAACAGCTGGCTATACTGTAATTGGCGGCGGCGATTCCGCAGCAGCAGCTGAGAAATTCCACCTAGCTGACAAAATGGACTTCATCTCGACAGGCGGCGGCGCTTCCCTAGAGTTTATGGAAGGCAAAGTGCTTCCAGGCGTAGTTGCTCTTAACGATAAATAATACATTTACCCAACTATATAGATTTGAGGAGGATTACGCATGAGCAACAGAACACCGATTATTGCAGGTAACTGGAAAATGTTTAAAACGGTATCCGAGGCTGTAACATTTTTCTCCGAAATTAAAGGTAAAGCTGAAGTTGCAGGTGTAGAGAGCGTGATCTGCGCGCCATACACAACACTTCCGGCACTTGTTGAAGCTGCAAAAGGTACGTCGATTGCTATTGGAGCACAAAACGTACATTTTGAAGACAACGGTGCATTCACAGGTGAAATCAGCGGCGTTATGCTGAAGGATCTTGGTGTGAAATACGTAATTATCGGTCACTCCGAGCGCCGCGCTTATTTCGCGGAATCAGATGAGATCGTAAACAAGAAGGTTCATGCTTCCTTCAAAAATGGCTTGCTTCCTATCGTTTGTGTAGGCGAGAAGCTGGAAGAGCGCGAAGCTGGACAAACAAAAGAAGTATGCAAAGTGCAAACGGAAGCGGCTTTTGTTGGCCTATCTGCAGCACAAGCAGCTGAAGTTGTTATCGCTTATGAGCCAATCTGGGCTATCGGTACTGGCAAATCTTCTACTTCCGAGGATGCACAAGATGTTATCGGTTATATCCGCAGCGTTGTTGCTGGTCTTTATGATCAAGCGACTGCTGATGCGGTTCGCATTCAATACGGCGGCAGCGTGAAGCCTAATAACGTAGCTGAGTACATGGGTCAAGCTGATATTGACGGTGCACTTGTTGGGGGAGCGAGCTTGGAGCCTGCATCCTACATCGCACTGGTCGAGGGGGCCAAGTAATATGGCTGCTCCGAAACCTGTAGCGCTTATTATTCTCGACGGCTTCGGTTTGCGCGATGATGTAACGGGCAACGCGGTTGCACAAGCAAACAAACCAAACTATGACCGTTACTGGTCAACTTATCCGCATACGACATTGACAGCATGCGGCGAAGCGGTTGGACTTCCTGAAGGTCAAATGGGCAACTCCGAGGTTGGCCACTTGAACATCGGCGCAGGCCGCATCGTTTATCAGGATTTGACTCGTATTAGTAAATCGATCCGCGATGGTGAATTTTACGACAATGAGACGATCCTCGGTGCTGTTCGCCATGTAAAAACAAATAGCAAAAAGCTTCATCTATACGGCTTGCTGTCGGATGGAGGCGTTCATAGCCACATTGAGCATTTGTTCGCATTGCTCGATCTAGCGAAGAAGGAAGAGCTTGAAGAAGTGTACATTCATGCTTTCCTTGATGGCCGCGACGTGTCCCCGGACAGTGCAAAGGGCTATCTAGAGCGTCTTCAAGCCAAAATCGAAGAGGTTGGCGTAGGCCGCATTGCGACGGTTCAAGGCCGTTACTATGCAATGGACCGCGACAAGCGCTGGGAGCGGACGGAGAAATCCTACCGCGCTATGGTATATGGCGAGGGCCCTCAATATTTCGATCCGATTCAAGCGGTAGTTGAATCCTACGAGAAATCGGTTTATGATGAATTCGTTATGCCAACGGTTATTGTAGACGGTGAAAACAAGCCAGTTGGCCTTGTTGAATCCGAGGACGCAGTGATTTTCTTCAACTTCCGTCCTGACCGTGCGATTCAATTGTCGCAAGTATTCACGAACGAGGACTTCCGCGGCTTTGACCGTGGCGAGAAGCGCCCTGTTAATCTGTATTTCGTCTGCTTGACGCTATTCAGTGAAACCGTTGGCGGATTCGTTGCGTATTCACCAAAGAACCTTGATAATACGCTTGGCGAAGTGCTCGTGCAAAACAACAAGACTCAATTACGTACTGCAGAAACAGAAAAATATCCGCACGTTACATTTTTCTTCAGCGGCGGACGCGATCATGAGCTTCCTGGCGAAACTCGTGTGCTTATTAACTCCCCTAAGGTCGCAACGTACGATCTCAAGCCGGAAATGAGCGCATATGAGCTAGCTGAGTCCACGGTACGCGAGATTGAATCTGACAAGCATGACGCAATCATTCTGAATTTCGCCAACCCTGATATGGTAGGCCACTCCGGCATGCTGGAGCCTACGATCAAAGCGGTTGAAGCGACGGATGAATGCCTTGGCAAAGTAGTGGAAGCTGTACTAGCCAAAGGCGGCGTCTGCATCATCACGGCTGACCATGGTAATGCTGACATGGTGTTCGACGAGAATGGCCGTCCGTTTACGGCACATACAACGAACCCGGTTCCGCTTATCGTAACGAAAGCAGGGGAGACTCTTCGCGACGGCGGTATTCTTGCAGATATCGCACCAACGGTTCTTGATCTGCTTGAGCTTGCTAAACCAGCTGAAATGACGGGCATTACATTAATCAACAAAAAATAAAACTTTAAAAGGAGTGTTTTCTCTCATGTCAATTATCGTTGATGTATACGCACGTGAAGTGCTTGATTCCCGCGGGAATCCAACTGTAGAAGTAGAGGTTTCTCTTGAGTCTGGCGGCAAAGGCCGTGCAATCGTTCCATCCGGCGCTTCCACTGGCGCATACGAAGCTGTTGAGCTTCGTGACGGCGACAAATCCCGTTACCTTGGTAAAGGCGTTTTGAAAGCTGTTGAAAATGTTAACACTGAAATCGCTCCTGAAATCATTGGCCTTGACGCTCTTGATCAAGTAGCTATCGACCGCAAAATGATCGAGCTTGATGGTACTCCAAACAAAGCTAAGCTAGGCGCTAACGCAATTCTAGCTGTATCGATGGCAGTAGCTCGCGCAGCTGCTGACGCTCTTGATGTACCTCTTTACACTTACCTTGGCGGATTCAACGCTAAGACGCTTCCAGTTCCAATGATGAACATCATCAACGGCGGCGAGCACGCTGACAACAACATCGACGTTCAAGAATTTATGGTTCTTCCTGTTGGTGCTGAAAGCTTCAAAGAAGCGCTTCGTATCGGCGCAGAAATTTTCCACAACCTAAAAGCAGTATTGCATGATAAAGGCCTTAACACAGCTGTTGGCGACGAAGGCGGCTTTGCTCCTAACCTTGGTTCAAACGAAGAAGCAATTACAACAATTATCTCGGCTATCGAGCGCGCAGGCTACAAGCCAGGCGTTGACGTATTCCTAGGTATGGACGTTGCTTCCACTGAGTTCTTCAAAGACGGTAAATACGTGCTTGCAGGCGAAGGCAAATCGTTTACACCTGCTGAGTTCGTTGACCTACTTGCTTCATGGGCTGACAAATACCCAATCCTTACAATCGAAGACGGCTGTTCTGAAGACGATTGGGATGGTTGGAAATTGCTTACTGAGAAGCTTGGCAAAAAAGTTCAACTCGTTGGTGACGATCTGTTCGTTACGAACACTGAGCGTCTATCCGATGGTATCGACAAAGGCGTAGGTAACTCTATCCTTGTAAAAGTTAACCAAATCGGTACGCTTACTGAAACTTTTGATGCAATCGAAATGGCTAAACGCGCTGGTTACACAGCAGTTATCTCTCACCGTTCAGGCGAGAGCGAAGACAGCACAATCGCTGACATCGCTGTAGCTACAAACGCTGGCCAAATCAAAACAGGCGCTCCTTCCCGTACGGACCGCGTTGCGAAATACAACCAATTGCTTCGCATTGAGGACCAACTTGGTTCGACAGCTCAATACGCTGGCAAATCAGCTTTCTACAACTTGAAACACGTAAAATAAGACGCATTTAGCGGCTTATATAGAAGGGTATGCCTCATCAGGCATATCCTTCTTTTTTTTTCGCTCATACAGGACATAATAAGAGGGTAAAGCATCAACGATTAGGCGGTGTGTTTGATTGGCAAAACCTGTTATAGGTATTCAAATGTATTCTCTTCGTGATCAAACGGAGATCGATTTTTTGTCCACCCTGGAGAAGGTAGCCAAAATCGGCTATAAAGCGGTAGAATTCACAGGGTATTTCAAAATGCCGGCCAAAGAGTTGAAAAGCAAGATGGATGGACTCGGATTAATTGCCCCCTCCGTTCATGTACCTTTGAATTTTAGCGATACCAAGCAAATGGAGTCTGATTTTGAAGGACAAATTGAATATGCCATGGAGCTTGATGTGACTTATATTATTACGCCTTGGTCGCCGCTTCCTGAACTTCCGACAAAGGATAATGTGCAGTATTTAGTTGATGTTTTCACAAAATGCGCAAAACAGGTGAAGGCAACAGGTATGCAATACGGCTACCATAATCATGATTTTGAATTTAAGCTGGTGGAGAAGAAGCCTATTATCGATCAAATATTGTCGGATGTTCCAGAGGAGCTCTTGCAGATGGAGTTTGATTTGGGCTGGATTTATATCGCTGGTTATAAACCGGCTGATTATTTGAAGAAATATAAGGGACGCGTTCCTTGCGTGCATTTGAAAGACTTTTTGAAAGGGCGGAAGGATGCAGAAATCGGCAAAGGCGAGGTAGGTTATGATGAGCTGTTAAAAGAGCTTGAGCCTGCAGGCGTTAAGTATATGTTTGTAGAGCAGGAGCAATTTAGCTCAAGCTCCCTTGATAGCGCAGCAAATAATTTTAACTATTTGAAAGAGCATGGCTTTGCGTGAACAGCGAGAATAAGGCCTGTCCTATTGTAATTTGTGCCCATCTATGGTACACTCGATTTATGTGTTTCTACGGAGCTCCTATGCTGGAGGTGGAATGAATGGATATCATATTGAAAATCGTGCTTGTTATATTTTCTGTCGGCCTTATTGCTGTCGTATTGTTGCAAAAAGGTAAGAGTGCAGGCTTGTCCGGAGCGATTACGGGTGGCGCTGAGCACCTTTTCGGAAAACAGAAAGCGCGCGGTTTGGATTTGTTCTTGCAACGTTTGACAGTTGCTCTTGCAGCTGGTTTCTTCATATTGGCGCTTGTTGTATCTTACTTCGTAAAACAATAACGAACACACACGCAGAAAGCGAGGATATTCCTCGCTTTTTTTGTATTTTCATCATATTCACGGATGCTGGGCTTCCATTTCGTGTATACTACAAGTTATATGATAATCTATCAACCTGCTGCAAATGGCGCTAGAGCAATACGGCAGGTTTATGAGGAGAAAAACTAATAATGATTAATTACGAGCAGGAACTGCTTGATTTTATGAGAGAGACGGCGTATAAGCCGATGACGTACCAAGAGCTTGAGAAACATTTTGGTATCGTAGATGCAGTGGAGTTTAAGGAGTTCCTTAAGCTGCTGAACAAATTAGAGGATGAAGGCAAAATCATTCGTACGCCAAATGATCATTACGGCGTGCCGGAACGAATGAACTTATTGCGCGGCAAGCTGCAATCGCATGCCAAGGGCTTCGGTTTTCTAATCCCGGATGAGAAGGATCATGGAGATGTGTATTTGCACGCCAATGATTTGAAGAGCGCAATGAATGGAGACATCATTCTGGTTCGTGTCACTTCGAGAAGTGAGCATGGAGGCCGGATGGAGGGCGAGGTCGTCCGTATTGTAGAACGTGCCGTTACGCAAATCGTAGGAACGTTCGAGGATCACGAGGTTTATGCTTTTGTCGTGCCTGATGATAAACGGATCAATCGGGATATCTTTATTCCAAAAGGCGGCTATCAAGGTGCTGTCCCCGGACAGAAGGTTGTCGTTAAAATCGTTTCCTATCCAGAAGGGCGTTCTGCTGCTGAAGGGGAAATTGTCGAAATTTTGGGACATAAAAATGATCCCGGTGTCGACATCCTGTCGATTATTCGCAAGCATCAGCTGCCAGTGGGCTTTCCTGATGAAGTAATGAGAGAAGCTGAAGCGGCACCTGATTCCATTACAGACGATGAGATTGTGCAGCAAGGCAGACGAGATTTGCGCGATGAGGTCATCGTGACGATAGATGGCGAGGACGCAAAGGATCTAGATGATGCGGTGCATGTGAAGCGTCTGGAGAACGGCAATTATTTGTTAGGTGTACATATTGCCGATGTCGGCTATTACGTAAAAGAAAATTCAGAGCTCGATCAAGAAGCATACCTTAGAGGCTGCAGCGTATATTTGGTGGATCGCGTTATTCCGATGCTGCCGCATCGTTTGTCGAATGGCATATGCTCGCTCAACCCGCAGGTTGATCGTCTGACGCTTTCATGTGAAATGGAATTTGATGCGGCGACGCTTAAGCGTGTACGTCATGATGTGTTTACGAGTGTGATTCGCACGAAAGAGCGTATGACCTATACGAATGTGAAAAAAATATTGACTGCAACGGAAGAAGAGCCGCAAACCGAGTTGAAAGAGCGTTACGCCGGCTTGCTTGATATGTTTGGCTTGATGGAGGATCTAGCGATGCGTCTTCGTTCAAAACGAATGAAGCGCGGAGCGATTGACTTCGATTTCCAAGAGTCTAAGGTTATCGTGGATGAGAACGGCAAAGCGGTTGATATTGTGAAGCGCGAGCGTTCGGTAGCGGAGCAAATCATCGAGGAATTTATGCTCGTGGCGAATGAAACGGTGGCCGAGCATTTTCACTGGCTTCGTGTGCCGTTCCTTTACCGTATCCATGAAGATCCGTCACAAGAGAAATTGCTTAACTTCGTTCAGTTTGCAGCAAACTTCGGTTATGTCGTGAAGGGCAAAGGCAATTCCATTCATCCAAAAGCATTGCAAACGCTGCTTGAGGACATTCGCGGCACGAAGGAAGCGACCGTTATTTCCACTGTGATGCTTCGTTCGATGAAGCAGGCGAAATACGATGCGGAGAGCTTGGGGCATTTTGGCCTTGCAGCTGAGTTTTATTCACACTTTACATCCCCAATTCGCCGATATCCTGACTTGGTCATTCACCGTATCATTCGCGAGGTGCTTGATGGCAAAGGCCAATTGACGGAAGCAAGACATGAGTCGCTAACGGCAAGGATGCCGGAAATTGCGCAGCATTCCTCGGAACGTGAGCGTGTAGCGGTTGATGCAGAGCGTGACACAGAGCAGTTGAAAAAATGTGAATTCATGCTCGATAAAGTGGGCGAAGAGTTCGAAGGCATTATTAGCAGCGTAACGAGCTTCGGCATGTTTATCGAATTGGACAATTCGGTCGAAGGTTTAATTCGTTTGAGCGACATGTCTGATGATTACTATAACTTCCATGAGCAGCATATGATATTGGTCGGCGAGCGTACGTCCAAAGTGTACCGAATTGGCGATGAAGTTAAAATTCGCGTTACTCGGGTGAGCATGACGGAGCATACGATTGATTTCGAGCTTGTAGATATGAAGCCGCGCAGCGGCTATAAAGGCATACCAAGCAGTGGTTTTGGCGGCGGCGAACGCGGCGGCAAAAAACGCGGTGGTTTCGGTGATCGCAATCGCGGCGGCAGAGGCGAGCGCACAGGAAGTGCGGGCGGCAAAGGTCAAGGCGGTGCAGGTGAGGGCAACCGCGGAAGAGGCGAGCGCGGAGCGAGCGGTGCTGGCAAAGGTCAAGGTGGCGCAAGCGAAGTTTACCGTGGCAAAAACGAGCGCGGAGCAAGCGCGGCTGGCAAAGGTCAAGGCGGTGCAGCCGAAGGTTATCGTGGTAAAACGGATCGCGGTGCAAACGCGGGAGGTAAAGGTCAAGGCGGTGCAGCCGAGGGCGGCCGCGGCAAAGGTCGCGGAGGCAAAGGCGGACGCGGCGGATTTGGCGGCGGCGTCGATCGCAGCGTGGTTGGCATTGTCGAGCAGGCCAATCCATGGCGCATCGATGCACCTGATAGCGGGCGCGGCGGCAAGCGGCGCGGACGTGGAGGCGAAGGCGCAGCCGGAGCTGGCGTGAACGACGGTGGAAATCCGGCGGAGCGTGGGCCGGGGCAAGAGGCGGATTTGTCGCCGGGCAACGGTAGAGATTCGTCGCGCGGGAACAATGCGCGTACGGATATGTGGGGCCTGCCCATCCGCAATAGCGGCGGGCCAGGCGGAAATGGTCGTGGAGCCGGGCAGCGGCGGAGCGATGGAAGTGGCGGCGGCGCGAAGCGGCGGCATACGCCGCAGGGCGGCGTGGTCGGTAGTGAGCGAGGCGCGGAATTGCCGAGCGTGGAAGGCAGCGGCGGCGATGCGGTGAAGAGCAAGCGGAAGAAAAAAAGCGGAGGCGGCGGTAACGCCACAGCTGCTTTTGTCCGGAAAAATCGCAAATAAATAAGGGCGGCGACTTCCGTTCTATGGCATAATTGGAAGTCGCCGTGATCTGGGCAATTTGGGAAAATATATTTAAGCTCGTCACTTGCATTTTAATTCTGGGTATAGTACACTCAAATCAATCGATAATATGAACCTGAATTCACATATTGAAAAGGGTATCATTATAGTCATGAAACCCTTTCCAATGTGTGAATTTTTTGTTTAAAGACAAACCAGGCGCATATTAATATTATTTTTTTGGAGGTTTTTACACATGCAACAAGGTACAGTTAAATGGTTTAACGCAGAAAAAGGTTTCGGCTTTATCGAAGTTGAAGGCGGCAACGATGTATTCGTACATTTCTCCGCAATCACTGGCGAAGGCTTCAAAACTCTTGAAGAAGGACAACGCGTAGAATTTAACGTTGTTCAAGGCAACCGTGGACCACAAGCAGAAAACGTTGTAAAGCTGTAGTAGCTTACGAACGTTGATAAAACCGCCTTTGACCTTTTAGGTTGAGGGCGGTTTTTTTGTGCATAAAAGGAGCTTCTGTTTTGTTCCTTTATAGGAATTCGTTAAGTAATTGACGGGCATGACGAACGAGCATTCCATCGATAGGAGAATCTGTTCCACCGGTTCTAACACCAGTTCCGAGATGAATGGCTTGTGCTCCGGTAAATTTTATAAAGGCAGGCAATGAAGGAACCGATAGACCGCTTCCAGGGAGTATGGTAACAGTATGTCCAATAGTTTGTTTAACCAACCTATTAATTTGATCTGTTGCTTCAAGAACGCTCGGTTTACCGCCTGAGGTAAGTATCCATTTGATTTGAGGGTATTTTAGGAGTGTGGCTAGAGCCTCTTCTTGGTCAGGCACCTCATCAAATGCTCGGTGGAAGGTAACAGGACGATCACCAGCAGCTTCCAATAAACTTTCTAAAGCATCTGTATTAATAGTCCCATCAAGCTGAAGCGTGCCTAAGACGAACGCATGAACGCCTAATGTACGCATTCTGATCATTTGAGCAGTCATTTCACTAAGATCTGCCTTATCGTAAACAAAGGACTTGCTATGAGGCCTAACCATCGCATGTACGGGATATACTTTAGTTATAGGTGTGTGATTAGCTTGCTCGAGCCGTTTTAACGCCTCAAGCACCGAAACCGTAATGTCCTCTTGTGGAGTTAGTCCACCTTCTTCAAAGGCGGATATAAGCTCTACACGGTCCGCACCGTGCACTACAGCTGTAACCGCTTCATCTGCAGTCGTAGCAATGATTTCAAGCAGCATGGGAAATCTCCTTTTTGGGCAGGGCGATAGAGCGGGATGCTCCATAGCCGCCTTGATTTTCGTTGTTAAAGTTGTTACAATGAACACCAGTATACGTGCAACCATTATTTTAGCTTAATTAAGTCGAGGTGACTAGCATGGGTAAGAAGAGTGACGGCAAGCAGCTCGCCCAGAATAAGAAAGCTTCCCATGACTATTTCATTGAGGAAACGTTCGAAGCTGGCATGGTGCTTTTGGGTACAGAAATTAAATCGCTGCGAACGGGTCGTGCAAATATTAGTGATGCATTTGCTACCATTCGTAACGGCGAAATTTTCATACACAATATGCACATTAGTCCGTTCGAGCAAGGGAATATTCACAACCCTACCGATCCAACGCGTGCTCGCAAGCTGTTGATGCACAAGATGCAAATTCATAAGCTTCTAGGCTTATCCAAGCAAGAAGGTTATGCTATTGTACCCTTGAAGATTTATGTGCGCAATGGTTATGCGAAGTTATTGATTGGTCTCGGTAAAGGTAAGAAGCAATACGACAAGCGCGATAGTGCAGCTAAACGTGATGCTCAGCGTGACATTCAGCGTGTGCTGCGTGAGAAACAGAAGGTTTCTAACTAAGGTGTAGATTTCCATGGCAGCAAGCGACCATGATTGCCAATAACAATTGTGCACGGAAGCAGCTGATTCGTGGTATACTAAGACAGTAGCAACGGCAAAACAATCAATAAATGCAAGTGCATGCGTGCTAGACAATCGGAACAGCCTGCTTGGTCAGATGCTGATCCTTAATCCTAAAGCTTCAATTGAGCTAAACGTTAGTGTGGATCTACTCTTTGGAGTAGTGTTAATCTGCAGCTAACCGTTTATGCAAAATTGGGGGCGTTTATGGATTCGACGGGGATTGTACGAGCGCGGGTTGCGGGTAGCGGGGAGTCGTCCGCTTCATCAACGCTAAAGCCTATTAAACGGCAAACAACAAACAAACTACGCTTTCGCAGCCTAAGAAACTGTGTGCGTGCTTCTACCCAGCATCGTCCATGTGACTGGATTAGGGGCTAACAAGTAGTGGAATACGCTGTCTCATCTCCGCCTGCGGTGAGCTGAAGAAGACAATCAGGCTGACCTTAGCGAAAGCCGGTTACGGGGCGTTTGCTTGGGTGACATCAAAACTGTGACTACACCCGTAGAAGCCTGTGTGGCGTGATCTTCGGACAGGGGTTCAAATCCCCTCGCCTCCACCAATACCATGAAGAAACCCGACCTCGTGAGGTCGGGTTTTTTGATTTTTTAGTCATGTTAAGAGCATGTCTTTTATTAAAATAACGGGCAGGATTAATTATAACAGTTCTTTACATCACCACGTTTTGGTGCAAATGTTATACTAATCAGGAAATCACCGTTACCATAGTATTCTTTTTTTATGATCATGAATAAGAGAGGCATATTAAGATGAAAAAAGGGGAAATCGTATTTCTAAATGGTGTAACTAGTGCTGGGAAAACATCTATAGTAGATGCTATACAGATAAAATCAGATGAATTTTTTTATGTTGTTGCAAATGACCTTTTTGAGAATACAATAGGCGATAACTATCTCCGTGAAGATTATTGGAAATATTTAAGTGATGCAATTATTATGATGTATCATACTGCTAAACTATTTTCTGACCATGGTAAGAATGTACTAATAGACGGAATTTTGGTTGAAAGACCCGAATTAAAACCGCATTATGAAAAAGTTAAGGATATATTTGCGGGGTATCCTTTCTATATTGTCGAAGTTTTTTGTCCTTTAGACATTTGTCGCCAAAGAAATATTGAACGTGGAGATAGAACCGAAGACCAATCTGAGTGGCAAAATAATATTATGGCCAAAGATATACAATACAATTGTACTGTCAATACACACATAAATTCCTCAGAAGAATGTGCAGATTCAATTATAAAGTATTTATTTGATAGGTCCGAGGTTTAAGCTATCGGGGAACGTTTGTTTTATAAAAAAACGAAAGCAGCCGACCACAATGATTGGCTGCTTCATTACACTATTCTAGCTAATAGCTTGTCAATATTTAAAACTTAATGGATGTTGAGGAAGCTTACCTAAGCAGGATAGTGTTTCCTACTTAGGTAAGACGAAATGCTTCTTTATGGGTAAGAATCGCGAAAATCCAGTGAATGAGCTTATTTACACAGGCAATGACAGCCACTTTAAACGGCTTGCCCTCGGCACGCTTTTTATCGTAAAAGGCTCGGAGTTTTTGGATGCGCGAGCTACGCAGACCGCATCGTACGGTCAGATACAAGGTTGTTCGAAGCCTTCTGGAACCGCGTTTGGTAATCCTATTTCGGGTTGCTGTAAACTTGCCGGAAGAGAAGACGCTAGGGTCGACACCGGCAAATGCAACAAGCTTCTTTGCATGATCAAATCGATCGATTTCTCCGACTTCTGCCAGTATTGTTGCAGCAATTCTGGTGCCAATGCCGGGTATCGATTGGATCAACCCATACTCATGTAATTCTGCAGCCAGAGCATCTATGGACTGGTCGAGGTTTGCTAGGTGCTCTTGGTACTGTAGAAGCAGATTAATAAGCAGTTCCAGCGAGATGAGACGGCTTGAAAAAGCTGTTTTCTTGAAAGGGTTTCGCTCCGCAGCAGCTGTTAATTTCAGCGCGCGCTCAAGCGACCAAGCGGAATTCGACCGCCCAGACAGAGACTGGATCGTCGCTGTGATGTCATTCAGAGACTTAGTCAGCACTGCGGAAGAGGTAGGGTGAAGAGCCAGAAAACGAAGAGATACTTTCGAGTACAGGTCTCCAAACACGCCACGGTATTCCGGAAAGACTTGATCAAGGACAGCTTGAAACTGTAGCTTCGCTTGCGCATACATATCAGTTAGAGAATCAAACTGCCTTGTCAGATAGCGTAGATTCATCATAAATTGTCCTCATTTTTTGTACGGTTCTAATTCTTCCTTGTAGAACAATTCCCCTAGTTGATAGGCGTCCGCCATATCCGTTTTCACTTTGCGTAGGCTGGTTTTTATGGCCTGGTGTGAAATTAACGGATTGATGACAATATACAAGTATTGATGTTCATCTAGAAACTGAATGACGGGGCTATGGTAGTGTCCAGTTGCTTCTAACACGACTGCCGGGCGCAGTCCAGTAATGCATTCGAGCTCCTGCACAAAATTCAAGAAAGACGCCAGTCCCTCAAGATTATGCTCAAACTGAAAGATTTTTCCTTGCGGTATTCCTCGGTTAGTGAATGCTTGTGCATGACTTTCTCCTTTGGAAACATCCAGTCCGATTACAGGATTCATGGAACCACTCCTTGTTATATATTCGCCGGAAGCCCCTAACCTTCTTGTCGTCCACATTATCGTATGTGATTCGTGGTCATGCCCCAACTAGCCTAATCATGGTATAACAAGTAGGGGGGATGAACGGAATAGCTATCGAGATCCAAGTCTCACGGGCAGAAACGTTCGATCCCCGGCTACCGCAATCTTACGACCATGCAAAAATGAGGTCGACCAGTAATTTCTGGTGACCTCATAATACGAACGGGCAGGATAGTTTCAATGATAAATATAATTAACATTTATTTCTGTACACCTTTGAACCATATAGCTTTAATAGAAAGGGTATCCGAGATATTGGTAGTCGGGTCGCCATTGACCAGTACTAGGTCAGCGCGCGCACCTTCGGCAATACGGCCACGATCATAAAGACCAAACCGGCGGGCCGGTTTCGAGGTAGCCGATTGAAGTGCTTCTATTGGAGTGAACCCGGCTGTAACCAGTAATTGCAATTCATGATGTACGCTGGCTCCATGAGCAAGGCCGCCAAGGTTCGGAACGGGGACGGGGGCGACATCCGTCCCAACCAGAATATCCACACCGGCCCTGTGAAGATCCATCACATTTTTAAAGCTATTTTCTATATTGCCTTGAGGGAAAGTATTAAAGCTTGAGTTCAAAATATCGATCCATTCCGGACTTAATTTGGAATGAACACGTGGGTCATTCGCCAACTGCGATGCTGGGTTCCCAATAATGGATGAGTTCAAAACCAAGCACGGTGTAACAAACGCGCCAGAATCGACGATGGATTGCACTAGCTCCTGCGTGTAATCGGGTCTATCGATAAACAGGTGGCCCAATCCGTCTACGCCTAGATCGATGGCGGTTTGTGTAGAATGAGCAGTCAAGACGTGGGCGATGACGACTTTATCGAACTTATGGGCTTCTTCCACCGCTGCTTTTAGAATTTCGTCGCTTAAAACAGGCAGTCCAGGAGCGCCCATGACTGTTCCTTCTTCAATCATAATTTTTACATAGTCGGCTCCATTCYCCACTTGGGTATGCACATGTTTAATCGCTTCTTCCACCGTTGTTACTTGCGGTACTTCTTCGTGATCGTGGGCGTAAGCGGCTAGCATAGCATCCCGGTCTTCCTTCGATAACTTCTCCAATTCCTTTAATACGAATTCTGGAATCTCATCACCATCTGGCAGCAATTCATCCGGGTGACCACCAGGAGCGGTGATTGCCGTACCTGCAGAACGGACATCGGCGATGTCATCCGTATTTTTCAATTGGATTGCACGTCCTCTTTCTGTAAAGTCACCGTTCATTTCGAGTTCTGTCGTCACACCGAAATTTAATGCATCCCTTAATCCACCGATGGAAGTATGAACATGCGCATCAATTAAGCCGGGCAATAATGTTGCATCCTCAGCATCGATGATTGTTGCATTCCCCGGAATGTCACCACCTACTGCAATAACGGTTTCCCCTTTGATGACAATACTCCTTGATTCTATTACTTTTTCTCCATCAAAAATACGCACATTCGTAATAGCAGTAATTTTTTCTGCTGAAGAGCTTTGGACTACATTCTTCATATTGTTATCCTCCTTGGATATGCCTTACAACAATTCGAAGTATAACTGTTAGTAAACTAACTGTCAACAAACTAATATTTAATTGACATGAAAGTTAGATATTTGTATAGTTTACTTACTAACAGTTAGTTTCTAATAATATGAGGAGGTACGCTCATGGAGCCTCGCAAGAATTCGACTTATCTGGATTTGTTTCAGGTTATTGGCCTTAAGTTAAAGAAAAAAGCGGACGAGAGCATAAAAGAGTTAGGGTTAAACGCTCAACAAGGAAAAATAATTGGCTATATCTACGAAAACCAAGAAACTGAATTGATTCAGAGGGATCTTGCTGATCGGTTTCATCTGCGCGGGGCTAGCATCACAGGTATGCTTCAAGGTCTTGAGCAAAGAGGATTCATCGAGCGGAAAATCCCAGTCAATAATGAACGACAAAAAAATATTTATGTTTTGCCAAAGGCCATTGAATTGATTGAAGATTTTAATGAATCCTTTCAAAAAGTGGAGGAAGAAATCGTTCAAGCCCTTTCCGAAGATGAGAAACAAATCTTAAAGGAATTGTTGATCAAAATTAATGAACGCTTATAATTGCGTTTGGAATCTACCCCGTAGATTGGGGTACTTAATTCAACTAACGGAGAACGTTAGTTGAACAAATTAGGGGCGGTTTGCTACGGCAGCTGCTCCATTTCTTTATTAAGCTAACGGGCAGTTTAGTTCCAATATGATAAAATTATAGGGACAGGTAACGTTAGTTCAATAAAACATACTTCATTTTCCTTGAACACCAAGGTATGGGCATGCCTTTCCAGCTATCGCTCCTTTCTGCTTGAAAATGGGAAAGCAAATGCAAAAAAGCCCTCCATATTCATGAGAATATGGAGGGCTTTTTTTAAAAAAATCAGTTAACATGCTTAGATAATCAAGCTTCCGTGTTTTTATCGATGATAATAGCGCTGGAGGTTTCTGTATCCCATGTTACATTGGTGTTCAGTGCTTCGCTTAGAAAACGTAGTGGTACTAAAACACTGTTGCTTTTAACCTTACCGGCAACGTCAAGCGTAACGGTTTTCCCATTAATCGTAGCGATTTTGCTGCCTAGCGTCAGTTTGACCACGACACCATCACGCGTAACGGTCACCGTTTTCGAAACATTATCATAAGTAACTACGGCGTCCAGCGACTCGGAGATCGCGCGGAACGGAACAAGCGTGCGTCCGCTCTCAACAACGGGAGATACTTCAGTACCTAGCGTTTTGCCATTTACATAAACCTTCACTTTTTTGTCGCCGAGCTTCACTTTGATCTTGCTAAGTTTCTTATATTCTTCAATATTGGCAGGATCTTGCGAGACAACCTCAGCTTGCACTTCTGCTGCAGCTTTTAGTTCTCCATCCTTCTCCAATGTAGTAACCAGTGTAGCTAAACTAGTGTCAGCATTCACATCAATGTTATATTTTGTTTTAAGCAGCTCCGCAATCCGAACGCCTGCGGGTTTATCTTTGACGTTTTCATACGCATTTTGAAGACCTTTAGAGCCATCGTTCTTTCCGTCGTCATAAACGGAACCGCTCACAGTAGTATCTTCTGCTTCTACTTTAATAGTTGCTTCGTTTTTGCCTTGATTTCCAGGTGCGGCAAAAGCAGTGGACGCCATTAGGCTAAGTGAAATTACTCCAGCCAAAATTATGGATTTTTTTATTTTATTACCTCCATGAGTATGTAGTTTGTACAACACCTACAACTATTCGGAGGGCATAAAGTTTTTTTGAGGGTACACTGAAATACTTAATTACAGGATATATGAAGTATCTCCTACTAATGTGAAATTTGTTAAAGAGGGAGGAGATGTATCTCCAGAGGCATACGACTAATCTGTATTTTACTGGTAGACCCATTATGCTAACGAAACACGATACGATAGTTGAACACCGAAAGGGCTTCCGCGTGTTAGTCCTTCGTTAAGCTAACTGGCAGAAGAGTTCTAATAAAACTACTGTTCATCGTCCTAAGAAAACTCGTTATTCTGAAGGTATATCTTCGTTATTAAATGAAGGCATAAGATCTTGATCATAGGACGAATTTTTACTTTTATATTATTTTTCGAATAAGTTATCAATCATGCGTGAAACAATTTCGCCTTAAGTTACGTTTAATAAAATATGTGAAATGCCTAGATGGCAGGTAAACTTATTTGAAAATTTCGGCTAAACCTATTCATTTTTATGAAGTTCGTGGACCCAATGTGCCTTTCACACCGCGGAGTAAAAAATTTTATGAAATGAATCGATGTTCTTCAAGAATTGGTTCGTGATTGAAAATAACGGTAGGCTAAGCCTTCATTTTTGTTAATAACCAAAAAGAGAACCCCAGCTCGAAAAGCTGGGGCCATGGCTCCTCTGGTGACTCTCAAACACCGGAGGAGTAACAAAGGTTATGAAATGAACGCGATGTTCACCAGTATCTCGTTCACAATTCATAATATAAAGGATGTCAGCTTATTTGTCATTTCCAAAAAACTGGATAAAAATACAGGGATAGTCAGCATTATTGCTTCTATTCAGTTTATATAATATATTTAAAGGTTTGAGAATAGATTCTAACCGTTTAATACTTTCTTAATCATTATGTAATAAAACCCTCTATACCCCAAAAAATAGTTTTTTAATTAATATTAATGTTAAATTGGCTTTAGAATAGGCAAACTAAAAAGTTTAAAATGTGCTTAATAAAATAATTAAATGGTTGATTCTTCAATTGTTGTTTATCCGAAGGTGTAGGCCACGTGGATACATTAAAATATTCTCACCTGCATCACGCTAATGGGTACGATAGTTCAATGATAGCAGCGGCGTTCAAGGACTTTATTTCTCGTCCATGGCTGCCGTCGTATTCGGACCAAACTGTCTATTAGTGTGTATTGATATCCACTCATGTACAATAGAAAGTACGTTTTTCAATTCTATTAAATGTGCTTATCTACTAGTAATACCGCACAAACAAATCTATCAATTTTATATATACTATATTATTCCCCATATAGGAGATGATATAGTGAAAATTAAAACATCAGCTAAGAGAGTAGTAAAGACCAGCGCGATGAAGAAAAAATTGAACACTCAGTTAAAAAAGCAAGTTCGGGTGAAAAACACCACTTCGGGTACTGTTAGAAGCACAGGTGTTCTCAAAAAAAATCCGAGTACAACATTTGCCCATACCGAAGTCATGAATCGGAGATCTTCACCGATAACCGCAACCGTTATGGTCTTTAATTGGGATACCAATTCACCAGTAAGAATTGGTAACAACACCGTTACCATACCAGCCAATTCCCTTAGATTTTTCAATACAAATCTCGCTGGTGTCAACGATCACTATGAAGTAGTTGTCATCCTTTCAGCTACTTCAAATGTTATTGTTAACCATTTCGGAGTAGCTGGGGATGTACCGCAAGATGGTAACATCGTTCTGGATCGTGACCTTATTTCAATTACGTTATAACATGTTATAAAAAAGCGCCCATAATTGGGCGCTTTTTTATTGCACAGTATTATCTATTTGTCTTTGTAAATGCCTATAAGTGCTTATATATCAACGTTTATGGATATATCAGCATAGGACCATACCGTTCATCTCAATTGTTGAACTAACGGGCAGGATCGTTCCAACGCCAAYGGGCAGAAACCGCTCGCTTATTCGCAGGATTTCGCCCGGATAGTAAGGGGGGGGAAGACATGAAGGGAATACCCTGTTAGACTTCGGTAACATGAAGGCGCACGGGAATAGAGGAGGGATATAACCATCCTATATACTTCCATTTACTGCACGCATTCTCCACGCCACCCTTGGAGGTTTTCACTCCCATGTCTTAACGGGTCTATGCCCTCTCATTCCTTCGTTACGCCTATCCAAGGGGTGGAGGCCAGTCTTGCTAACGGTACGGGTCGGTGCCCTTTGGTTTAATGCATCAGGTACTCCGTGCTTTCTTTGAAATCCTGCGAATAAGCCAAAACTCGTACAACGAAACGGGTTGTATGGTTAAGCTGCTTGTAAGAGTGGTAACGTTTTATGTGGCATGTAGGCTTTACCGCTACGAGCCATTCCGACTAGTATTCTGGCCAATTTACCGCATAG
>NZ_JBFRGC010000046.1:0-44246 GCF_052115145.1 Paenibacillus sp. 2TAB26
AGCACGTATATGTTCTTACAGCGAGAGAAAAAGCTAGGTTTGTTGTCTGTAAGCACATATATGCGCTTATAGAGTAGCTGCGGCGTATGATCGAGGTGGGAAATGGAGCAATAAGCACATGTATGTTCTTACAGCGAGAGAAAAAGCTAGGTTTGTTGTCTGTAAGCACATATATGCGCTTATAGAGTAGCTGCGGCGTATGATCGAGGTGGGAAATGGACAAATAAGCACGTATATGTTCTTACAGCGAGAGAAAGGGCTAGGTTTGTTGTCTATAAGCACATATATGCGCTTATAGAGTAGCTGCGGCGTATGATCGAGGTGGGAAATGGAGCAATAAGCACATATATGTTCTTACAGCGAGAGAAGAAGCTAGGTTTGTTGTCTGTAAGCACAAATATGCGCTTATAGAGTAGCGGCGGCGTATGATCGAGGTGTGAAATGGAGCTGGAGCTCAGACAGAATGAACGTTTTCGGACCTATAACTTACGAACCTAGTAGCTCTTATTTTAACCTTTCGTAATGGATTAAAAGTGCAACGAACTACAGAATCRTTATTTCGAGAAAAATAGCTTATGACACCCAATTCAGCATGCTATAACGTTCATGAGGTTCGTTAAAACTTAAGTAAGCTAGTTTTCATCACAATAAGAATAATACAGTTCGTTAGAGAGTTGATCTTGGGATGTCTTGGGATGCCTTGATATGTTATGCGCAGAAATGGCTGAAAAAAGTTTGAGCAGTGGATGGGTACAAATTGCATAGAAACGGTTATACTTAAGCACTTGAACAACTCGGAAGCCATATTATTATACGATTAGGAAGCGATTTGATGATAAAAACCCAATCCAAGCTCAATCGGCAAAATGTGTTTACTGGTATATTATCTGCGATGCTGGCATGTACAGGCGGAGCCGTACTCATCGTTAGCAGCGCTGAAAAAGCAGGTTTTTCAACCTTAGAGCTCGTCGCGTGGCTGTTCGCCGTTTATTTTTTTGGCGGAGTGCTGAACATAGCTTTGACATTGATTTATAAGATTCCGTTTGGCGGCGCGCATTCGATAACCGCCGTTGCTTTCTTAAGCACTTCTGCGACACAGTTTACAGTGCAGGAGTTAGCTGGTGCGAGCATTATTTCCGGGATTATTATCGCTGTATTTGGTTTATCTGGTCTGTCTGATAAGTTGCTGGCTTTCCTGCCTAAGCCGCTTATGGATGCGATGCTTGCTGGTTTAATATTCAACCATATTGTAAAAATCGTTCCCGCGGTCAAGGATGCTCCTTTTGTCGGGTTCATGGCATTGGTCGGTTTTTTCTTATTTCCCCGTTTATTCAAGGGCTTTCCGCCGGTGCTCGGCGTCGTTTGCATGGGGCTGCTTGCGCTATGGATTGGCTACGATTTGCCTCCAATGGAGGTGCTGCCGTTTGCGCTGCCGCATGTGGTGAGCCCTGAGTTTTCGATTAATGGGCTGTTATCGTTAGCTATTCCTTTGTCGATACTCGTGCTTAGCAACGATTTGTTTGTAGCTTTGGCAGCACTTCGCAAAAATGGCTATGAGCCATCCGCTTCCAAGACGATTACGATAACTGGTTTTGCCACGACTGCTGTAGCGTTTCTTGGCGGTCATAGTGTAAATGTTGGCGGAATGATGAGTATGCTGTGCAGCAGCGAAGAAGCTGGTGCAAAGGAATCTCGTCCTTATGCAGCGATTGTCTCGGGTACATTAGTGGCGTTGTTTGGATTATTTGCTTGGAAGGTTATTGCTTTTATTAATATTCTTCCGTCTTCATTTATTTGGCTTCTAACGGGTTTTTCATTGATGGGGGTATTCATTCAAAGCCTTCAATCAGCTTTTTCGGAATCTGCCTACCGCTACTCAACGGCCTTTACATTTGCGATTGCGGTAGCGAATGTCGCCTTTCTCGGCGTTTCTGCGCCTGTTTGGTGCTTGGCAATCGGCATGGTTACGATGAAATTGCTGGGCGAGGGAACACGCAGCAACAGCAATGATGCTGTTCGTCAAAATAAACAGTAATAAAAGGGGACGATTATTCCCACGGAAACTTCGTCAGCAAAAAGTCTGCAAACTTTTTGCTCTCTTCTCTGCGCTGCTTCCTCATTGCCGTGCGATGCTCGGCCGTTTCATATAATTTAATTTCTTCTTCCGTTTCAGGGACAATACGAGGTACAAGTATTGTCTTATTTTCTTCATCAAGGGCAACGAAAGTAAGAAAAGAGGTAGCTGCTATTTTTCGCTCGCCGCTTCTTAAGTCTTCTCGTATCACTTTCACAAAAACCTCGATTGAACTTTTGCCCGTCCAAGTAACGAAGGACTCTAGGGAAACGGAATCTGTTGGCCGGATTGGATGCAAGAAATCAACGGAATCCGTCGAAGCGGTTACCGCGGTAACTCTGCATAATTTGGAAGCGGATATCGAAGCAATATCATCGATATAAGACATAAGTTTGCCGCCAAACAACGTATTATGATTGTTTACATCGGTTGGGAATACTCTCGAAACCTTAAAGGATCGCGTTTCTTTGACATATTTATTTTCCAAAGCATTCACACAACTTTCTAGAAAGTGGCTGATCTTTGGGTATTTTCTCCCCTTTATGGATAGGTTATGCTTCTAAAATAAAACTTAAAAGGGTTCCACATATAATGCTTGATTAGTATGTGGAACCCTTTATATATAGTTACTCTTGGCTGAGCTTTAACAACTGATCATTAACATTTTCGGTACTTAATCCCCCGTGATAACAAACGACGGATGCAATATCGAGGTCTACGTATTTTTTCAAAGAGAGACGAGCCTCTTTTATATCCGGTGTAGTCGGGACATGAATTCCCCCGAGATTACCGTCTACACTATACATTGAATCACCAGCAATGAGCGTTTTACTTTGCTTTAAATAAAGGCTAATATGGCCGGGAGTGTGCCCAGGCGTGTGAATGACCCGTATACCGCCGCAAAACGGCAGTTCTTGACCGTCGATCAGCGTATCGTCCACTCTGCCTTTCGGAGGATTCTCAAGGTGCCCGTCTTTTAAAAGCGGGATCTCTCCCTGAATATACGGCTTATCCGATTCATGCGCGTAAATTTTAATATGATGACCATACTCTTTCAAAATCTCAGGAAGGCAGCCTATATGGTCCATATCCTGATGCGTTAAAATGACAGCTTTTAGTTTGTCTAATGACACGCCTGCTTTTTCAATGGCTGCGCGTAAATCTTCGATTTGCCCTGGAAAACCTGTATCTATTAAAACAGCCATATCTTGATCCCACAAAAGAATGGGATGAATAATCGTTCCATGAAAATCTAGTTGAAGCATTTCTACACCCTTTGAAATCTCCATAATAGCGAGCCTCCGTAAAATTAGATTTATATGGATGTTATTATGCAGGTTTAGTTGATGTCAATATCTTCTAATAACATCTCAGTGACGTGGTAGTTGAGATTTTTTTTCGCAAAATGAACTTTAATAACCTCTGTGATCTCTTATCTATGAAAGGGGTGAGAACATGAATGTAAGCCGTCTTGTCAGACAAGCTCAAAAAGGCAACAAAGAAGCTTTATTACAACTAATCATAGCCGATCAGGACGCTTATTATCGTCTTGCCTACAGCTATTTGAGAAATGAGCATGACGCGATGGATGCCATGGCAGACATGATTGTTACGCTTTATGAAAAGCTGGATCAATTGCAAAAGAGCGAAGCCTTCTACAGCTGGAGCAAAACCATTCTCGTAAATCGTTGCAAAAAACTACTCCGCCAAAAAGAACGATTTGTTCCGCTGGGAGACGAGGGAGAATCGTCCTTTGCTGGATTAACTGAAGATAACCCTTATCGCAACACGGAGTCTGAGATGAACATGCAGGTGCTGCTTTCTAATCTAAATGCACAGCAGCGGGAAGCTATCGAGCTTCGCTACGTACATGATCTTCCGTATCAGACGATTGCGGACATGACCTGTTCGCCGATTGGAACAATCAAATCAAGAATTTCTCAAGGCATACAAAAACTGAAAGCGATGATCGGAGGGGATCGTAATGAAAACGATCGAGGAGAGATTACAGGAGCACAAACAGAGCTTGAATATCGTGCAGGCACCGTCAGGACTTGAGGACAGACTTCGCAATGCACTTGAGCATGTTCCCGCTAAGAAAAGAAAGTTAAATAGAGCGATGACATGGGTTGTCTCATCAGCTGCAGCACTCCTTCTGATTGTCGGAACTTATCAATATCCTGCATTCGCTTATTACGGAGGCAAGTTGTTTAACAAAATCGAGCTGAACTCTCTTAGCTTCTCTGAAGTGGCGGAGCAAGGCTACGGACAATCGGTTAACAAAAGCAAAACGCTAGATGACGGTACTGTCATTACCATCAACGGGGTTATTGCGGACGATAACGCTTTGCTTATGTATTATAGCATTGATAGACCTGAAGGCTCTGTATTTACTGACAATAGTTCACTGCGTTATAACGTAGGTCAAATGGAAGGGTTCTTGACGGATTCCGATCCCAAAGAAGGAAGCGGCAATTATAGCAAAGACGAGACCCAGTACGAGGGCGTCTATAAATTTGAACCGGTTAGCCCATTCTCCAGAACATTAACCGTTACATTTAGTGAATGGCTTGAAAATGGGGAACGTGCATCTTACCCCATCTCCTTCAAGTTTGAAGCGAATAAAGCGATGAAAAGCATGCTTAAAGAGGATATCTCAAAATCCGTTTCGGTCGATGAGGGATCGGTCCACTATGACGCCATCACAGCTTCACCTACTTCAACCATCGTAAAGGGACATTATGAAATGAATGATGGGGGATACCCGAGGTTCTCAGGTAAAACAAAGCTTTATGTAAATGGAACAGAAGTGAAATCATGGGGAATGCAGTCGGATCATTCGGGTGAAAAGGGCAAGGCGGCATTTGAACTTGAATTTGATGTGCTGCCAACAGACAAGCTGGAAACCATCGAGCTCGTACTTGAAAATTTTGCTGGCTATCAGAAAATAGAAGAACCGATCTCCTTAGCTTCACCATCAGATCTGTCCATAAAGATTGGGAATGAGAAGTTATGGATTCGCAGCGTCACAAAAACCGATACAGGTTATGATATCGTTATCGCCAGAAAACAATTTACAATCTTGGAAACGGAAAACTTATCTGTTCAATCGGGTGATACTGTAGTTCCTGTCTCATCCATTTCCTCATCACGCCCGTGGGATTTGAAAAATGGCAACATCTTGTGGGAGCAAACGTTTTCTTTTAACACAGAGGAGGAACCGGAACAGCTGCTGCTTAACGGATTTTCCTATATTAAAACATACGATAAGACCATCTCTATTCCTATGGATATCAAAAAGTAATTTGTTTCAAACAATAAATGAAAAAGGGCTTCCCAAAAGCAGAAATGCTGCTCTCTGGGAAGCCCTTTCTTATAGGCTGGAAAGACTAAAGTACCTTGTTATGGTGAAGCGGATTATAGCTGCATGTTGCGATCAATTAAAGCAATGCGCTGCTCTACACATGCGTAGGAGCGAAGCGGATCTTCCGGTGTGTTTAAGCAATAGTCGAGCAGTTGATCGATGGTAGTTGCAGCAACGTGACAGCGTGTGTCGGAGGAAGCGTAGTAAATATAGACGTTGCCGTTATCTTGTGCAATAACACCGTTGCAGAAAGCTACGTTCGATACGTCGCCGACACGTTCAATGCCTTCTGGCGCAAGCAAGTGGCCGCCTGGACGATGCGTTACTTTGTTAGGCTCCTGCAAGTCGGATAGGAATGCATAAAGTACATAACGCAAGCCAGCCGCAGTGTTGCGAACGCCGTGAGCAATATGAATCCAGCCTTTGTCCGTCTTAATTGGAGCGGGACCTTGACCGTTTTTCACTTCTTTAATTGTATGATAATGGCGTTCATCAATAATGATCTCACGCTCTACAACAGCGTTCTCGATCGTATCAGATAGTCCCCAGCCAATACCGCCGCCTGAACCCGTATCGATAAAGCCGTCCTGTGGACGAGTATAGAAGGCGTATTTTCCGTCTACAAATTCAGGGTGAAGCACGACGTTGCGCTGTTGGTTGGACGCTGTTTTTAGATCAGCAAGGCGCTCCCATTGCTTCAAATCCTTTGTTCTTACGATACCGCATTGTGCAATCGCGCTTGACAGATCTCCTTTTGGAGCGGAAGGATCTTTCCTCTCTGTGCAGAACAGACCATAAATCCAGCCGTCCTCATGTTGAACGAGGCGCATATCATAGACGTTAATATCGGGATCGCTTGTTTCTGGAAGCAAAATAGGGTGGTTCCAGAAGCGGAAACCATCAACGGGGCTGTCACTCTCTGCAATGGCAAAAAATGATTTGCGATCATTGCCTTCAACGCGCGCTACGAGATGGAATTTGCCATTTAAGAAGATTGCGCCTGGATTGAATACGCAATGAACACCGAGGCGCTCCATGAAATAAGGGTTCGTCTCAGGATTAAAATCATATTTCCAAATCAGCGGAGCATGTTCTGCTGTTAGAACGGGGTGTACGTAACGATCAAAAACGCCGTTGCTAACTTCTGCAGGCTCGTTTTTACGCTGTACGAGTGCCTCATAACGGTCCGTTAGCATTTGCTTGCGTTCATTAAATTTACTCATTGAATAAACCTCCATTAGTGTGAAGTTGCTTTACCAGACAAGCGTTCGATCATTTCAAAGCATGCGCGACCATTATGATAAGGGCATTTCCAAGGGCTGACCTTTTGTAAATTGTCGCTTGGAGCTCCAACGCGAGTTACGCTCCAGTGCCATTCGCCAAACTGTTTGTCGACGATAAAATTTTCAATGAACTGCCAAGATTTCAAGGCAGCCTCAAGGTATTTCTCATCGCCCGTCATTTGATAAGCATTATAGAAACCAACAACAGCCTCTGCTTGCGGCCACCAATCCTTGTGCGAATCGATGATCCCATCAGGACCTGCCTCATTAAGAAGACCGCCGTCCTCGTCAACGCCTTCATTCAGCGTCGCATTTGCCATTCGAATGGCGATCGCTTTGGCTTCAGCCAGCAATGCTGCATCTCCAAGCACCTCAGCCGCCTCGACTAGCAGCCAGCTGCCCTCGATATCGTGACCGTAAGAAATGTGCTCAGATCTGCCGTTCCATTTTTCATCGAAGAAAAGGATAAAGTGCGCGTTATCTGGGTTAATAATATGTTTTATTGTGATTTCGATTAGTTCTTTCAGCTTGGCTTGCAGCACATCCGACTTCCATACCCGGTAAAGGTTCGTATAACCCTCCATGATGTGGAGATGAGTATTCATGGATTTCTTCTCATTCAAATCCTTTTCACTCAAGCTATTATCGTCGGTTTCCAGCCACTCGCGTGTAAGAGCCTCGAAATAACCTTTATATTGCTCATCGTAGCTATATTTCTCAAGCGTATGAAATAGTGAGATCGCTTTCTGAAGCGCAGCTTCATTTCCGGTAGCGCGGTAATACTCGGAGTAAGCATAAATAGCAAAGGCTTGGCCATATACTTGCTTTTTCGTTTCGGCTGGGCTGCCAGCTGCGTCGACCATCCAGTATAATCCGCCGTATTCTTGATCTACAAAGTATTTATTTACATATTGATAGGCACGGTCAGCCATCTCGAGATAAGCTTCATTGCCAGTCATGCGATAAGCGGAGGCAAAGGTCCACAAGATACGTGTGTTAAGCACCAGGCTTTTGCCAGCTTCATCGTTAACGGTTAGATCTCTGCTGATATGGCCGTAGAAACCGCCTTTTTGCTCATCGATCGTATGCTTCATCCAAAAGCCGAGAATGTTAGATTCCAGCTCCTGCTTGATGCTTGCCAGCCACTGCTCGTTAGTTACGTTCATTCGCCCAACCCTCCGTCACTCGATTCAGCTATTTTGGCTGCATAATATTGACGAACCGTTTGTTCTGCTTGCTTGCCATACATACAATAATCGTCGTTAGCACTAGCATCGGTCTCTTCATATAGTCTCGCCGGCCAATCCCAAAGCATAAAGCCGCCAACCCAATCACGTTTGTCCGTATGGGAGAACATCGTCTCGTAGAACTGACGCTGAACCTCTTCGCTGGGCGCGCCGGCAAGTCCCCAATCGTTCGGAATATACTGCGAGCCTTCGCGGCTAGGACAGCCTGCTTCCATGAAGAAAAAAGGCTTGTCGTATTCGGATACGACCTTTTCAATTCGGTTCAGCTGCTCTTCCCAAGTATCGATAGGGTAGTAGCCGCTGGAAGAAATGACATCAACAGCATCCCACCATTTAATTTGGCCTTCTTGATATTTGTCACAGTTGTACGTAACGATGCCGGAATAAACTTTGCGAACTTCTGCGATGAGCTCACGCCATTCCGTTTCTCTGCGATCGGTTTGAACCATTTCGCATCCAACACAAAACATTTCGCAACCTGTTTCTTCGGCAATTTTGGCATAGTGCAAAATGAATGTGGTATACGAAGCGAACCAGTCAGACCATTTTGGCTCGCAAGGCACATCGAGTTCAAAGAAATTAATATGAGCACGCCATGTGCCATCCGCACAATTGACGACCGGCTTCAAACAAACGTTAAGGCCTAGTTCTTTCGCTTTGTGAATGGCACTAAGAACTTCCTCATCGGTAACCGTAGGCGCCTCGCGAAACTTAATTTCGGTGGAGTGGGCATGATCTTGAAGTGCGCCAAGTGCAATAGCTGTCCAGTTCACGCTTAACCGCTCGGCCATTAATTCCATCGAACGATCCGCTTTTTCGCCAGTCCATGTGCCTCGAATGCCTGTCCAGCCCCATGTCATTCCGCCAATATAGGCTGCTTTAGTTGTCATTGGAGTCGCCTCACTTTATATTTGGTATTTTTGTTATTGCTAATAATATTTTTGTTATATAACAAGTAAACATGATTCTAGTCTTGTTTACAATACCTTTCTTGAACAGCAAGCAACCTTATAAAATTGCTTCATTTAATAACGCAGAAAGCGGCGTGTATATGCACAATAATGAGTGATCATGCGTAAAATAGCGTTTTCACAAAATGACAGTTGAAGACTATAAATCATATTTTAAACCATTTTAGAACCACATTTTATGAGGTATTATCGAAATGTAAGCGGAATCAAAACGAGCTGAGGGGGATTTAGAAAATGAAAAAAGTCATTTCGTTAGCACTTGTTTCTGTAGTTATGCTAACATCGTTAGCTGCATGTGATGGAAATAACGCAAGCACGAATACACCTACGAACAAGCCGAGCACGGATAACAACGCAACAAACAAACCGGAAAACGGTGGAACAGAAGAAGCATCAACGATAAAAGGTGAAGTCGTATTCTTAACAAACCGTACCGACATGATTGACAAACAGTACGTCGATTACGAAAAACGTTTTGAAGACAAATATCCTGGTGTCGATCTTAAATTTGAAGCCATAACGGACTATGATAAAACGTTGAAAATCCGCATCGCTTCCGGAGACTTCCCTGATGTCGTATTTGTACCGACTATTCCAAACGCAGAGCTGCCTAATTATTTCGCTCCGCTTGACGACATTGCTTTCTCAGGTGAAATTCACTTCAAGGATTTGAAAGCGCAAGAAGGCAAAATGTATGGTGTATCTTCCGGCGGATCGACAGTCGGTATCGTATACAACAAGAAAGCTTTCGAGAAAGCAGGCATTACAGCTCTTCCAAAAACATACGACGAATTTCTAGCTGCATCGCAAAAGCTTAAAGACGCAGGCATCGTGCCGCTTGCATCAAACTTCAAAGATAAATGGCCGCTTGATACTTGGGTATACGATGTTCCAACGCTAATCGGCGGAGCTTCTGATCATCAAAACAAACGTGCTGAATCTGAAACACCGTACACGCTTGATAATGCATACGGCAAATCATGGGGAATTCTTCGTGAGCTGTATACAAAAGGTTTCCTGGAAACAGACGTGAACTCGACGAACTGGGAGCAATCGAAAAAAGACGTAGCAACCGGCAAATTCGGTATGTATCTGCTTGGCAACTGGGTAATTAACCAAGTAATCGAAAACGGCGCTCCTGCTGAGGACATTGGCTTCTTCCCATTCCCGGTCGACAACACTGGCGAAGCGAAAGCACCGCTTAACCCGGATTTCTTCTATGCAGTTAACAAAAACGGCAATGTTGAAGCAGGCAAAGCATTCGTACAATGGATGATCGAAGAATCCGGTTATGATGATTTCGCAGGTTTCATTCCTACTTTGAAAGCCAAAGAATCGAAGCTTCCACAGCTTTCGGAATTCAACAGCTTTACCCCTAAATTTTTCGAGCCAGCTGCACCAGTAGATGCAGCGACAGAAATTCAAAACAAAGCGCAGCTTGATCAAGCTGCAGTTGTACAAGAATTCGTATTAGCTAAAGACCCGCAAAAGGTATTGGATAAAGTGAACACAGCGTGGGCGAAAGCGAAAAAAGATTTAGGATTGTAAGGGCTGCGTGCAGGATGGGTAACCTTAACGGTTGTCTATCCTGCACCTTCCGATTAGAAAGACGCAGGGAGGATGGGGTTGTCTCATGTTTAGCAGATTGCCTTTTAAAACACAGAAGAACTATGTCATTATTGGCTTCGTCGCATTGCCGCTGCTGCTGCTGCTGACATTCGCCTATTATCCGGCAATGGAACTCATTCGATTAAGCTTTACGAGCTGGGACGGCTTAAGTCAAAACAAACCATGGATTGGTTGGTCGAACTACAAAGAAGTATTTTCAAATCCAGCTATATTTGGCGTCTTCAAACATAACTTTGCCTATTTCGCTGTTGGAATCGTACAAAATATCGCCGCGATTTATTTCGCAGTGGTGCTGAACAGCAAGCTGAAGGGGAAAAACTTTTTCAGGCTGCTGCTTTTTTTACCGTACATCCTAAATGGCGTTGCTGTAGCATACTTATTCGGTTACGTATTCGATACGACAAACGGATCATTAAACTATTTGCTAGGGCAGCTCGGCTTTGATGCACTCTCCAAAACAAGCTGGCTTGGCAGTGRCTCTTTTGTAAACTATACGCTTGCTTCTATTGGCTTCTGGCGCTTTATGGGCTTCAATATGGTCATTTATTTGGCGGCGCTTCAATCGATTCCAAGTGATATTTACGAATCGGCATCGATTGACGGGGCAAACGGCTGGCAAAAATTTATTAGCATCACGCTGCCGAATATTTACAAAATTATCGAGCTCAATTTGTTCCTAACGGTCACCGGCGCTTTAGAGGTGTTTGATCTGCCTTATATTTTAACCAAGGGCGGGCCGGCAGGATCGAGTGAAACCTTCGTTATGAAAATTGTTGAGACCGCCTTTCAGTTCAACAACTATGGCTTGGCATCCGCAATGAGCGTCGTCTTGTTACTCTTTGTTGTCATTGTATTATCGATTCAGCGGTTTTTGTTGAAAGGAAAGGGGGAATAATCGATGAATAAATCCAATAAGCTTTGGGACACAATCAAGTATTTAAGCCTACTATTGGCTGCGTTTGCGATTTTGTTCCCGCCTTATATCATCGTCGTCAACGCCTTTAAGACGAAGGATGAATTTCACACGAAATCGACGATCTCCATGCCGGATAGCTTTCTCTATTTTAAAAACTTTGCGCAAGCCTTCAAGCAGGCGGATATGCTCCATGCGTTCGGGAATACGCTGTTTATTATCGCGATCACGCTAATTTTGAACATATTGATCGGATCGGCATTCTGTTATGCCGTTGGGCGCTTCAATTTCAAATTTAAAGGCCCGTTAGTCGGCTTGTTCCTATTCGCCACGATTATTCCAGCGATTACAACGCAAGTCGTCAACTACAAAACGATTCAGGCGCTTGGCTTAACGAATAATTTGATGGGACCTGTACTAATCTATGTAGGCGCAGATATTTTGCAAATCTACATTTATCTGCAATTCATTAGAAATATCCCTTATGAACTAGATGAAAGCGCGATGATCGAAGGTGCTTCATTGATTCGTATTTTCCGCTCCATCATCTTCCCGCTGCTTGCGCCAGCGACAGCGACAATCATTATTTTGAAAACAATCAGCATCTATAATGACATGTTTATTCCGCTCCTATATCTGCCTAGGGCCGAACATGTCGTCGTATCAACGTCACTCATGCGCTTCTTCGGGGTCAACAGCGGGGACTGGCAAATGATATCCTCAGCCATTCTTATCATTATGATTCCTACCGCAATTCTTTATGTGTTCTTGCAAAAATATATTTTCGCGGGTGTGACAAGCGGTGCGGTTAAATAAACCGTCCGCTTTCTTTTCATTGCAGATGTACCGATTTTAGCACAAACTAGAAGAGGAACACGCGGGGAGGAGCGAGCAGGATTGTTGAACATTATGATCGCGGATGATGAAGAATTCATAAGGCTGGGTCTAGAAAAAATATTAACGAAAATGGATTTGGACATCAAAGTTATCGGCTCCTACAGCAACGGAATGGACGCTTGGGCGCAAATTTCGAAGCTCAGTGAAGGCGAGCTGGATGTGCTGATTACTGATATAAAGATGCCGATGATGGACGGTTTGCGTCTAATTGAGCACTTGCGCGATAAGTCGATTGATACGATTGTGCTCAGTGGATTTAGTGAATTTGAATATGCACGCAAGGCTCTTCGCTCTGGCGTGCGGGATTATTTGCTCAAGCCGGTGGACAAGGTGAACTTGTACGACATACTGGTTAAGATTGAGCAGGAGCGCAGCGAAAACGGGCAAACACCGGAATCAACGGTATCTGCTCCAGCACAAGAGACGATCTCGAAGGAAAAAGAGCATCATGTTATTGAGCAAATGAAAACGATTTTGGAGCAAGAATACGGCAAAAACTTCGAAATGGAGCGTATCGCTGACACCGTCGGCATGAGCGCCAATTATTTGAGCCGCTTATTTAAGCAGGAGACGGGCATGACGCTGACAGACTATTTGATCGATATTCGGATAGAGAAGGCAAAGCAGTTTTTGAGCGATCATCCAAATTTGAAAAATTACGAAATATCACAGCTGGTCGGCTATAGTGATCCAGTTTACTTTAACAAGCTTTTTAAGAAAATGGTCGGTGAAACGCCTAAGGATTATAAAGCTAAGCACCACTAGTATTAAAGAGCAAAATTGAATATAAGAAGTGCAATATCGCACATTTACAGGAAGGTGGAATGAGCGTAAGATGATGCGGTAGCTTGCCGGATTTAGAATGGTTGGACAGCATGCAGAGCTGCAGAAGGATGGAGAGAGAAATGTCAGAGAGGGTTGTGAAAACTCAGCTTGGTGCTGCAAAGGGACTAGCGAGCACATTTGAAAACGCGGCACTAGAGGAAAATGTCAGCCCGTTGAAGTTTTTATTGTCATTATACAAAGGCAACTTTGCCAATCTATTGATTTCATTATTATTTTTGTTTATCAAAAGCGCGCCCGTTTATGTGCTGCCCATTGTAACGGCAAATATTATCAACATTGCAACGAATCCAGCAAAATATCCGCTAAGCGGCATTTGGATTAACTTTGTTATTATTTTGATCGTCATCCTGCAGAACATACCAACCCACGCCGCTTACATTTCTTTTTTGAGCCGTGCGGTAAGATATGTAGAAGCGGGACTTCGCAGCGCGCTTGTGCGCAAGCTGCAGCAGTTGTCCATCAATCAACACAGGGAACTGCCTGCGGGCAAGCTGCAATCGAAGGTGCTGCGAGATGTCGAAGCGGTTGAGATGATGTCAAAGCAGTTTATGATTGCTTTGGCGCCGGCTGTCGTTAACATTATTGTATCGTTTATTATAACGCTGAACAGCAGCTGGATTGTGTCTTTGTTTTTTATACTGACCATTCCAATGTCCATAACGATCGTAACGATTTTCAGGCGCAAAATCCGTAAGTCGAACAAGGAATTCCGTAAAGAAATAGAACACATGTCCTCTCGCGTGTCAGAGATGGTCGAGATGATTCCGATTACGCGCGCACACGGCTTGGAGAAGGTTGAGATCGCACGTATTGACCAGACGCTGAACAACATTCAAGGCAAAGGATATCGGCTGGATTTGGTGGAGGCGTATTTTGGCTCAACAAACTGGGTGACGTTTCAAATTTTTCAGGTGCTTTGTTTAATTTTCACGGCATACTTAGCTTACAATGGGCAAATTCAGGTTGGCGACGTCGTTATGTACCAAGGTTTTTTTGCGATGATTTTGGCTTCCGTTACTGGTCTCATTAACATTTATCCGCAAATTGCAAAAGGTCTTGAATCGATTCATTCCATTAAAGAGATTTTGGTATCGACCGATATTGAAAATAATAGCGGAAAAAGAAAAGTTGCCGATGTACGAGGCGAATTTTCTTTCGAGGGTGTAGAGCTTTCATATCCGGGCAGTGAACATCATGTGCTTGAGGATGTTACCCTCGAAGTTGATGCAGGCGAATGTATCGCATTTGTTGGCGCATCCGGCGCAGGCAAATCAACAGTGCTCAATCTAGTTATCGGCTTCCTGCAGCCAACGGGCGGGAAAGTAATGATGGACGGCATTGATTTGGCAGATATTGATCTGCGCAGTTATCGCAAGCATCTGGCTGTCGTGCCGCAAACGAATATTTTGTTCTCAGGTACGATTCGAGACAATATTACGTATGGCCTTCGCGATATTACCGATGAACAAGTGAATCGTGTTGTTGAGATGGCTAATCTATCCGAATTTATCGGGCAGCTGCCGGACGGCCTCGATACAATGGTTGGCGAACATGGCGGCAAGTTGTCTGGCGGCCAGCGTCAGCGGATTGCGATTGCACGTGCGCTTGTACGCGAGCCAAAAATTATTATTTTGGATGAAGCCACCTCCGCACTCGACAACGAGTCAGAATTTCATGTTCAGAAGGCGATGCAGGAGCTGATTAAAGGCCGCACGACATTTATTGTCGCTCATCGCCTGTCGACGATTCGTGATGCAGATCGTATTGTCGTCATGAAGCATGGACGTATTGTTGAGGTCGGCACTTTCGATGAGCTGATGGCAAGCAAAGGCGAGTTTTATAATTTGAAGCAGCTGCAGCTCTAGGAGAGGCAGATCTGCTTCTGATATGGCGGTTAAGGCTGATCGGGTGTTTTTGCCCCGGTCAGCTTTTTTTTGGCTTTACGCTTCCAATCACGAGCGCCGTTTGTATCGTAATGTTCATATTTTTATAGAAGATATGAAAATTGTTTTATGATATGAGAAATAGCAATGCCTTATAATGTGAATATCATATCCATTAAAAGTGATGAGGTGCTTGATTTTATGCGAAAAAAGCTAGTATATACGACGCCGGCCAACGGTTACCCGGAGTGGAACAATAACCCTGAAATTTATCGGTTGAACCGAATGGATGCGCATGCTTCGTTAATGCCCTTCGATACGATAGAGGAGGCATGGGGTGGCGATCATAACAAGTCTTCGAATTATTTGTCGCTGAACGGCCAGTGGAAATTTGCGTTTGCAGCGAATGCCGAATCACGAATCACCAACTTTTATGAAGCCGATTATGATCATAGCCAGTGGGACAGCATTACGGTTCCTGCGCATTGGCAGCTGCAGGGCTATGATTATCCGCAATATACGAATGTTAGATATCCTTGGGATGGCAACGAGGACATAAAGCCGCCGTTTGCCCCTACTGCATATAATCCAGTTGGTTCATATGCTCGTACTTTTACAGTACCTTCCGAGTGGGATGGTAAACCTGTATTTATCAGCTTCCAAGGTGTGGAATCGGCTTTCTATGTATGGCTGAACGGAGAGCTTGTTGGTTTTAGCCAAGATACGTTTACACCTTCTGAGTTCGATCTAACCCCATACCTTGCAGACGGAGAGAATAAGCTGGCCGTAGAGGTTTATCGGTGGAGCGACGCAAGCTGGCTGGAGGATCAGGATTTTTGGCGAATGAGCGGTATTTTCCGAGATGTCTATTTGTACTCCACTCCTGAGGCGCATATCTATGATTATTTTGTACATACAGAGCTTGATGAGCAGTGCCTTGACGCAGAGCTGATTGTTGATGCGAAGCTGCTTAACTATTTTGTAAGGCCAATTGGCAAAATAACGTTGGAGGCAGCGCTGTATGATGTGAATCGGGCAGCCGTATTTCCAAGCCCGCTGACGATCCAGACGCAGGTGGAAGGCGAGGAGCTCACTTCTGTTCAACTGCGCGCCGCTGTTTCAAATCCGCTCAAATGGAGTGCTGAGCAGCCGAATTTATATACGTTAATACTTAGCTTGAAATCAGAGGACGGCACGCTGCTTGAAGCGATAAGCTGCAAGGTCGGTTTCCGCAAGTTTGAGATTAAAGATGGGCTGATGCAAATCAATGGACGCCGGATCATGTTCAAAGGGGTAAATCGTCACGAATTCTCATGCGATTCAGGCCGCGCAATTAATGAAGCGGATATGCGCAAAGATATTGAACTGATGAAGAAATATAATATCAATGCCGTCCGCACTTCACATTATCCGAACAACTCGCTCTGGTACAAACTTTGTGATGAATATGGGCTGTATGTCATTGATGAGACGAATCTGGAAACGCATGGTTCTTGGACTTATGGACAGAAGGAGCTTGGTAGGGCGGTGCCTGGAAGCAGACCGGAATGGACAGGGGCTGTGCTCGATCGCTGCAATTCGATGCTGCAAAGAGACAAAAACCATGCGTCTATCGTCATCTGGTCGCTTGGGAATGAAGCATTTGGCGGAGACAATTTCATAAAAATGCATGATTTTTTACGTGAAGCTGATCCATCGCGCGTCGTTCATTATGAGGGAGCGTTTCACTACCGCGAATCGGATGCTGCTTCTGATATCGAAAGCCATATGTACACCAGCCCTCAGGGCGTTGAACAGTATGCGAGAAGCAATCCGAAAAAACCTTATATTTTATGCGAATACAGTCATGCGATGGGCAATTCCTGCGGGGGCTTGCATGTGTATTGGGAAGTTTTTGAGAAGTATCCTGTGTTGCAGGGCGGATTCATATGGGATTGGATCGATCAAGCCATTCGAGTAACAGACGAGAGCGGCACAGTGAAAATGATGTATGGAGGCGACTTTGGAGAATCGCCGCATGATGGTAATTTTTGCGGCAACGGCCTTATTTTCGCAGATCGTACAGTGTCGCCTAAGCTTCAAGAGGTGAAGAAGGTATACCAAAATGCTAAGTTTGAAGCGATTGATCTGAAGAATGGCACCATTAAGGTGACCAATCGTCATCTATTCAGCGCTTTAAATAGCTTTACACTTGCTTGGGAAATAGCGATTAACGGTGTTTCTGTGGAGGCAGGCACGGTAGAAGCTGCCGCACAACCGGAGAGTGAGGAAACGTTAACGATTCCTTATACGCTGCCTAAGCTTTCTTCCATTTCGGAAGAGGCAGTATTAACGGTAAAGCTGCTGCTGAAGGAGCAAACTCTGTGGGCAGAAGCGGGTCATGAAATCGCGTTTGAGCAATTTGTGCTGCCTGCGCCTATTGAGCTGATTATTGGTCTTGTACCAGCAAAGCCTGCTGTTCATGCTGAACAGTCGGCAACGGCGCTTCACGTAAGCGGCGAAAGCTTCACTGCGCAATTTGATCTAGCAAACGGCAGTCTTACTTCCTACGAATGGAATGGCTCAGAGCGGTTATTGCAAGGATTGACTCCGAACTTCTGGCGTGCATACACAGATAATGATCGCGGCAATCAGCAGCATATGCGCTGTGCAACATGGCGTGAAGCGGGGACAGAGCGCGTTCTGCAAGCGATGACTTGGGAGCTTGAGGCAAGCAGTGCAACAATTAATGTGCAGTATAGCTTGCCTACTACAACGGAATCCATGTTGTCGTTAATTTACAAAGTAAATGCAGATGGTGAGATCAATGTATACGAGAAGCTGCAGCCTGGGGCGGATTTACCGGAAATTCCGGAAATCGGCATGCTCTTCCAGATGCCAGCATCATTTGATCAAGTAAGCTGGTATGGCAAAGGCCCAGACGAGACGTATTGGGATCGCCAAACGGGAGGCAAGCTTGGGCTTTACGCTGGCAGCGTTCAGGATCAGCTCGTATCGTATATCAGGCCACAGGAATGCGGCAATAAGATGGACGTTCGCCATGCTGCGGTTACGAATGCAAAGGGTGAGGGTATCGTGCTGAAGGGTGCGCCACATTTTGAATTAAATGTACTGCCTTATACGCCATTTGAGCTGGAGGCGCATGATCATATTCATCTGCTGCCACCAAGCAACAAAACGGTTGTACGCGTCAACCATAAGCAAACTGGCGTGGGCGGACATGACAGCTGGGGACAGCTTCCAGAGAAGGAATACATTCTGTTTGCGAACCAAGCATACTCCCATCAGTTTTCAATTAAAGGGGTTTAAAATAAAAAGAGGCTTGTCTTCCGTCTGCTGACGGTCGGCTGGCCTCTGTTTTATTTGATATAGATACCGCCAAACGGCAGCACTTCGCGAAGAATTCTTTTGATAAAGCCGCCGTTTTGCAGCTGCTCCTCCAGTTCGGCATCGCGGGAGCCTGTTTGGATAAGTACTGGGCCAGTGCCGCGAATTTCCCACTGCACATTCATATGCTGGCTTGCGAGCTTGTTGCCGTAAACAGACAGCTGGATGGAAGCATGCTCTGGATATGCGACGAGTGCTCCAGTCTCAACATACAAAGGACGATCCGGATGGAGCTGAATGGATTTCACATCACCAGCGGTAATGATTCCGAGCAAGCCCGGCCCGGAAAATCGCATTCGCACAAATTCCTTCGTAATCCATGCGTTTTTGAGCTTCTGCACGACAGACTTTAGCTTCATGCCGTCCGAGAAAAAGATAATATGCCTGAAATCAAACAGCAAGTCGCTTTTCTCATCGATGTGCAGCGTTTCGAGCGAGCAGCCTGCAGGCAAGCCGACAATGAATTCGGCCGGTCCAGAAATAAGGGAGCGAATCCAGCGTTTCTTGCGATACATGCCAGCCAAATCCATGAAACGATCCTCGCGATTTTGCGGATCGCCTTGGAAGGCGATGATTGATTTTGGATGCAGAACATGAAGCTTGTCCGCAGTATCAAGGTTGAGATGCACATGGCCGACTTGGGCAGGAACGGTTATTTTCATCCGCTAATTCCTCTGCTGCCTCTGCTGTCTCTACTGCTTGTGCTGCGCTGCTTGCGCCATACGACATAACGCCAAACTCTCAGGGATACGATATAAGCAACAAAAACAGCTGCGATTATAATGACAGTATTAATAAGCTTGCTGATAAACGATTGTTTGTCCTGCTTCATGCGATCCATCTCAGCTTGCAGCTCGGCATTTTGCGCGATAAGCTGATTGTTTTGTTTAAGCAGCTCCTGTTGCTTCATTGCATACGCTGCCGCAGCCTTTGCGGATTCCTCAAGCTGCTGCTGCTGCTTAGCGAGTGCTTCTGTGGCTTCAATATACTGCTGCTGGAGCTCGCTAATTTTCTCAGGTGTATTGTAAATGTCTTTGATTCGATCAATTAAACCTGCGTGGACAGTTGATTGTGGAATGATGATGAGAATAAAGGATAAGAAGCTTGTAATGACAAGTGCTTTCCATAATGATTGCCGCATCATATTCTCCCTTCAGTTTTCGACATAAGAGGGGCTGATGCTTACATTTTACAGCCTTTCTCGACAATAGTCACTCCTGTCCTGTATTTGGATGGAAAAAATGATTCGGCTTCGTTAAAAATTAATCTCAACATAAAAAAAGGATAGCAGCGAAATTGCTGCTATCCTTTGATCAGTTCCTATTTTCTAACGTACAAGCGGCTCGTTTCTTCCCAAATGCCGCCTGGCTCAAGTGAGACAAGCCCGATTTGCTCAGCTGGCAAGTTCACATTTGGCGCATTGACGAGATTCAGCTGCGGCTCCGGACAGAAGAAGCCTGGCGTAGCGTTGTTGTTCCAAATCATCCACTGCTTGTAAGCTGTTCCAATATCGTAGACTAGCGTTACGCCATTGCGTGTATCGGTCAGCTCCATCGCGTTGCGGCCATTTTGCGGCTCGGTTGTGTAGTGATTATCCATCGGCTCCCAGAATGGGGAGATGCCTGTTGTTTTCATGGCTTCCTCGTCTGCAACTAGCGTTTGGTAGTTGCCTGTTGGCAGCATGCGTTCGTTAAGCTCCCAGCGTTTGCCGGTTGTTAGCGTGAAGCGGTAATCATCTGCTGTACTATTCGCTGCGAACGGTGCATTGATCGTTGTGTGGAAAGCGATCAGGCAAGGCATAACGTCCGTTCCTTCATTATGTACCGATACATGCTGCAGTAGACCTGTATCATTTAACGCATAACGAAGTTTAATACTGAAGCGATGCGGCAAATACGTGTAGATCGGGTGGCTTTCATCGATTGAAATTTTGAGCGATACGTAGCTTTCCGTTTTGTTTGTGCCAAAATCCTCGACACTCCAAGCTGCTGTATGGAAAAATCCGTGCAAATGGTTGCCCGTTTTTGCTTCGTTAACTGGAAAGTTATACGTTCTGCCGTTCCATGTAAAAGTACCATCTTCATAACGGTTTGGAGGGAACAGAACCGGGATGCCGTGAATGCCCGGATTCTCTCTGAAGCTATCCATTTCCTCTAGGGATGGTTCGCGAAGGAAGGTATAATTGTTTGCTTTATCGCGAAACGCAATAAGATTGGCACCAACTGCTGGCAATACAGCTGCTTCATAAGCGCCCCATTGCAGCCATACAGCTTGCTCATCATGAAATAATTTTTCAAATGCTTGTCCTTGCGTAGACATGGTAGTCCTCCTAAAAGTGATTAATAATTGACTTCATTTGTGCAAAAAATATTATAATATTCAACTTTAGAATAGCAGGACAGTAGACAACAAACAACCGCCCTATTCCGATCATAGCGGAAAATGGGGCGGTTGTATGTACAACTATTTTGTTATCCGATATTCTTTGCTTGAAGCACGCTGTGAAAACAGCTGTTGGATGACGAATTGCTTGCGGCGATTTACGGTTACTTGCTTAGAGTCTGTTATTTCGGAGTCAAAATAAATCGTACCAGCATCAATCGTCTTGATTTTTCCGATATTGATGTAGCAATTAGAGCTGACTTGATAGAAGCTGCGTTCGTTAGTTAACTGGCTGATCTGTTCGGCAGTCATTCGTCTCTTTATATTATAGTTTCTGCCATGGAAGCTTACGAGTCCTTGCATACCGAGCTTGAAATAGAGCACGTCTGTCTCCAACTCGAAATCCTCATACACATTCCGTTCGCTCATTACAACATTCATCATCTCAATTCCCCCTTTAGAAATGTGAATCGCTGAATTTGTTAGCGCTTACATTGTAACATGTCACAATAGTATTTGTGAAGTCTTTTATAAAAAAAAGACATTGTTTGATGAAGCCGCTTATGCTATGGTCACTGTAAAGCCAAAAAGTCAGAGAGGTAGGATAAAAAATGAGCAATTTAAAGGAACAACCGACACCCATAAACATCCTTTATATCGGGTCATATGGAACAGCGGAGGAATCGACGATTCATGTGTGTACGTTTGAAAAAACGACAGGTGAGCTAGCGATATTGCAGCGTCTTAGCGGGCTCGAAAACGCTTCTTATTTGACTTTAAATCCAAGTGGCGGCAGCTTATATGCGGCTAGTGAAACTGAAGTAACCGGCGATGCCAGCGGCGGCTCAGTCGCTTCGTTTGAGATTGATAAAGCAACGGGCTTGCTGAAATCTACAGGCAACCGCTTGCTTACATATGGCGCTCATCCTTGCTACATTAGCACGGACAAAGCGGGGCAGGTTCTCTTAGCTGCCAATTATACAGGCGGAAACGTTGCATTATTGCCGATTAAGGCGGATGGCGGGCTGGAGGAGGCAACATCTGTTCAGCAAAATTCCGGCGAGCTCGGTCCAAATGCAGCAAGGCAGGATGCACCGCATGCTCATTGCATCATTCCGTTTGGTTCTTCTTATGTATGTGCAGTCGATTTGGGCATCGATGCGATCGTTATTTATCGCTTTGATGAGGAACGGCGCTCGCTTATTCCTCATGGGATTAGCAAGGTTCATCGTGGTGCTGGTCCACGTCATTTAATATTCCATCCTCATTTAGAAACAGGCTACGTGATGAATGAACTGGATTCGACGATTACACAATTTGATGTGGATTCGGAACTTGGCACATTAACAGCAAACCAGGTGATATCAGCACTGCCAGCTGACTACAATGGATATAACGATTCAGCGGATATACATTTAGGTGTTTCGGGACGTTATTTGTACAGCTCTAACCGTGGTCATAACAGTATTGCTGTATTTGCAGTAGATCAAGGAAATGGACAGCTCTCGCTTATTCAGCATATCGATTGCGGCGGAGAGTCGCCGCGAAATTTTGTCCTTACGCCAAGCGGCGATCATTTGCTCGTTGCTCATCAGAAGACTGGCAATATTACTGTATTTTCAGTAGATGCGGAAAGCGGGCTGCTGTCCAAGCTGGATTCGGAGCTTGAGCTGCCTAGTCCTGTTTGCATGAAGTTTGCAATAGCTTAGTTCATGCTTGCTGCACGTTTCGTTGAGGGTTACGAGTGTTTTTCGTTAAGAAAGGCAGGTCCTACTAAACATGTCTGCACAGCAAGAAACGAGAAAAATCAATAAAGAAGCGCTAAAATCTGCTACTGTATACTCGATACTCATTTGTATCAGCTCCGTTCATCTCATGAATGATATGATGCAATCGGTTGTATCCGCGCTGTTTCCCGTATTGGAACAATCTCTACGCTTAAGCTTGGCACAAATCGGCTGGATTGCTTTTACGCTCAATATGACTTCATCCGTTATGCAGCCTGTTGTCGGCTTGATCTCGGATAAGAGGCCGGCGCCTTGGATGCTTCCTGTCGGGATGTGTGCAAGCATGCTCGGGATGGTTGGCTTAGCCTTCGCACCGAACTTCTACTTAGTGCTGCTCGCGGTTGTGTTTGTGGGGCTTGGCTCAGCCGTGTTCCATCCAGAGGGCTCGCGGGTTGTTCATTTGGCCGCAGGCAATCGCAGAGCTTTCTCCCAGTCGATCTATCAGGTTGGCGGTAATTTTGGTCAAATGCTCGGTCCGTTGATGACGATGCTGATCTTCCTGCCGTTTGGACAGAAGGGCGCTATATGGGGGACATTGCTTGCTGCTACAGCCATTATTATTTTGACGAAAGTCGTTCCTTGGTATAAGACGCAGTTAGCTGTACATGATGGCAAAATGCAGCGCAAAGCGGCAGGCAGCGCGAAGCCCGCTCTGGCACCCAAGGTTGTTGCGTTTGCACTTGCTATCTTGTTCGTGATCGTATTTGCACGATCCTGGTATGCGGCAGCGATCGGCAACTTTTATCAGTTTTATGTGGTGGAAGCCTATCATCTGACGATTAAGCAAGCACAGATTCCATTATTTTTATTTATGGCAGCCGGTGTTGCCGGCACCTTTCTTGGCGGTATATTGGCGGATCGGATCGGACGCAAAAAAATGATGCTGATTTCCATTCTAGGCGCAGCACCATTCGCTCTCGTTCTGCCGCATCTGCCTCTAGCCTGGGTATATCCAGTAATCGTAGTGCTTGGTTTTGTATTGCAATCCGGATTCTCGGTAAGCGTCGTGTATGCGCAGGAGCTAATGCCCAGCAAGGTAGGGACGGCTTCGGGGCTTATAACGGGTCTTGCTTTTGGAATGGGTGGACTTGGTGCGGTAGTTCTCGGATATTTGGCGGACGCCCGTTCACTCAGCTTTGTTATGGTCGCTTGCAGCGTGTTACCGCTAATGGGCTTGCTGGCGCTTATGCTGCCAAAGGATAGGAAAGAATCGGTGTAACTCGAATAGGAATGACAGAAAAGTCGCTTTAAGGATATTTCCTTAAGGCGACTTTTTTTGTTGGAAAAAGTATTTGATAAAAACCAAACATAATTATATAATGTTTATAAAATAAGTAGACGTTATTGAGAGGTGTTTGGATAAATGGTTGCTGAAGAACGTTTTTGGTCGGCATCGGTAGAAGAACTGAAGCAGGGTTATGTATATGAGGAAGCCGAAGGATTTTATTATTGCCTTATTTGCGGAGAACGCTTTGAGGATGGAGAGATTTTTCGGGATGAGCAGTCTGGACGCTGGTATGAGGCGCGTAAATATGCAGCCTATCATGTCCAGCAGGAGCATGGCTCCATGCTTGATTATTTACTTGAGCTGGATAAGCGGCAGACAGGTCTGACCGACTTACAGAAGGAGCTTATTCAAGGTTTTGCCGATCAGCTGACTGACAACGAGATGATGAGCCGTACTGGAATAGGCAGCGCTTCGACCATTCGGAATCATCGTTTCGTACTGAAGGAAAAGGCCAAGCAAGCAAGGCTTCTGCTCGCAATTATTGAAATGATGGACCATGGCAACACTGCGGCTCCGCGATTCGTGCCTGTACATCGGACGGCTACACAAATAGATGAACGCTATGCGATTACAGAGGATGAATACACAGATCTTTTGAAGCAATATTTTCCGGATGGTCCTGAAGGTCCGCTCGCCTCATTTCCGCGCAAGGAGAAACGTAAAGTAGCAGTGCTGCGTCATATCGCCTCTTATTTCAAAAGCGGAGTCCACTATACAGAGAAAGAAGTGAATGAGCGGTTAATTTCTTTTTGGGAAGAGGATTATGCAACACTGCGCCGCTATCTGATCGATTATGGCTACTTGGATCGTAAAGATGATGGCAAAGTGTATTGGGTGAAGGGTTCAGGAATCAAGAAAAATGAGCTTGAACAGAGTGGGTCGACCGAGCAGGTTGAGCAAATGACAGCCCCAAAGAAATCTGCTAAAGGCAAGCAAGGAAAAACGGATAAACAGAAAGCTCAGGCCAAAGTGCAGGAGCAAGAGGAAGAACGAAAGGGTGATCCAAAAATGGATAAGGCAAAGAGGAAGCAGCTGACAGCTGAGTACCAAGAGCGTGAGCGGCAGATGGGTGTTTTTCAGATCAAAAATAATGTGAATGGAAAAATTTATTTAGGAAGCTCCACTAATTTAGATGCCCTTTGGGGAAAAGAGCAGTTTGTACTGAATATGAATGGTCATGCGAACAAGGAGCTGCAGAAGGAATGGAAGCAATTTGGCGGCGAAAACTTTTCTTTTCTCGTTCTAGAGACCGTTAAATTGGAACAAAAGATTCGTTATGATTATAAAGACGTATTGGACCCGGAAGGCCGTCAACCCGTTGACATGGTGCGACAATACAACAGAGAAGTCAACGATTTAAAGGAGATATGGGCCCAAAAGCTGCAGCCTTATGGTGAAAAGGGTTATCATGGCCCAGCCGAGAAGGTGGAGAAATAAATCATTTTTTGGTTGAGGGAGAGTGCTGATTGAAATGTCTGCTAAAGAAGTAACAGGAGCGGGAGAAAGTTTGCTTCGAAACAAGTTTTTTCAAACGATTATATTTTCAAACGTATTGCTTCAAATTGGAATTTGGGTAAGGAACTTCGCTATTCTGATGTATGTGACAGACAAGACGAACGAGGACCCGTTTGCGATTAGTTTGATGGGCTTCGTGGAATTTTTACCGATTTTCGTATTCTCGTTCATCGGAGGAACGTTTGCAGATCGCTGGAAGCCGCGGCTCACGATGATTTGGTGTGACTTTTTATCAGCGTTATCTGTGTTTGTTGTACTGATTACATTGCTTTACGGTTCGTGGCATATGGTGTATTTTGCAACGTTTGTATCGGCAATCCTATCGCAATTTTCACAGCCCTCTGCTATGAAGCTGTTTAAGCAGCATATTCCAGCAGAGCAATTGCAATCAGCGATGGCGATGTTCCAATCGCTTATGGCGATATTCATGGTGCTTGGTCCGTCACTTGGTGTCATATCGTACCAAAAGTTCGGCATCGAAGTTTCCATTGGAGTAATGGGTGTAGCGTTCTTGCTCTCCGCTGTCGTTTTGTTCAGAATTCCGCGTGATCGTGAAGTGGAGAAAACAGACGCTGCATTGGAGAGGCATTTCTGGAAAGAGTTCAAGGATGGATTCAAGTATGTATGGCGCAGTCCAGTCTTGAAAGCCCTTGGAGGTACGTTTGCATTAGCGGGCACGGCGGTAGGAATTGCGCAGACGCTTGGCTTGTTCATCGTGCTTGAACGTCTGGGTCAGCCTAAGGAGTTTTTGCAATATATTCTGATGGTTAACGGGATAGCGATGCTGGTTGGCGGCGGGGCTGTCATGGTTATAGCCAAAAAAGTAGCTCCGCAAAAGCTGCTCGCAATTGGCCTATTGATGAGCTCGCTTTGTATGATTGGTGTAGGCTTATCAACAAGCATACCGATTACATTAGTGCTGCAATTTATTAGCGGTTTAGGCTTCCCGATGATTCAAATCGGTATTAGCACAATGATTTTGCAATATTCGGAGGAGTCCTATACGGGACGGGTCAATGGCGTGCTTACCCCGATGTTTATGGGAATGATGGTTATTATGACACTTGTTGCCGGACAGCTCAAAACGGTGTTTCCGCTCGTCGGCATTTATTGCGTCGCGGGATCGATTATGTTCTTGGGTATGCTGCTCCTTGTTCCGTTGTTCAAGCATAAACCGCTTGTTGTTCAGTCTAGTTCTTAGTTGGAGAGAAAGTATAGTCATAATGAATAGGGATACAGAGCATGGATGGGGAATAAACCTCAATGCTCTGTATTTTTTTGTTAAAGCAAAAATGTGCGTGCGCAAAATAGATTTCGGAAAACACTAAATCTATTTTCGTTGTTGATCGGTAAGTTGATTGTTAATCTATAAAAGATGATGTGAATTTCAAAGTGTTAAATGTATCTTTAAAACTTGGAGGGAGAGGTCTGTATATGAAGGTGGATCGATTATTGCTCATATTTGGGATTCCACTAGCAGTCATCTTTGGAGGCGGCGGCTTAATTAATACGGACAATCCTGATTACTATATGTATATCGGGTTATTAGGATCGGTTTTCGTTATTGTATCTTTTATTATGAAATATTATAAAAAGAATCAATAGCAGCAGAATATAATAAAATCAAAAAACATTAACGATAGAAGTGATTAAACCTATATATTGACAGATTCTCCGGTGTGAAGTAACATTTGCTGTAGTTGATATGTAGGATAGCGAAGCACGCTTATTCCCTCGATAGAGGGAGGGGCGTGCTTTTTTGCGTTGCTTCAGCAGTGTTTCTTGGGAGAGTGGCCTGCTGATGGGGGGAAGGAATGTTGTCGAAATACGGGAAACTTTGGAGGGAAAGGGGATAAGAAAAGAAGGGAAAAGAGACGGGCAAGAAGAATGATTATGAAGCTGCTGTAAAAAAATGTGTTAAAAATGTTTTTTAGTTCACTGGTGAATTTTTATCATCCTAATAAATGGAGTGGTTAAATATGCGGAAAATAGGACAAATCATGCTCGCAATTATGTTATTGGTGACAGTTCTGATAAATACGGAGAAAGCTGCGGCAGCAGTTGCTTTTACAGATACAAAAACGCATTGGGCAAAGGATGAAATTGCGACGGCTGTTAATCAAGGATGGATTAATGGTTATGATGCAATAACATTTAAGCCAAATGCGAACATGACGCGCGCAGAATTTTTGAAATCGCTTGTGGTGGCGATGAAAGTAAAAGTGGAAGATACGGATACGCCTTTTGTTGATGATACGGGTTGGTTCCGAACTTATATTGCTACGGGTTTGAAACAATCGATTATTAAAGTTGGTGACTATCCAGAAAATACATTTGAACCAAATCGTATGATTACGCGAGAAGAGATCGCGCGTATGACGATCCGTGCGCTAGGTAAAGATGCCGAAGGCGTAAAGTCGGGTTATTTGGCTGTGGCAAAGAAACTGGAAATTATGAAGGGTTATCCCGATGGTTCGATGGGCGGGGAGAAGAATGCAACTCGTGCTGAGGCAGTGGTGATGATTCTGAATACGTTGATGGCGAAGAATCCATCAAATCCAGTTATCGAATATCCAAAATCAAAAGAACAAGTAAATAAACTTATTCAATCACTTTCAAGTTTTAATGGAACTACAATGTACGGACATGATGGGGCTGTAGTAATAAACTCAAAAGGATCTGATAATTTTTCAGACTATACACTTACTGTTGAATACAAAAGTGAATTGAAAGTGACAGCAATTAACATTGCAGATCCAACAGCAGACAATCAAGCGATAGTAAAAGAGCTTTTAAAATATTATTTTCCTACTTCTTTTGAAAAAGCACATTCTGCATACCTTAAAATTAATAAATCCGAAGGTGGTAATGCTGAGTCTACTACAGAAACGAAATTTGATAATCGATCTTTCAAATCTTACAAGGGTATTAATACTAAGCGTGTTGTTATTCTGATCGGAGTGTGAATTATTTGGGGCGAATACTAAAGAATAAAATAATATGTTTATTGTCAGTTATTCTAATTTTAACCTCATTTCAAAATCCAGTTCAGGCTGCAGGTGTTCAAGATTGTCATTTGCCCTCTAGTTATGATGAGGTGTCATTAATATTAATAGATCAATTTAATATTCCTACTTCTATTTCTAATGGAAAACTTAAGCTCAATGGAAACTTTTTATCAAATAAATGCGGTCTAGGAAGTAGGACGGTTGTCTATGGAACACCGGCTAATGTTTCTGATAATCAGTTCGATCAAGGACAGTGGCGTTATCTTGGATATGATATTAATGGTTCAGTTTATCGTAACTGGCTATTCAGGAGTGATTCAAGAGCGACCCTAAACGTTGCTAAGAACTGGGTTAAAGATCCTTGGGATACTCTAGTGGGACAAAATAAATTCATAGTTGAAACACCTGAATATACCATACACCCAGACTCTCGGAAGTGGTTAGAAGCAATAGTTGATCCATATAAAGAGTCTCCAACATTTATACAAAGTTATAACAAAAGAACTGGTAAGGGTTGGACAGGTGATACGTTAAAAGATTACGTTATAATTCAGCAAGTTCCTACGGATTTTAGTCCTGGTATTGTTCAAATGTGGAATATATGGCAACCTGATGGTTCTTGGTGGTATGAGGTGTTTTATATTCCACCATTAAATAAGTTAGAGATTAAGAAGCAGCCTGACCTCATTATTAGTGAGTTAATTAGTCCAGCTGACGCGTGGGTAGGCGATTCGGTGCCAATAAAGATTACAACAAAAAATCAAGGTAAAGAAACTAGTGGAGCTTTTACGGTAGGTATTGTTGGCACAACAATTAAATCAGAACTCATTTCAAACATACCTCCCGGACAAATCAAAACAGTGACCGTCAATGTATCCTCAGCATCAAGCGGAATTAAGAGCTTCACAGCGAAGACTGATTTTGGTGAAGCCGTCATCGAATCAAACGAAAATAACAACACCAAAGATTTTAAAATTGCATTCAACAAAAAGAACGAACCCACTACTCCAATAGCTATCATCTCTCATAAAGAGGGAGACCATCGAACAACCCCCGAAATAACCATGAAGCCGGCAACAGAGCCGATGCTTGATGACAAACTCTCCTATTCACCAGGCAAGGAATCAATCACCATTCGAGAATGGAAATATAAAAACCCAACAGGTAAAACGATTGCGACAAAACCAACAGCAAAAGATTTTGCTGCTGAAGGGAAATACATAATTGAGCTGCGGGTCACCAATAGCGCAAAAAAAGTTTCGGAATGGGCGCAGCTGATAATAAACGTGGCAAATAAAGCAACGCCTAACCCAAGCGCAAGCCCTACGCCAACTCCTGAGCCAACACCTACACCTAAACCTGATTTGAAAGCGGATATAGAATTTGATCCCCCTAGTATCATTGCTGGGGAAAAGTCCTCGCTTATAAATCGGTCAAAAGGATTGAATGGCTACACATGGACATTCACGAACAACTTGAGCGCAGTACTACCAAATAATACAGACTTTGAGTTTTTGTACAAGACGTATTCAAATCCTGGGTTTTATACGGCTGAAATTATCGTAACTGATGAATTTGGCGGATCGCAAAAAGATACTGCATTGCTTCGGGTTGTCGATCCCAAACCAGTAGCCATTGTATCGGGAATAACGCGTGTAATACAAGGAAGACCCTTAGAGCGGCCTTACAATCTTTTAAACTCGTATACACCATTAGAGGATAGAGGCGAAAAAATAGATTTTAGCAAGTCGGAGATGCGCTATAAAAAAGTAGGGGATGCAGCCTATACAAATGGTTGGTTCACCGTAACGCCTGCTAATTTAGGCGAATATAGTATCGAAGGAAAGGTTTATGACACGACTGGAAGAGTTAGTGAATGGGATGATTTGATTATGGAGGTTATACCTGATGAACCACCTACAGTCGAAGTGATAGCACCTGAAGAATCATATCGAGGTAACGGATTCATGCTTTATATTGATGCAGAGAGTCCTGACGGCGATATTCTAAATCATCTTTTTCTCGAAGAGCGATATGACCAAGATGGTGATGGAAACTTTGAGGAAGAAGCGTGGAAACCCTTATATGATGGAGTTTTTAAAACAACGCACTCGCTCAATTACTCCAAAGTAGGGAAGAGGCAATATCGTGCTACCGTGACAGAAGACTATGGGTTAAAAGGCATTTCGGGCATTGCCACTACTGATATTCTGAACTACGCGCCGTCTGCTAACTTCAACGTGTTTGGAACTACACAGCAGCCAGGACAGGGAGAAGACAGCGGTCCACCAGTTACGAACTATTCAACACAATCGATTTTCCGTTCTTGGACGGCTAAAACGCCATACAAAGGTGGAAATGCCCAAAAAGCGGCATGGAAAGCGGATGCTACTACACTATCGACAAAAAATGGAGTATACACAAACTTTTCTGTGGGATACCCGAACTCAGGAAATGGAGCGAACTCACGAACAAAATATCAGCTTGCTGCAGATATTGTTGCTAAACCCACTTGGAGTGTGCCAGTTACAGAAATATTATTCAACAAGGTTTTCGGTGGAAACCGACTATATTCTTATAATCAAAATTATAGCTTGCCTAACTATCCCTATACATTTTATGAACGAAATTCAATTACAGGTGAGCTTTTAAGGACGGTTAATTTTGATACCCCAAGTAACTTCACACTTATGGAAATTGGCGGAGATGAAACATTTTACTTTAAAGATAGTAGACAAAATGCAGCCAACCCGTATTTAGCGGTCATTGCGAGGTACGATAAAAATGGTGTATATCTTGATTCAATTAATTTGCAATCTAGTTTAACATCACCTAGCGGACTAGGCAGCGGAATTGGACCGGCTCTTGTGCAAATATCAAATGATGGCGAATATATGTATGTGGCTAGTAAATTCTCGTATGATGTGCCAGAAGAATATAACTATGGTTACAATAATCAATTGCGAATTTTCAAATACTCCTTAAAAACGAAAAGCTTAGTGTGGGAAGCGCCAGGAGAGAATTTGGATCGTGGATTTATTACAAACATCAACTTGACCGAAGATGATAACGGAGATGCGTACGTTACGTATAACTTTGAAGATCGCTATTCTTCTGGATTAGGAGGAGTGAGAGGTCTCGTTGTACAAGTGAAAAAAAATGGTGTAACTCGTACCGTTACTGTAGGGGGTGCAATTGGACTATCTGCGGCTTCCATATCTGATTCAAAAAGATTTGTATATGTAAATTATGTGTCCATGGGTAGTAGTAAAACAGGTACTACTATGTTTGAGGCAATTGAGAGCGGTACTAACTATTACGGTGAAGAAATATTTAAGAGCGCTTTTGGAAGAAGGATTGTCAGTTACGAAAGTTCACATTCATTAGGTTATTCAGATGTAGCACCCAATGCAAATCCAATCGTATTTTCCAATTTATTGACGTATTCCCAAGGCAGAACGCACGAATCGTATAATGCATTTTTTAATTACTATGGAGACCAACACGGCGGTTTTCAAGGTGTAGATTACGGTGCAAACCTTGGTAAAATATTTATCAATCAATACGATCAGATTATTTATCCATCGTTTATGGGTGTGGGAAGCTCTTGGGGTGATCCCGATGCACCTAAAAAAATATGGGCCACGTTGTATAATGCAACAACCAATAGTGTCATTGCCCAGACGCCATATTCCGGACCAGAACCAGGAAATAATCAAAAGCAAACAGGAACATCAACCCCTATTTTACCTGATGGCTCCATTTATGTTTTTTACGAAAAAAATGTCATGCCGTTTGTTTCAGCTAACGCTAATGGAACATTAAAGGAAATCGATGCAAATACAGTTGAAATTACGAGCGACGATTGGGGCGGACTGCTCTATGATGCAGGAAGCTCTATGAAAAACTACGCTTTAGAATTTCATGTGAATGTTAGTGATATAAAAAATGACAAGGTTATCGGAGCTGCTTTTCAGATTCAGAATGAAAAGAATATGTATGCTATGGAGTGGAGCAAGAACACCCTGTCGCTATTCCGTGTGGTCAAGGGTGCTAAAACGTTATTGCAATCTGCACCTATGACACGAACTGCATTTAACACGTATCCGATTAAAGTAGAATCGGTTAATGGCATCCAGCGTGTATATGTGAATTATGCGAAAGTACTAGAGGTTGCCGATGTTACGTATACAAGAGGTTACGCGGGATTAATGTCACTTGGGCAATCCAACGCTGTATTCTCTAATGTAAAGAAAACGAACTATGGTGACACCTACACCGAACAAACCTATGATTCCGTTCTCGTCAATGATCCGATCTCTTATGAAAAACTGTTCAATGACGTTGAAAAAGATCCAATGGGAGCAGAAGAGTGGAGCTACAGCCATAATCCAAACTTCTTTGAAAATCCAGAAGGGTTGAGCATTCATAGCGGAAAAACGTATGGATCAACCATAAACGCGCTAGAGAAACCTGGGGTATATGAAATCACCTTCCGAGTTAAAGACAATCCTGGTCTTTCTGCTTATAGCAAATGGTCAGAGCCTGTTAAAAAACTGCTTTATGTACATCGACGACCGGTCGCACAGCCGGATGTAAGGTTTACAGGCAAGGTTTTTGCAGAAGGTGAAGCACTAGATTATGAAACATTTGATACCTCTTATGATCCTGATATTGCTCATATTTTATCAGACAAGTTATTCCGTACACGGTGGGCTGATCAAACCACATGGACATCAGGGAAACGAGAGTACTATAACCGTCCTGGTGTGGAGCTGATTGTACAGGAGCAAGTTCGAGATATTCATGGCGCTTGGTCATATTGGGGGCAAACGATTGTCTATAAAGAAGGAATACCGCCAGTTAACCAAACGAAGCCTGTTATGACCATTACGGTTCCAGCTGGAACAACTCCAACAACACCAACAGTGCTGATAAAAGAACCGACGATTCGATGGACATATTATGATGCTCAGAACGATCCACAAGAGCGATATCGACTAATGCTAACGTATGTCGATAACAATGAAACGGCCTTGTATATTGAGCATGAAGGAAATGCACTTACGTATCCTATGCTTGAGGAAAGCATCGTTCCTGGTCGCGTCGTTAAGGTGCAAGGGCAGGTTTACTCAGCAGGGGTATGGTCTAGTTTAAGTAATATTAAATATTTTGTGCTGGATCTCCCGCCACAAACCTATTTACTTTCATTTAACGGGCTTGATGCTAATAATCCTATTTATACAAACTCAAATCGTCCACAGCTGCACGCGTTTACGATTGATCCAGAGAACCACCCCATTAAAGCGATAGATTATGAGGTGTTCAAAGCATCGAGCGGTGTTATGGTAGTGGACACGAACTCTTCTTTGGCTGCTGCTAATTACACAACACCTGCGTTAGCTGAGGGGCTGCATTACTGGAGAGCGAGAGCGAACGACAGCTATATATGGGGACCGTATTCAAGCAACGGGTTTTTCTTTGTCGATACGGTTAAACCTGCAGATGTGAATGAACAGCTTACTGTTGAACCTACGGCCGTAACGGTTCAGTTCAATACCTTCTATGATGCCGAGCCTTCCTCGGGACATGCTGCTCGCACCTTCTTTTTGCAAAAAGTGAACGCTGACGGCAGTGTGACGAATATTGATTTAAATGGTGACGGTAAAATAGAATACAGCATTCCTTTAGCACTTTCTAAGCAATCATACAAAGTTGCTGGGTTGATTTCTGGACAAGCATATCGTCTTACCGTAATCGATTATGACGTTGCCGGCAATGAAGGGGATTATGAATATATTTATTTCGTTACCAATCGACCTCCGACGGCTGACTTTGATTGGACGCCCAAACCTGTATATGAAGGAGATATGACAACTTTTCTATCGAATATGACAGATGCTGATGGCAATACGCTTACGATTGCTTATGAGCTGACAAGTCCGCTCGGCGTGAAGAACAGCTATTTCTATACCGTTAATGGTCCAAACTATCCGGTAAAAGGGCCTTCACTGAGGTTAACAACGGTCGGACTTTGGAGTATGAAGCTAACGGTTAGCGACGGTATAGCTGAGCCGGTTAGCGTAACCAAAACGTTGCAGGTGCTGCCGCTACATGTCAATGCTTATGTACGACATACGGAGCTATGGGATCAGCATCGTAAGGCTTTTAATTTAAAACAATCAGGAGATGAGAATTCACCGCGCGGTTATTCGGTATTTTGGGCGGGAGAGAAATTTATACTGGAGGCAGATACGACCATTACAGGCACGGCTACAAAAGCGGATCGGGTAGAGGTGCATATGCGTACTTACGAAACGTCTCTAACCGCATTAAACGCAGGGCAAACCAACTGGAAGGGTGAGCTTTGGGATGCATCATTCACAAAGCTTGCTAAAGGCACCTTAACATTCACATTTTCTGCTTACTACAATAATGGCACAGTGAAAACGAAATCAGTAGACATAACGATCGATGGACAAACATTAGATATTGTTGGCGTACATCGCGTTCAATAATGGAGCGGGTTATTAGGTCAATTGTAAGTAGAAAAGCAATAAAAACAGGCATGCTGCCATCGCAGCATGCCTGTTTTTTGTTTGAGACTAATGAGCACTAATCCTCGATAGCTGCTTTTTTGCTGTTGATCGCTTTAATTCGTTCAACATCAAACTTCGGTTGTCGATCGTAAGTATAAAGCCCATTCACTTCTTGTTCCACGTCATAAAGCTGTGTATAACAGAACCCGAACATATTAGGATTCTCAAGAAGAGTACTGGTCAAGCCGTCATATCTTTCAATAAATTGCTCGACGCTTTGTGGACGATCCCCGTAGCCCCAGCTTTTCTCATCGGACTGGTTAGGATTCCACCAAATTCCGCCATACTCACTGACGAAATAAGGTTGGCCGTTATAGCTTTGTCTATCGGGGAAGGAGACCCACGCCTCGCCTTTCTCGGCAAACGGCCGATAACGTTCCCTGAATGTAACAGGATTTTGATCATAATCGTGAACATCAAAAATGTCCGTTACAACATGGAAGTTGCCGCTTGTGTCGATGACCGGTCGCGTTGGATCAATAGCTTTAGTCGTTTCATAAACGACGCGAAGTACGTCATTATCTTGACGAGTGCCGCGCGATGAGTCCCATGTTTCATTAAATGGGCACCATCCGATCAAGCTTGGATGGTTAAAGTCTCGTTCCACACCCTCAATCCATTCCGGTAGAAATTGAGCAAGGCTGGCAGCTGTTGATATATCGAGACCCCAGTTAGCATGCTCTCCCCACACCAAATATCCAAGCTTATCTGCCCAATATAGGAATCTAGGCTCGAACATTTTCTCATGCAATCTTGCACCGTTGAAACCAAGTGCGAGCGACATTTCAATATCTTGTTTTAAATCATCGTCAGTAGGTGCTGTATAAATGCCTTCAGGATAGAAGCCTTGATCAAGAACGAGCCGTTGGAATACGGATTTACCATTAATACGGAACGCCTTGCCATCCAATTGAATGGAACGCAAACCGAAATATGAAGAAGCTGAGTCCAATACTTCACCATCACGAATGAGCTCAAGCTCCAGATCATAAAGAACAGGTGAATCGGTGTTCCATAATTTGATTTTGGAGAGGGGCAGCGTTAATGAAACGGACATCGAGCCGGCGTTTGCCGTTTGTTTTCCTACCGACAGGCCATCGAGCAGCGCATTACAGCGGAATTGTACATCTTTTGTGTTTCCAGACAGCTTGGCAGTTACGTGCAGGCAGCTGTTCTCCGGGTCTGGAACGAAACGGCAGGATTCTATATATGTTTCCGACACATGCTCAAGCCAAACCGTTTGCCATATGCCAGTCGTGCGGGTATAGTCGCAGCCTTGTGAATGGTAGGTACCGCTCTGCTTGCCGCGCGGTTGTAAGCCAGAGCGAGTATCATCCTCGGCATATACGGTAACCACATTTTCACCTTGCTGGAGGGAATCTGTAATATTGAATGAGAAAGAACTGTAACCGCCTCGATGCTTTCCTACATGTTTGCCATTAACCCACACCTGAGCCTCGTAGTCTACCGCTCCAAAATGCAATAATGTATGTCCGCCGTTCCAGTTGTCAGGAAGCTTGAAGCTTCGTTTGTACCAAACGGCTGGAATGAAATCTGTATGCCCAATGCCTGACAGCCGGCTTTCTGGACAAAAGGGGACGATGATGCGTTGAGTTAGCTTTTGCTCGTCTTGGTTTAATCCGCGCGAGATACCGCTTTTTCCAGGGTCCATTTCGAATTGCCATTCACCATTTAAATTGAGCCATGACTCTCGAGTAAATTGGGGTCTTGGGTATTCAGGGCGAGGGATTTGCTGCTGTTCCATTTTTCATTCCTCCATTATATTAATTTAAAAGTTAATAATAAATCCTTATATTATTGATTTTAATGAATATTAGACCAAATTGTCAATGAATAATTAATTTAAATCTTTTATAATTAACTTATAAATTAATATAATGCTTATTTAAAACACCAATCTAAAAGAAGATGGTATTAAATCGAAGCTATTAACTGATTAAAAATACTGAATAAAAATTCTGATCAAAGTTACAGCCATACAATAACCTAAGTAGCCGTACTAAACCTAAATGTGAGCACTTTATATTTTCCAAGAGGTATCGTGCAAAGAGAAATAAAGAGGGGCGAAAAGGAGCTGATCAAGCCGGGTGAATATTATTGTAATGCTGTCCTGTTAAAAAAAGCCTGCATCAGAGTTAGTCTGCTGCAGGCCATGAGAAAAAACAATGTTCAGCAATGCATAACGATGCTACTGTCCGCTCTTAATCTTCGTGAAAAATGTGCTAATCGCGTAATATGCCGCGCCGCGTACAGCTGACTGCTCTTGAAGCTCTGCAAACAAGATTCGCATACGTTCGCGATGATACGATAGTGTGCGCTGATCGACGGCAGCTTGTACGGCTGGCTCCAGCCACTGAGCAGCACGGCTCATACGGTTGCCAATAATGACAACGTCAGGATTAAATACGTTGACGATATTAGCAATGCCTGCGCCCAAATAATCGCCAATCGAGCGTATATGCGCGATAACGCGTTCATCTCCAGCTGTTGCAGCAAGCAGCAGATCTTCCAAGTTCTCAAAGCCTAACGATGCTGTACTCTCAAGCAAAGCATTCTCCGAAGCATATAGCTCCCAACAGCCTCGATTGCCGCAGCTGCAAGGTTTGCCGTCATACTCAATCGAGAGATGGCCGAGCTCACCTGAGAATCCTGACGCACCCTTATATAATTCCTTGTTCAAAATAATGCCTGTTCCAATACCGATCCCGACGCTGACATAAATTTGGTTGGCGATGCCTCGTCCTGCCCCGTATTTCTGCTCTCCTTGCGCGCCCGCATTCGCTTCATTGTCTATCGTAACGGGAAGGTTGAAGCGCTCTTCGAGCTGCCGCTGCAGCTCAACTTGCCGCCATTTTAAGTTTGGTGCAAAAAGAATCGTGCCATTGTCATCCACGATACCTGGTACGCCGACGCCGATTCCGACAATCCCGTATGAGCTCTCCGGCGCATCATTAATAAGCAGCTCAATACATGAAATTAACTGCCCAATGACATGATCAGCATCCTGCTGCTTCAGACTGCGCTGCTGCTCTGCAATCACATTGCCTTCGAGGTCTACGAGCAGGCCGCGAATATAATTGACACCAAGATCGATGCCGACAGCATAACCAGCCGTACCATTAAAGAGCAGCATGACAGGTTTGCGCCCGCCGCTGGATAGTCCGGGACCATTCTCAACGACGAGATGGGTGTCGATCAAATCCTGAACGAGACTGGAAACAGTCGCCTTGTTTAATCCGGTCAACTCCGATATTTGAGCTCGAGAGAGCGGGGCATAACCAAGCACCGCTTCAAGCACGATGGCTGTATTTATTTTTTTGATGAGCGCTAAGTCGCCTGTTGGTTTCCTTTTCAAAAAAGAATGCCTCCGTCCAAATGAAAATATTTATTATTGTATCATGAAAAGCCTAATCTAGAGCCTACTAGATGGGGATGCGGATTTTGAGTCATCTAAGCCAAATAAGTAATGCATTTATTTTAACACAAAAACTTAGTTTGTTTAATAGACAAACTAAGTGGAGGCATGTTATTCTTTATGTAAGCACTATCATAAACTTCTAATCCATGAAGGAGGATTTTGATTACGATGACTTATTTTAAAAATATTAACACAATCCAATTTGAAGGTAAGGGCTCAGACAATCCGCTTGCATTCAAACATTACGATCCAAACCAAGTTATTATGGGCAAAACGATGGAAGAGCATCTTCGCTTCGCAGTTGCTTACTGGCATACATTTAATGCGAATGGTTCGGACCCATTCGGATCAGCTACTATGGTTCGCGGCTGGGATCAATATACAGGCCTTGACCGCTCGAAAGCGCGTGTTGAAGCTAACTTTGAATTCATGACTAAATTGAATATTCCTTTCTTTGCTTTCCACGATGTGGACATTGCACCTGAAGGCGAAACGCTGCAAGAAACGAACAAAAATCTTGATGTCATCGTAGCTTTATTGAAGGACAACATGAAATCCTCCGGTAAAAAGCTGCTTTGGAACACTGTTAATATGTTCACGAATCCGCGTTTTGTTCATGGCGCTGGCACAACTTGCAATGCTGACGTTTATGCTTATGCTGGTGCGCAGCTCAAAAAAGGTCTTGAAGTGGGTAAAGAGCTTGGTGCGGAAAACTATGTTTTCTGGGGCGGCCGCGAAGGTTACGAAACACTTCTTAACACGGACATGGGCTTTGAGCTTGATAACCTAGCACGCTTGTATCATATGGCAATCGCTTACGCGAAGGAAATTGGCTTCGACGCACAATTCCTGATCGAGCCGAAACCAAAAGAGCCTACTAAACATCAGTACGACTATGACGCAGCAACAACGATTTCATTCCTGCAAAAATACGGCTTGAAGGATCATTTCAAACTTAACCTTGAAGCGAACCATGCTACACTTGCTGGCCATACGTTCGAGCACGAGATTCGTACGGCTGCAATCAACGGCATGCTTGGATCGCTTGATGCGAACCAAGGCGACCTGCTTCTTGGCTGGGATACAGATGAATTCCCAACCGATCTATATTCAACTACACTAACGATGTTTGAAGTATTGAAAGCTGGCGGCATTGGCCGCGGCGGCGTTAACTTCGATGCGAAGGTTCGCCGCGCATCGTTCGAAACGGATGATCTGTTCCTTGCTCACATTGCTGGTATGGACAGCTTCGCTTGGGGCTTGAAAGCAGCTGCCAAATTGACGGAAGAGAAAATTCTCGACAACATCGTTGACAACCGTTACCGCAGCTTTAAAGAAGGCATCGGCGCGGATATCGTGTCTGGCAAAGCAACGCTTGCTTCACTTGAGCAATATGCGCTTCAAAACAATCCAATTAAAAATGAGTCCGGACGTCAAGAACGAATCCGCCTTATCTTGAGCGAAGTTATTTTTAGCGTTTAAGTCGGGAGGACTCTGACAAATGAGCTATGTAATCGGTATAGATTTAGGAACGAGCGCCGTTAAAGTGCTGCTTGTTGACCGTGATGGCACGGTAGCTGGGGAAGTCTCCCGCAGCTACCCGCTGTTTCATGCTTACTCCGGTTGGAGCGAGCAGCGGGCAGATGATTGGGTAGAAGGTACAGTTGAGGCTTTGCGTGAATTGACATCAACAGCAGGCATCGATGCCCAGTCAATTGAAGGGGTTAGCTTCTCCGGTCAAATGCACGGACTTGTACTGCTGGACGGTGAAGGAAATCCTGTTCGCAACGCTATCTTATGGAATGATACGCGTACAACGGGGCAATGCCGTGAAATCGAACGCACGCTTGGAGACAAGCTGCTTAGCATTACTCGCAATCCAGCTTTAGAGGGCTTTACGCTTCCGAAAATTTTATGGGTTCGTGAGAACGAGCCAGATGCCTTCGCAAAGGCAAAGCTGTTCCTTCTGCCGAAGGATTATCTTCGCTACCGCTTAACAGGCGAGCTTCATATGGATTATTCCGATGCGGCGGGAACGCTTCTTCTTGATGTGGCTGGCAAAGCATGGAGCGAAGAAGTGCTTGAAGCGTTTGGAATTCCGGCACAATTTTGTCCACCGCTTGTTGAGTCGCATGGACTCGTAGGTACGCTGCTGCCGCAGTATGCTGACAGCACGGGGCTGCCAGGCACGACGAAGGTGTTTGCGGGTGGAGCGGATAATGCATGCGGGGCTATTGGCTCAGGTATTTTATCCGAAGGGTTAACGCTTTGCAGCATCGGTACTTCCGGCGTTATTCTCTCTTACGAGAATGACAAGACAAAGGATTTTGCAGGCAAGGTGCATTTCTTTAATCACGGCAAAGAGGACTCGTTTTATGCAATGGGAGTTACGCTTGCTGCTGGCTACAGCTTAAGCTGGTTTAAGAAAACATTCGCTCCGAATGAGTCCTTTGATCAATTGCTCGAAGGTGTAGGTGCAGTGAAGCCGGGAGCTGGCGGACTGGTGTTCACGCCATATCTCGTTGGCGAACGTACTCCACATGCGGATCCGCTCATTCGTGCAAGCTTTATCGGCGTTGACGGATCACATGAGCGCATTCATTTTGCTCGTGCGGTGATGGAAGGCATTACTTTCTCCCTTAATGAGTCAGTCGATATGTTTAGACGCGCCGGCAAGACGGTTGATACGATCATTTCGATCGGCGGCGGCGCGCAAAACCCAGTATGGCTGCAAATGCAGGCTGATATTTTCGATGCAAAGGTTGTCGCATTAGAGAATGAGCAAGGACCTGGTTTAGGCGCTGCGATGCTAGCTGCATATGGTGCAGGCTGGTTTGATAGCTTGGAGTCTTGTGCAAATAAATTCGTTAAGCATGCAGATTCGTATTCGCCGCAGCCTGAAGCGGTTGCTGCTTATGCAGGCATTTTCAAAGTGTACCAGCAGGTTTATGAGCAAACAAAAGGCTTGAATGAGGCGCTAGCGCCTTATCGCGGCTAGTCGTACACAATAGAAGGGACTGTTATCCTCGAATTGAGGGTGACGGTCCTTTCTTTTTTTTGGACCAGTGATTCAGAAAAGTGCCTTTTATTAAAATATTTAAACTAACATTCTATCGTGAAGGAGCAGATAGAGCGGTAAACGTTAGCGGGGATATACATAAACAGAACAACATTGAGATCATTAGCGGTCTTGCAGCGGCAACGGTACTTGTCGGATTTCTTATCTGGTACGTTCGCAGAGCGATCTCCATTCCGATTCAGAAAACGGCGCAAGTCCTTTCAGAGGTAGCCCAAGGAAATTTATCCGCTATCGTCCCGAAAGTGAAAAATCGTGATGAAATTGGAGATATGGTCAGTGCTTCCGCTGAAATGCTTGCCTCTCTTCGTTCTGCCATTACGAGTGTACAGCATGCTTCGATGAACATAACCGCTTCATCAGAAGAGATGCTGGCTATTTCAGAGCAAAATCGCAACTCGGCGCAGCATGCAATGAACATTTTTCGAGAGGTAGCCGCAGGTTCGCAGGAGCAGCTGCATAGCTTTCTAGAAATAAGTCGCGCCTCAGAAGAAATGGCTCTTGGTGTACAGCAGATTGCAGCGCACATCCGAAATGAACCATATCTGAGCTGATTGGAAATATTTCAAAGCAGACAAATCTGCTGGCGCTGAACGCTGCGATTGAGGCGGCAAGAACGGGAGAGCATGGAAGGGGCTTCGCGGTTGTAGCGGAAGAAGTGCGCAAGCTCTCTACACAGTCAACGGAATCTGTTGTGAAAATTCAGGATTTGATCAATGAAATTTAGAATGATACAGAAACTGCCTCTAGAACCTCCGCTATTGCCAGCGAAGTTTCTGCATCCCCGGAAGTGCAGTATGCGTCAGCAGAGGAAATATCATCATCAGCTAACGGCTTGAGTGTAATTGCAATGGAAATGAACGAAGTGGCTCAAAAATTCAAGCTTTAAATAAAACGTGGAGCAGCTATTATCGTTTATAGCTGCTCCATATCATTTCGGGTCTAACACCCAACTCTCCGGCGATCAATTCTGCCGTTAGACGCTGGGGCTTTTTTATTTTCCCATTGCGAATTTTGGAAATGGTCGTAAGAGAGATAAGCGTTGACTGAGCGAGTGAAGTGACGGATATATTTTTACTGAGCATAAGCATACGAAGCTTATAGGAGGGGTCCTCATCCTGATTATTCATATGAAGGCTGGTTAATATGACAACAAAGTTTTTTAACGTCCGATTGCCATTGTAAAACGGCTGAACAACCGCATCAGCAATATAGCAACGATCCCCAAGCTTAAGATGAAAGTCCACGGATTCAGCCGTTCGGTTGTTTTTCGCATATTCTAATACCCGCTTAAGCTTGCTTCGTTCATGGTCTGGAACAAGCTCAAATATGGATTTGTTCAAATAGGAAGAGGAGGGCTGCTGTACAGGAGCATAATAATGCTTAAAGCTCATAATGTTATAGCGCTCATTCACAACGGCAGATACCATTATTTTATGATGCAAAATATATTCGTCAATCCATTTGGCTTCCCGTAAATCCTTGCAAATGATGACATAAACAATGCGGTCTTCGAGCTGGAGCTTGCGGCAGGACAAACGTATATCTGCAGGAGTCGATGACTTCGTGACAAGCTTGCATTCAAGAAGCGGTGATAGGGCTTGCTCATCAGCAAGTTGATGTACGGCTTCATCAAAGGAGAGAGTTGTCTCATCCGTCGATATAATAGTAGATGGATCGAGGAGCATAAGATCTGATTTCTTAAAACCGGAAAAAGCTGCAAAAGCTTGATTGACGTCTACAATAGACCAACGGGATTCGTCCCACTCGACGATAAGCATAGGATCTGAAAGTAAATAAAATAAATGGTTCATCGATGACATCCTCCTTATCAATAGCCTAGCTGCACACTTATGTAATGATTATGTCATAAAACATAACATAATAAAATAGTTATTTGTAATTATATATCATGACGCCTTGCCGTATTCTTTTTTTACATGATTTTGTATGAATAGGGCATGTTAAACAAAACGTTAGAAAGGATGATCGCTATTGTCTACGAACTCAGCCTTATTGTTTGATTTTAACGATGCTCAAAGTGCGGCTCTTGCTTGCGAGACGTTGAGGGAGCTCGGATATGAGACGGTTCTTCATGAAGGAAGCAGCATGCATGTTCATTTAGAAGGAAGCGATCTCACTTCAGCACTCGAAATTGCACAATCACATGGCGGTCAGCTCGTCGAGCAAGCGAATATCGATGCGGATGCAGTTACCGGCACTGCATACTCGCTTGATGCGATTGCAATTCCGGCACATCTTGTGAATGAGGACTGGGCTGCAACCGATGGACAAGGCAATGATGCTGAGGAGCTGCACAATCGGGATGAAGCTGCGGATTATTCCGAGGAATTTCTTCCTGATCCCGGGACGTATGATCATTTTTCAGGAGATGTTCGAATTTAGCCGTACTTCACGTACATAATTGCAATAAAAAAAGGCTGTCTCAACGTTTAACGACGGGGACTGACCCCTTAGCGTGAGACAAATTAAAACACCTTCAAGAAAATGCAACCATGTCGTAAGATATGGAGACAACCTTGGAGGTGTTTTTACGTTGGCAACAAGAGTAAGTTACCCAGTGGAAACAAAAATGAAAGCYATTGAATTGAGAATAACAGGAGTTCCAGTGAAAGAGGTCATGGAGCAGCTGAGCAT
>NZ_JBFRGC010000047.1:0-42850 GCF_052115145.1 Paenibacillus sp. 2TAB26
ATACTGGTTGGATTGTGAACTAAAGCTCTGTTGTTCATGCAAAGCCTTCTTAATTAATTGCTGAAGCTCTTTGAGTCGCAACAATTCTGCATCTACCTCTCGTAAGGAGCTATGGAGAAGCTGCCGATATTGATCCGCTGAAAAGGAAGTCATACAATCTTTAATGGAATGAACAAGGCTCAGCATATGCTTGATTCGGTCACAGACCGTATCCTATTCAATAAACTGTGGGTCATTGTGAACTTGGAATAGGACGCCCCTGCCAGCATGAACCCGCTAATGCACAGCATGCGCTATCTGCTGCGTTCTCCTTTGGGAGCCACTGCATCCGGATGATCAGAAGGAGCCCAGAGAGAAACCAGAGGCCACAGCGAATGCCCCTGATTCTCCCCCTCCCTCCTCCGTCTATACTTCAGGCGGCGTTCACGCTAAATAGAAGCTTAACCCTTTTCCAGAATATAATCATCATGCGTGCCGACAGCATTGTTCAAAATCTGCAGAGGCTGCCCTTTCAGATAATGATTGAAGAAATCAAGCGTAAAATCGTTGACGAGCTGATGTGTCTCGCGCACATTCACTCCCTGTGCCCACTCTATAATTGGAGAGATCAAAAGAAATCGGAGAAGCTCATATGAAGCGTGTTGTGCAGCTTCAGCCAGTAATTCCCGCCAGCCTTTATCAGCGCATACCGAGCATTTAACTCTTTATTGTATCGTTCAACTTTGCTGTGGGTCATGTCCAAGGCGGCTTGCTGATCGTCACTTGTGGCGTTGGAGCCCGCCAACTCGTCCTCCTCGTCCGCACTGATCATCAGGAACGGCTTGTTTATGCCAGTCGCCGGAATGCGGCGTTCACCGTACAAGGCTCCGTCCATATTGATGCCTGCCCGAACCCGCGGATCACTTAGCAGCATCTGAACCGTAGTCGCCCCGCCGAATGAGTGTCCGAACATGCCAAGGCGCTTCATGTCCATTCGTCCCGTAAACCGCTGATCCGGGTCAGCGGCAGCGAGCTGTTTAAGTTGATCCAGCACAAACCGCACATCGTTCACCCAAACCTCATTCGTCCTGTCCGGTTTTTCAAGTGGCTCTATCTCAAATTCTGTATTTTTCACCGAATCGTACAACGCAACCCGCCCATCCGGAAATATCGAAGCCATACTGTCGTAAGTATGATTGATTCCCGCTACAATGTAGCCATGGCTCACCAACTGCTCGACCTGGAACATGCCCTGACCCTCGAATCCACCAGACCCGTGTGAAAAAATAAGTACCGGATACGCCGTTTCCGCATCGGACAGCACCGCGTGTTCAATCGCATGCGTACGGGCTTGTCCAAGGCTCGTCAAAAACAACTGCGGCAGACCAGACTCCTGCTGAAATGCCTCGGCATATACTTTGGAATCGGGCACATACGGCGCTCGGGTTCCCTTAGCGTCCTTGCTGGCCGGATACCAGATCTGTACTTTCAGTTCCCGCTTGGCCCCGGCTGCCGCCAAAGTGGACGTTTCTTTGCGGGTGTTGTCAATCCAGTGATAAGCGACCGTGCCAATCCCATACGGGCCTGCCGGTTCATCGAATGTAAACACCGGGAACAGCAACGGCGCAGCTACGGTTACAGTTCCGTAGAAAAAGGCGGATAACAACGCTGCAATTCTGCGTACGCCGCGCCTATGAATGCCCCCTTGCCCGGCTCGGGCGCGCCGCCGAAAGTCCAACACCAGCGCCCATAAAGGAGCCAGCGTCAATGCATAAGTGGGGATCAGGGGCCAGCGCCATCCCTCAACCCAGCCCTGCACAACGAGAAAAACTGCCGAGACGGCCAATCCTCCCCATAATAACTGTCGCGGCTTTTGTTGCCCAACAACCAACCACAGTAACACAACCACATTAAACGTCACCAGTACAACTTCCATGATTCTCATCTGTTGATGACCTCCTCGTGATGATGACCTCCTCAAATACTGTCCGCCGAACAGGCAGGCCGCATAATGGGACATTACTAGTTGCACAAATCCCGGCAACGTCTCATAGTCTCTCTGCCACAAATAGGTGCGTCCGTTCTTTTCGGTGACGAAGCTGACCATGGAGGTTCCGTTTTCGTTGATAAAGCTCCCATCCGAAGTATATATACTTCGTCCCCGGATCGTTTGCCATGGACAGTACTCCGTCCTCGGTAATCTCTACTCGGAACTGCGATCCACTTTTGGTGTAATAGCCTGCTTGCTTCACTACAACTTGGGGTATCTTGGCCCTAACGGGCTTGCCAAATGATTTGTCCGACTTGATGTTCTTGATCTCTCCCTTTTCCTTGAGCGCAAGCAGCAGTTTGCTTGCCATTAGTTGATCCGTGTCACTGCTACCGCCGGATGATAACACGGCAGCTGCAATCTTTTTCTCAGGAAGTACGACGAGAGAAGCAGAATATGTAGTCAAGTTCCCTCATTTGGCCAAGCCCTTTATTCCGAATTCATTGAACGGGTATAGCTTCACACTGTCCCAGCCGAGACCGTAATTGTTGCTATCATCCGTATCTTTTGGCCTTCTCCTTTCCTTTTATCAAGAGTTAAATCTCATAAAACTTAAAACTGGTGACACACAAAACTAAAAACTAACCGAACGGTCAATTATATTTTATGAAAAACTGACCTATCGGTCAACATTTTTGTTTTATGCTATAATAGCTGAAGAAAATGTGACAACCATTCAAGGAGGAACGGTAATGATAGATAGTAGAGAAAAAAAGGGGAACAAAACAAAAGAAGCTTTATTACACGCTACCGTCACTTTAATCGCAGAAAATGGTTTAGAAGTATTAAGTGCTAACAGCATAGCAAAGAAGGCAAATGTTAGTAAAGCAAGCGTGTTTCATCACTTTGGTTCTATGGAGACTATTCAACAAGAAGCTTTTTTTTATGCTGATGTGTTAATGGGTGAAGCACTGGAACAAATTTATCAAGAAGTTAAGGAAACGGATTCTTTTGCGGATATTATGCTCAAATATTTTCTCTTCTTCATTGAAAAAAAAAATAAAGACTATTTAAATTTAATTAATGTTCAAATGCAATTTTTAGTGAAGTCTTCATATGATACGGAGTTTGATGAGCTTATCTATGGTAAAGACAGCGAAAAAACACCGTTTGATTTCTTTGAGATTTTAGTGAATGATTTTTATGGTGATACACTAGACGCGAATGACTTGGAGTTAGTAAATGATTTATTAGGAACTTATATAAATGGATTTTCAACATTTTTCATTTCTAAAGCAGACACAGAATGGCTTGTTTTATTATGGAAAGAAAATATTAAAATGATTGAAATCTATATTCAATCATTAATTGAATCAAATTCATAATCCATAATCTAAAAATAGTAAAAATCCAACTTTGATATGCTAAAATTATCCAAAAACCCTCGTCTTAAAGGCCAGAGAAGTCGGGTCTCAAAGAATCAGAGGGATACTCTTCCTTTAGTAAAATAAAAGGGAGCAGCTGCCGCCGGCAAACTGCTCCCTTGTTCGTTGCTCTATCGTTCTCCTTCAATGAAATTATCTTTTGTAATAACCCAAAACTGCCGCTATGGTAAAGTATAAACGTTCCAAGTTATGCTACTTACAATTCAAAATAGGCAGAAAATTAAATCAATCTGATATTAATTTGGAATAGATATTGAGATCATTAAACTTTCCTTCTACTCTTTCATATTGTCTAAGAGTTCCTTCAAACGTAAAGTTGAGCTTTTGTAAGAGCTTTATAGAATTCACGTTTTCGGGGTCAACTTTTGCTTCGATTCGATTCAGCTTTAAAGATGAGAATGCGTGATCTAACAAAGAACAGATAGCTTCTGAAGCRTATCCTCTTCCCCAAAATGATTTAKCAATRTCATATCCAATTTCWGCTTTTKCATTTTCAAAATCMAAGGAATTAWAACCACAAGAACCTATRATTTCATTGGAYTCTWTTTTAATTATGGAGAAACGAATAGCYTTRCTGTCTYGAGAAAGRTCATCAAGAAGATTAATCATCTCTTTTGCTTTATTTTCATCAGTAAAACAACTAACATTCATAAATTTAGTAACATCTGGATCAGACCAAACTTTAAACAAACTAGACGAATCCGATACCTTCATTTTTCTCAAATGTAAACGTTCTGTGTGTAACTCTGTAATCAATACTTTTACCTCCATTTTATTTTAATGTCAGGTTTAAGATATTGACATCTGCGCATAGTTCAGTCCCTTCATTTTTGAAGTTAGTTTCATTATACAAGAGCTTATAGGATTTATCTACGATTGGCTTTTGTTGTTAAACTTTTCCGTTAGCTTATTTCACTACTAATTTTGAAGCGGCTTCTTCGGCTTCTTTATAAGCTTTTTTTAATACTTCATCTCTGTCCAGTTTATCAGTACCTTGCACTCGAAGAATTTGATAATCTTCAATACCAAAAAAATTGAACATCGACTTCAAGTATTTATGCGAGTATTCAACTTCGGTATACCAGTCATTATTGGTATAGATTGCCCCACTTCCTTGTATCACAAGCATACTTCTTCCATCTTTAAGAAGACCAACTGATCCCGTTTCTGTATATTTGAAGGTTTCCCTTGCAATCATAATATTATCCATATAATCCTTTAACTTTGATGGCACATTAAAGTTATGCACTGGATAAACAATTACATACTTGTTTGCACTTTTAAATTGTTTTAATACATCATTCATACGCTCTGTTACTTCTTGTTCTCCACTTGTTAGTTCTTGACCTGTTTTTAATTTTCCCCATGCACTTAAAACAGTTTGATCTATCATTGGTACTACGTCCTTGTACAAGTTAATTTGTTCAATAACTTCATCATCAGAATACTTCTCCTTATAAATTTTCAAAAAGTAATTGAATACATTTAGACTAAATGAAGATGTGGAATCGACTTCTGGATGTGCATTAATGACAAGCAGTTTGCTCATTGGATGTTTTCTCCTTTAAATTGAATTTACCTAATCTTAATTGTCGATAAATTCAATCGTCGATAATATCAATCGCCGATTGATATAATAGACAATATAAAGACTTCATAGCCTTTTGTCAAATTCTATAGATTCTAACGTTAGTTTTTGCTAATTTACAAAAAAACATTTAGGGATTATAATGATTTTTTTGATAGCCTTTTTACAATGAAAGCAGGTGAGTCTATATGCAGTATAGTGTTATGGTTGAATATGCGTTGCATAGCCTTGTTTATTTAATAGACATACCCGAAGAGGAAAGTATTGGAAATAAAGACCTTTCAGAATTTCAAGGGCTTTCAGAAACATATCTCTCAAAAGTTTTTGGTAAATTATCAAAGGCTGGTATCGTGAGTTCTACACCTGGTGTAAAAGGTGGTTATAAATTAGCTAAGTCCCCAGAAGAAATTTCTTTTTGGGATGTAATAGAAGCAGTTGAAGGAGTAAAACCTATTTTTCAATGCAAAAATGTTTTGAAAGATAATCTTATGCATTTAGATAAAAAATGCTCTTCCTGTATTTCCGCCAATTCTTCTTGTACGATTAACTTAACGATGCTTGAGGCAGAAGAATATATGCGTGAGTTTCTTCGTAATAAGACCCTTGCATGGTTAAATGATGAACTTAATCACGTTTTACCTGAAAAATTGCGGACAGATAGCCGAGAATACTTTATAAGAAAAAACTCAAACTAACTCAAAACGTAATTATTCATATAAACAAAGCCCTGAAAATCTTCTGCAAATTTTCAGGGCTTTATATATTTATTATCAGTTACCAACCTCGTCATCCGAAATTTTCGGATTATCGGATAGGATGAATATGATGGATAAACATCCGCGATCAGTAGATCACAAAACATTAGTAAAACTTACCTATTAACCAGTTATGGAAACATGCTTGCACAATGCAAAGTTCAGTTGTCAGGTGTTAGCGAATTTTCATGGCTTCCCGCAGTTCAGCATAAACGCCCTGTGGAAGGCTAGGTACAGTGTATCTCCCATCTTTGACCAAATGTGCAATCACTTTAGCGTCCTTGATGTCATTCTTCGTCGGAGAATTGTCATCTAGCTCTTTGCTTTTTTTCACGTGCAGTGGATTTACAACACCATACTTAACTTCCTGCTCTCTAAGATAATGAGCAAGGTTTAGCCAGTAGTGACCGGTCGGCTCCATGCCGACCAAAACGTCCTGAAACCCTTGTTCCGCAGTAATCTTTTGGAACCAACTAACGAATAACTCAAAACCTTCTCGATTATTGTCAAATGTGATTGGCTTCCCGAAYTCGACTCCGCGGTAGTCTTGTGCSCKRGCYAMATGTTTGAAYTTTGCRATGTCGACTCCGACAATTAAGGTAGAAGAAGTGATTTGATTAATTCGTTCATTTTGAGTAGAATGCATCTTGTACTCTCCTTGGTTTGTATTTGGATCCAGTAGCCGGCCAGCGTCGTGGACCCATTAACATCATACCAAGGAGTCTTTTTATTTTTCAAACCTCGTATTTCTTCATAATAGGAATGCTGCCCGTTCGTATTATAGTTCAACTTGAGATGGATCCTTATCATTGCCTTTAGCAGATAAGTCACTTAATGAGCAATAAAAAAAAACCACCCCGAAGGGTGGTCCGTACTCATGATGAGCACTATAGGATTTGGATAGGAGTGGAGAGTCCTGTCCTGAACCTGTAGCTTTTAGAGTAACGTTCTTTCATACCGTTCCTGATCTCTGTTCCTACAACTTTCAAATCAACTATTTCTTCATAATAGGAATGCTGCCCGTTAGCGCAAAGCAGGCTGACGTTGCTGTCGACAGCCTAGTATCGTTTTAGTATCTATCGTTTCCGTTAGAAATGAAACCGCTAAGACTCTTCTATTTCCTTCTCTTTAATCGTGAAGCCAGACTTCCAAAAATCGAAGAGAATCTACCTTGTCGCGACAGCACCATTGTTCACAGTCTATCGAGCCCAAATAAAGCAGTTAAGATGTTTGTCCAATCATTCTCTCTTAATCCAACATATCTTGAAGATATCAAACAAGAGGAGTTGATATTTTTGGTACGTATTATCGATAAAGCTTCAGTTCAGCCGCGCCGTAGCTTCAACTTAGCGAACTCATTTATTATCAGTCGTTCACCAGTAAGATCTCGCCTTGCAAGAATCACTATAAGGATTCCAGTTAATTCTCAACCTAACCGCGTAGATTTAGTAGCAACTGTGGGTGTTCGAGGTGTCACTGGTATTGCGCAAATACTCTTTAGAATCTTCCGCGATGATAAAGAGATTTTCAACACGCAACAAGGGATCGAATCTAACGGTTCTGAACAAAATTATGCAGTTACATTCCAGGCAGAAGATAGAAATGTTAGATCAGGTAACCATGTTTACACAGTGACAGCAGAAAACCGTACTGCAAATACAAGAGCCGATATTGTTGGGCCAATATCGTTTAGTGGTCTGGCCGTTAAAACAAGAACCTAACACCTAAGCTCTATGAACCTAACCATTCTTAGACTGACCCTATAAGGAAACAGCGGCAAGCTAGGCTCTCAAAATAAAGCCTTAGACTGCCGCTGCTTTTTTATTACGCTATTACCCATTTGTCTGATGATGAAGTATCGAGCGAGTACAAGCGTCATGCTGTTGAAGAAGACCGATTTGAACTCTCCGAGAGGAGCGTTGCCGGCATCGATGAGTTTCTGGTATGCGGTAAGTTGTTGTTTAACCGCATCCTTACCGTGATCGATTTCTTGACGATTATATTTTTTTCCATCAAGCATGGGCATATATTCCTTCACTTAGAGCTTGGCGCTAAGGCAAATGTCTGTAACGACAAGTTTTAAGGACCATCCTTTGTGGGATGGCCCTTTCTTTTTAAACATGACTTATACTATACACTATACTAACGTTTCCCGTTAGCATTCGCTTCCGCTTTTAAATGCGAAAAAGAAGCTCTTCATAGAGGCATTGTCATAATATTTGCCTCGGCGGGACATGCTGATTCGGGCGCCAACCTTCAGCAGCATGTCTTGGTGATCGTAGGACGTGTATTAGAATCCTAGGTCGCTGTGAACGATCAATCCAGTCACGTCCGTTTCCTTTTTAAAGGCTTTCTCATAGGTTTGAAAAACCAGCTGGTTATCATTCGAAGGCTCATATGAGAAGCTAGGAGTTCTCCGTTATACAAATCCTTAATGGCATATAAATATATCCATGTATCGAATACGCGGTATTGAGTGACATCTGTTACCCACTTTTGGTTATGCCTAGCCTAGTGAATACTCAAGAAACTATACTTGGGTCGAGGGTAATACCTTTAAGGATGTTGTAAATGGTATGCGTTCCGGTAAATCCTACTCTGTTTATGGCGATCTCATCAATGATCTTGACTTTAAAGTAACTGGAAATGGCAATCAAGCCGAGATGGGTGAGAATCTTCAAGTAACAGAAGGGGATCTTACGACAATATCGATTCGCTTCAAGAGTCCAGACCATAATAACTATGAACAAATTACTGCGCATGAATCGACTGTTACTAATAATGTAAATGTCGATCATGTTGACCTAATCTCTGGAGAAGTGACTGGCAAAATAGACAAAAGTGAATATGCTAGTAATACAACAAATGAAACGACTAAAGTGATTAAACGTTTTACGAAAGAAGATTGGGGACAACCAGATGCTGAGGGCTATTATACGGTCTCCTATAAAGTGCCCGCAGATAAAAACCGCTATTATCGTTTGCGTGGTACGAACCTGGGTACAGATGTTGAAGGCTTCACAACTAACGGCGAGCCTTTAAAAGATAAATCGTATGACTATTCAAATACTCCAACTGAGCAGGAGAACGAAGAACGTGTTTCAATAATATTAACGACCGTAGCTATACAGGCTTGTGGTTTTACTCCAACCCGATCTTTGTTAATGTAGCGGCATTCAGTGACGAGCAGGCAATTACCGATACGATTGCTAATGTAACGTCAACACTTGGTAATACAAGTGCGATTACCAGTAATGTTGCTCTTCCTGCTGAAGGCGTGCACGGAACAGGAATTGTATGGAAGAGCAGTAATGTGAATGTCATTCGCATCGATAACAATAATGCGGTAGTTACACGTCCATCCGCTGGCATGGGTGATATGACTGTCACGTTGACTGCAACGATAACTCGCGGTGAGAAAAGTGAAGATAAACAGTATACCTTTATTGTGAAGGCATACCCTATTATCAGCGTGCCGGATAATGGATCTAATAAGCCGAATGCTTCCGTTTCAGGTAGCGGAGGAACTGTTGCGGCATCTTCAAACGGAACGGTTACAATAACTCCAGATAAAGGCTATCAAGTGAAAGAAGTAACAATCAATGGAGTATCTAAAGGAGCACTCACTGTATTGACTGGTCTGAAATCTTCTGATCTGGTTGTTGTGACCTTTGAGATCATTCAAACTGAGCCTACTAAACCTGCTGTTACGTTTAATGATGTTACAAACCACTGGGCGTCTTCATCCATCAACTATGTTGTAAAACGTGAATTGTTCACGGGTACCGCGGCAAATACGTTTAGCCCAGACGGAACCATGACTCGTGGTATGCTGGTTACGGTTATGCACCGCTTAGCTGGTAAGCCTAATGCAGGGTCAACTCACTTCAAAGATGTGATTAAGAATGCATATTACAGTGATGCAATAGCTTGGGCAAGTCAAAATCACATCGTAAATGGGGTTGATAGTACTCATTTTGCTCCAGATCAGGCAATCACTCGTGAACAGCTTGCACAGTTGTTCTTCAATTATGCAAAAGCTAACAAATTTAATGTTAACGCTAGTCAGTCCTTATCCGCATTCACAGATGCAAACCAAATCTCTACTTGGGCAACTGATGCGATGAAGTGGTCCGTTAACAACCATTTACTTTACGGTAAAGGGAAAGGGCTACTTGATCCGAAGGGTATCGTGACGCGTGCTGAAGTTGCAGCGATTATAAATCGTTTTATGATTAACTTCAACATGTAATTACCTTTTTTGAAACCTAGTGCACCCCTTAGAATATTCATGTGGCAAAAGCCCAGCAGGCTTAACTGATGAATGCTAAGGGGTGCATTTTTTGTGACTTGATTTTCAAGCCTATTTTATAACTGATAGGGGTAGATCCAACATTTTGAAGGTTTTATACGCTAAGCATTAGCGGACGCTCCAAGCAGCTTTGCGAGCCTCATGGACCTGCTTAAAATGCACTCTGCGATTGTAATCAGACATGTCTTACACCCTGCTTTCCTTTGATACGCTCCAAACGTCCAAAAACGATGTTGCCTTTCCTGATCGTCTCATAGATGCTGGTCAGACAATCAAGGTTCTTTTAGTTTTTCTCCGCAATTTTCATCGCGGCCATAATGTTTTGCGACTTCTATCATTTTTGAGGTGGATTGAATATGAATTTCATACTTAGGAAAGTCCATGTCAGAGAGACCTACAGCTAAGTCTTTACATGGGCTGCCGCCGTTACAGGTTAAACAGAGAGGTTCTTCTGCATATGGGCAATTACCATTTTCATGTGCCCTATAGGAGCCATAGGGATTATCGATCACATTTAGCTTTTGATCACGCTAGAGTGTTTCCTGGATATCGTATGGAATTTCTTCATCCTTATGAATCTCGTGGATTTCCCCATTCATATCAAAGCTAATTACACCTTGTTTGACATCCGTTTCAAATGCGCTAGGCAAAGGATTATCTTCGTATCCCAGTCACACGCCTCCCCCATTCGATAGGACTTTTTTTCCACAGGTAACCATCTATGACAACGTTAGATTACAGCATCGGCTGGTGACCGAAAAATTCGGAATTCAAAAGATTGCTCCTATAATCCTAGACCAATTACGAAGCGGAAATGAGCTCAAGCTTTATAGTCAATTATAGAAATAAAAAAAGCCACCCGGAAGAGTGGCCTGCACCCAAGAAGAGTGCAAAAGTATAGATAGGAGTGGAGAGTCCTGTCCTGAACATGTAACTTTTTGGTGTTACATACGTTTTTATCTTTCTACATCATTCTAGCCAACGGTTAATAATGAATTTATTCGACAGAAAGTATCCTCCTACAATATAAAACCTGTAAAAGCAATGAATCCAATCAAGGGTTTTTGTACTAAATTACTTACTTCATAAGAAATTCTCACCTTTATTCCTGCATACCCTATCCTATGTTTCCTTCTTATCTATCATTTAGCTAAAGGTGAAATCCTGTGAATTCATGAGTCTGAGTGAGAAAACTATTTTATTCCAAGGGAGTTGAATAATGAATTAATTGAGTATTTCAACACTAATTTACTGCATTCCAGTTTTCATCGTATTTAACACCTTGCTTACCAAGAATAATAACAACTGCATTTTCTGTGCGTACAAACGAATTATGGAGTTTTTGTAGCGGTTTTACATGGAATAAGTGTGTTATTGGTCGAAAGATAGATTCATTCGGCATTGGGTAGCCCCACCAAAAAGTAACCCTTGAAAGGCACGAAGCCAATCAAGGGTTTTATTATTATTGGCTTTTTTCCGAGATTCTTCTTTTTATATTTTCTAATCTCGTCCGTGATAGTTTTGTATACTTTATGACTACATTCAAGTCCATTCCATCAGCAAGCATTGCTGTTACTACCGTAACCTCTCCACTAAGTTCACCAATTGGTAAAGCTGCTATCCATCCTTCATCTCTTCCTTCCTCTCTTTCGAGAGATACAGGATATTCTACACTATCACTAATGTCAAGATACCATTCCATCTCTTCAGGATAAGCCTGGTCAATGCCAATGATTCCTTCCCACTCCTGACTATCTTGAAATCCAATTACTTTATCACCTGCGATCAGGTAAAATCGAGAAATAACAAATGGTGAAATTGTCGGTCTTGTTGGTCCAAAATAATGAAAATTGGTGTCAATCGATATCTTTTTCTTACATTATTCCTCCTTATTTATTCAATGTAGGATTAGGAACTTGAGTAAACAGTTTTGATAAGTTTGCAGCTTCCGTTCGTATTATAAGGTCACCAGATCTTTCTGGTCGACCTTATTTTTATGTGGTCGTAAGATAGCGGTAATCGGGGATCGAACGTTTCTGCCCGTGGGAGTTGGATCCCGAGAGCTATTCCGTTCATCCACCCTACTTGTTAAACCATGATTAGGCTGGTTGGGACAATGATCCCGAATAACAAGCGATAATGTGGACGACAAGAAGGTTAGGGGCTACCGGCGAATATCAGATTAGGAGTGGTTGAATGAACCCTGTTATTGGATTGGATGTATCGAAAGGAGAAAGTCATGCACAAGCTTTTTCAGATCGGGGAACGCCCTACGGAAAGACCTTTCGGTTTAAGCACGATCTTGACGAATTAGCTTCCTTCCTCCGTTACGTTCAAGACTTGAAGTCCTTTACTAGGGTCCTTTACTAGGCAGCGTCCTGCCGTTGTGTTAGAAGCAACGGGCCATTATCACATCCCGGTCATTCAGTTCCTGGATGAGTATCCGTATCTGTACATTATAATCAATCCGTTCCTTTCACACCAAGCAAAAAAGAGCCAATTACGAAAGGTGAAAACGGATGTTGCTGATGCGTACCAGTTGGGGAAATGTTCTACAAAGAAAAGCTGGAGCCTTACAAAAAGCGGGGTCAGTATCTGATGAATCTCCGTTACCTGACTCGGCAATATGAGTCTCTGACATTTATGTATGTCCAAGCAAAGCTGCAGTTTCAGGCGGTGTTAGATCAGGTCTTTCCGGAATATCATGGCGTCTTTGGCGACCTTTATTCGAAGGTGTCGCACTCCCAAACGAAGACTTTAAGTCAGCACGAACAGAACATCGAAGCTAAACCATTTCAATACTTTATTTGAGAACCGCAATGAACACCGATATATGAGGATAGTCATATTTCAAATACAATAAAAAAGAAGCCAAGCTTATTGGCAACGATAATATAACCGCGGCTACATTCTTAACTCTTGGTTTTTTCCTCTTGTTCTATTGGATTTTGAAGACTCCCATGCTGAACCGATAGGGTTCACTACCTATTTAGCATGTCAGGAATATGGGATCTATCTTTATAATTCTTTCTCCAAAAGGTCTTTTTGCCGATCGATCACCTGTGTAGCCGAACTGATCCTAATGTAGCCCCACCGTTTGCTTGCCATATCAACCACATCCTCAATTTTTTTAGAGCGACCTAAGGTCGTACAGAACCTAAAATTATATTGAGGTTTTTGGCTCAGTATCGAGAACTTTAGCAGTAATACAGACCACTAAGGTAGATTGAGGGAAGTTACTAAAGGGAATAGAAAAGGGAACGATATCACCGCTGTACTACCCTATTATGAGGTATTTTTTAGGGGTGCCGTTTTTGATAGTTTCTGGAACTCGATTTGAGAGGAGCCTCAGAGCCAAAAACCCTACATCTCACGAACGAGCCAACTCTAATTTTTGCTATATAGTCATAAAAAAGTATTAGAGAATACGCCTAAATAATTGACGATTTCACCCAAAACATTAGAGTCAGCTTCAAATTAGAGTTTTTTGAAAGCGAAAGGCTAACATTAACTCTAATATTGGGCGATCAAATTAGGGAACATTCCGTAAAGAAACCCTAGCCGTTGAAGGGTTTCCAGACAACTTGCCTACCGAAGCAATTAAACACTTCAAGATGATGTGGGAGTACTTGCAGTTTTAGAACAATACCCTCCCGCACCTTCGCTTCATCATCAATAACACATACCTTCATCCTTTACCCTCTCTCCCAAGCTAGCTTTAATACTTTAATTCTTATAGGAATAGCTAGTTATATGAAATGATAGTACTATTTCTTTTAAGCTGTCAATTTTATATCTGGTTCTAGGATATGATTTGCGTTAGTGTTGAGAACAGTGCGCACATCTGGTTAGCTCAGTATTCAGCGGAATCACTTAAGACTTCACTTCTAGAATCTGTAAAATCACATCCCCTTATGCGGAATTCGTATTTCTACCGTTGTCCCTATTCCCACTGTGCTTGTATAAGTTAAACCATAAGGGCTTCCGAAATATTGCTTCAGTCTTTCATTGACATTATTAATCCCGAATCCATGCAGGTCATCTGTTTCTTCATCTGGTTGACTAGGCTCAAGGATTTGTTTAATCTGTTGCTCCGTCATGCCCACTCCATCATCCTCGATATACAAAACAATGTGATCCATTTCCAGCTTGCCACTTATCCTAATCGTACCGGTGCTCCCGGATTTTTTATAAATTCCATGCATAATGGAATTCTCAACGAGTGGATGCAGCGTGATTTTTGGAATTTTATACTGTTGAATGCTGCTTACATCCAATTCCAGCTGCACGCAATTTTCAAACCGGTAATTCTGAATTTGGAGATAGGTTTGAATGTGCATAACCTCATCCTGAATCGTGACTATATCTGCCCCTTTTCTTAGACTAAGCTTATAGAATCTCGATAAGGAGAAAATCAAGGATTCAATATCAGAACAATCATATTTGATCGCCATCCAATTGATTAAATCAAGCGTATTGTAAAGAAAGTGCGGATTGATCTGAGCCTGTAATGTCTTGAACTCTGCTTGAACCAATTTCAGCTCTGCTTCCTTAACCTCCTGCCCGCTCTTGTATTGTTCCTCGTTCAATTGACTTATTTTTTTAATCATAAAATTAAAGTTTAGTGCCAGCTCGCCAATTTCATCTCTGCTCATCTTCGGAATGGTCACGGATAAATCACCTTTCTGAACCTGTCGCATTTTATCAACTAGATTATAGATTCGTTTGGTGCTTGAAGCTGAAATGAAATAAGCCAGCAGGTAGGCAACTGCCCCCATTACAACTAATAAAACGATCAAATAATTTCTTTGTTGATTGCTTGAAGCAAGAATTTCTTTTAAAGGAATGACCGAAACAAGCCGTAAATCCGTCTTTTCTATATTTTTATAACCGACAAAGGCGACTTCATTGTTAATCTTGGTTTTCTGCCATTGTGCTTCCTGCACAGTATTGTAATATGCCTGAGGGACTTTCCAGGTTGCTGTTATTCCCAAGGATGCGCTGGACTGAATGATACCATCACTGTTTTCGATGTAGACGATCCCTGTTTCCGTTAGTTCGGCAGCCTTTTTAAGCATCTTCTGAATATCGCTTTGCAGGATATCAATGCTCAAAACCCCGATATCTTTAGTATAATCCTCTGGTTTTTTCACTAGACGTAAAGCGGATAAGACCTTTTCTTCAATCGTTAGGCCGGAAGTAGCAATCGTTACAGATTTCGTTTGTTGCCAGAGAATATTGACAGACTTATTGTTTAAAGCCTCATACCACGGCTTATTATACGCTTCATTTAGGCTGAAAAAATTTTGATTTTCACCGGAATATATAAGGTTATCAGGGATAAATAGCCGAATACGGAAGTTATCTGCGTTTCGTTGTAAATAGGAAAAAAATCGATTCAAATAGGTAAAATCGTATATCTGATTGGGGATCTCTTTATCGGGCAATATCATGTTATTGAAGGCTCGAGTAGCCTCGCTATCTAGTATAATTAAATCAGACATATTCATAGCACCATTCACTTTGGATGAAAACGAAAAGACAACTTGATCGAACGATTGTTTGACAGAAAACATCGTATTTTTCTGGATTGTCTGAGCTATTTGGTTATAGGCTATCAAGGAAAAAATCAGCAGCGGTATGATGATTAATACAAAGTATGTTAAAAACAACTTCTTTTTAATTTTCAGATCTAGCATATACTGCAAAATTTTATTCTTCAGGTTAACTATCATAAGTAATGCCTTTCTCTGAATTCCGAAGGATTCATCCCCGTCAATTTTTTGAAGGTTTTAGCAAAATGATTGGGGCTGAGATAGCCTACGCGATGTGATATTTCCAAAAGCTTGATTTTTTCTTCCTTTAGAAGTTCCTTGGCTTTTTCAATTCTCACCTCGGTAATATATTGATTTATCGTTTTCCCTGTTTTGTTTTTAAAAATTTTGCATACATACGTTGGCGTCAAATACATATTCTGAGCAATTGCAGGAATGGTTATGCTTTCTTCAGAAAAGTGCTCGCTGATATATTGCATGATTTGATAAATATTCTCCCCAATATTGTCCATCGTGTTTATTTTGGCGAACACAAAATCAATCTGCTCCAGCAAATAGACCTCTATTTCTGCCAATGTCGGAATCATATAAATAATCTCCCAGAAGAAATCCTTTTTGGCGTTATCCTCAATAATCGTTATATTAAATCCTTCAGCAAATTTATTTAATCCCACAAGCATGTTGAAAAATACATTTTTAATCGAATTTACGAGCAGGTTTGTATTTTTTTCAAAATCAGCATTCAAATTTCTAATGTACGCCTTGGCCTTTTCCTGCTCATGTTCTTTGATATATTCCAGAAACCTGTTGCTCAAAGATTCATCCAAATCATACACACTTTCGCACTCTTCCTCATACATGGCAATCTGGTTGTGTCCGATAAAAAACTGCTTTTGGAGAGCGACAGCGGCAGTAAAATAGGAATCTTGAACATCCGAAATCGTATGTACATGCTTTCCTAACGCCATAAATAAATTGGTTTTCAAACAGACAATATGTTCAATACTATTCCTAAGCTGCTCTAATAAACCCGCTGAAAAAAACGGATTACGGATACTTTCCCCATAAAAATGGATTAAAATATGGTTTGCATGCTTAAAACCCGCTAAATGCTTGATCTGCGGGTCTGTAAAGATGATTTCAACTGATTTGATGATTTGTTCTTTATGCTTCTGCTGCATCTCTATCGGACTATCCACTTGGATATCCAGCTTTATTAAGGCGGTGACAAAATCCCCGGTTAAAGGCATATCCAACTGTAAGGTAGTAAAATACATCTTAATTTCATCTAGTTGTACTTGTCTGTTGATCATATCCAAAACAAGCTTTTCCTTAAACACGGTGCTGCTTTCTGCAAGCCTTAACCTCATATCGATGTCATCTGCTCTTTTTCGCTTTTCCGCAACAATAGCTTGGACAGCATCCTTAATCGCACTTTTCACTTCTTCCCTGTTAACTGGCTTTTCCAGATAATGGAGTGCCTTTAGATGAATAGCCGATTTAAGATATTCCTTATCTGCAAAGGCACTCAAAAATAGGATCGTACATTGCGGTAAAATATCTCTAAGTTTACCTGCAAGCTCAATCCCGTCCATATCAGGCATCCTAATATCACTTAATAGAATATCGGGCTGCAAACGTTCAGCGATTTCCAATGCTTCAAAACCATCACTTGCAAGCTCAACAACATCAACCCCGAGGTCCTTCCAAGTGATATATTGGAGCAGTCCTTCCCTTGTTATCTTCTCATCATCTACAATAACAAGTTTTATCACAGCAAACGCTCCTTATCTGACTTTAATTTTTCTATGTTGGTAGTAGCCCCATTGTAGCATATATTCTCTTTTTGTATGCTAAGGGGGTTACCCTCAGCATACAAAAAGAGAATGCTCATCTTAACTCTATGTCAAGCGATAAACCAAGACTAATGTTAAGCAAGCTCATGATCATGAGCAGTGACTCTAATCTTGTAGCATTAGCTTGAGGCCTGAATGATCCCTCACCAGTTCCATTTACGATACCGATATCGAATAATGTATCAATTGCAATTTCCGCCCAGCTACCAGAAACATCATTGAACTTAGATGGCTTTGGAATTGAAGTCGTATTTATTACTTTGGAAAGCATGGATACAATTTCCGCTTTAGTGATGCTTTGATTCGGCTTGAATGTCCCATCCAAATAACCGTTAATAATACCGCTTGATTTTAATACCATGATTTCATTTTCTGCCCAATGCCCCTTGGCATCTTTAAAGTTAGCGTTGCCCGCAGGTTCTAAACCAAGTGCCTTTACCAGCATAGCAGCAAATTCCGCTCTAGTTACAGTAGAATCAGTACGGAACGAACCGTCCGCATACCCCTTTACGATTCCGAGCCGAGGTTAGTTGCTAGCTTGATTGATTTTTTCAAATAAAGCACCTTCAGGTACATCCTTGAATGTTACTGACTGTTCTAAATTTTCTTTTTCCGCTACAGCCCTAACAACGTCTAAACTTACCTTTTCGTTGTAGAACGGTAAAGGAGTTGGTGTTACTGGCGTTGGTACAGGTGTTGGCGAAGCTGTAGCTGTAGGAGTGGCAGTTGGTGTCGGTGTCGGTTCTGCTGCTGCGTGTACAATCTGAATGGGTGATACTGCCGCTACCCAAACAAACTTATAAACATACAGAATACTAAAAGCAACGAGCAAGAATTAAACCTTTTCATTTAATTTCATTCCTCTAATTAGATTTATAGGCAGCAGTTATCCTGCTGCCTATGCTTTTTCCACCTTTTTTCACAGCATCCAGGAATACGCCTAAATCATCCAACGACTTAATGTCGGGTATAATATACTTCTTCATTAAGTCGTCTCTGCCAAGGAATAAGTTGTAGTAATTTCTACTTCTTCACAAAGAACTTCATCTCAGAAAATGACGCCCATTCCGGATTCTCTGTAGCGTCTGGCGAACCGAAAACGGCCACTCTAAAGTATCTGCTATTCAGTGACGGGAAGTTGAAAGGTATAAAATCACTGGTGTCTCCCACGGTAATTCCTCCGTACACATTCGTCCAGTTTTCGCCGTCTTCCGAAACGGAGAACATCATCTTGATTGATCTCATATGACCGTCAAAGATCGCTACGTCCAGTCTTTCAAGTTGAATCGTTTCTCCGAAATCGAATATGATCTCGGAGCCAATATCGCCTGCCCAGCGTGAATAATTGGTCTGGTCATTGTCAAACATCTTCGGAACAAGCTCCGCGTTAGTGGTTGCCGTGTAGCTGTTATACTCCTTTTCTTTTAGGTCTGCAATTGGAATCGGCGTAACTGGATCAAGCGCTTTTCTCTCCCATTGGAGCATTTCTACCGGCGGTAGGGTGAAAATCTCAACGATTTGATTTTCACTATCCCAGGTAACTGTATAATCCATGCTGGTCACAATAAATGTATATGGAATAAGCATTTGGTTATTAACACCGGTTGCCGGTGCGTCCATGGTCATACTCTGACCGTTGACCTTAGCCATATTACTGCCCTCTACAAGCTCAATCCTCAAGCTTCCTTTGATTGCCGTTGCAGTTTTTGTGGTATCATCCCAATCCACTCCCATGCCCAACGCTTCCAAGGTACCTTTCATCGGAATCATCGCGATGTCATTGATTAGCATAGGGGCTACATCATATTCCTGCCCCTGAGAGTCGATCCTGACGCGGATCTTTCTCTCCACCGGTTCGGACGGAACCTTGTCCGCGAGCGGAAGCGTACTTGAATCTGCTTTCTGTAAGGTATAGGTGCCTGGCGTACCCTCAAAGTAGATCGTATTTCCTTCTTTGACCACTTTATACTTCACCGCTGCTGTCTCGCCTTCCTTCAAGGCTGTCCAATCTCCGTCCGCAAGGTCGGTAACCAAAATCTTATATGTCTGATCTTCCACTCCTTCGAAGGTAATTGTAGCTTCTTGATCAATCAGTTCAAAGCCTTTTGCAAAAAATACAACACGATCATGAATCGTAGCGCCCGCATAATCATCCGTCTCTGAATAATATACATTTTGCGGTTCAGGGCCATACACAGCATCCATCACCTGCATCACATTTAAGAACCGCGTTTGGTTAGCAGGAGCCTGATTGGAAAGCTCAAGCCTCCATTTACCTGCATCCGTGCTGGCAATGTTGGTGTCATTGTTGGACTCAATCGGCATATTAATTCCATCTACCTCAAATTCACGTCCAGGGCCGCCGATTTTTTCGACCTTCAGATCACTGCTCTGCGGCAGAAGCGTGTTGGTAACAAGCTTACCGTTATAGCCCCGCTCCGTCACTACGCTGGTGTATCTGCTGCCTTCAACCACAGGCTCGGAAACGGTATGGAGCAGCCATCTTTTCTCAGCGCTTGCATTCGGCGTGTTGATATTATCGTACACGATCATCGCAGCCGGATATTCATCATCCTTGAAATTCAAGAAGGCCATGCTTCTCGTATAATTCTCGGTTCTGGTCTTTCCATAGGCTAAACTGAGCTCACCCTTGATGTAAGAGTAATCGGGATACTTCTCGTCGTCTCCGATAGAGTGGGAAATCATCGTTCCTCTTTGGTAATTAGGGTCGGTATTCCACTGCTCGACCGTTCTTGGAATTTGTGTATTATAGAGCTGATTCGACGGGGAGAAGGTTCCCTTCTCAACAGCATTCGGATCGTCGATTTGCACGACATTATGTGCGATTGACTGCTTATGATATTCCAGGTCATGCTCAGTTCCGTATTCCATATTTTCTCCGGTAACCGGATCTTTACCCGCATAGATCCCGGAGTCAATCGCGAGGTAGCCTTTGTAGTACATGGAGAATGCGCCGGCATCGAAATGCTGGTGGTTGGTCTGCAGTCTTTCTCCGATATTCATGATTGCGACTACCGCTTTGGAATCCTGTCCTTCATCCCAGCCCGTTCTGGCCACGATGGAGCCATATGGCGCGGGGAAATATCTGGACAGCGGCGTATCGTATACGGACTGCGACGGCGCGTTTGGATTGAAGAAAAGCAAATAATACAACTCATCCTGATACGTATTCTGCTTTAAAAACTCGTTCTGCGCTCTCGGATTGTTGTAAATGCTGCCTGCGATCATGTTCGTGATATTACCGTGAACGAATCTTTTCCATGGCGATTGATAATCCGTATTAAAGTCATCGCCCTCTGTCATGATATAACCGTCCGATCTTCGGGTAAAAAACTGCCTGTCGAGCGCCAAGCCGACTTTCTCCGAGAGCGGCTCGACACCGATGGCCTTCCAAAGCTGATTGCCCATCATGAAAAACATTAGCCTGTTGTCTCCGTAGGCGGGACCTTCGAAGGGCATCTCCGCATCGAGCAATACGTTGAATCCGGGCATGCTCACATTCAAGAGAAAGTCCGCGAGGTCATTGTAGTACTCCGGATTCGTATCATAAAGCGCAATCCCCATGGCAAGCTTAAACTGATGATGTACATCTTCGTTGACGTGCCCGGCAAGAATTAATTTGTCGTTCTCCCTTATCGGATACGGGTACTCGAGGGTATTCCTTACCCAATTATCAAGCGCTTGGCGGATGCCCGATCTCTGTGTCTCGTTAAAGAGATCATAACACCAGTCATAGACAATAGATTCAACGAACATCAGGGTTCCTACTTCTCTGCCTACGTGATATACATTGGTCCCATCGTTTCGATCCGGGTTCCATTGTGCCGAATTCGCCATATTCACAGCAAGCTGGACCGCTTTTTGACCCGCTGCTATATCTCCATAAATCAGATATCGAAGAGCATTGGCTTTCAAGACCTCCACCGTTCTTGCATCAATATTGGTGTATGCGGTTCCTGTTCTAGGGAGAAGGTTGCCGTCCACCTGTCTTTGCGCTTTCATGTTGATGCTCGCCCATACATCATCAAAAGCGGCAAGCTTCAATCTCTCTTTCAGAGCCGGAAGCGTTTCCTTGTTTACCAAAACACGCGGACGTTCCATCGGCGGTTCCGGAATCGGATCGTACTGATTGGATAGTTTCGGAGCTACAACGCCTGCCGATATTTGAAACAATACTATCGGATTTGTTGCAAGATTTCTTACCTTCTGGGTTGTCTTTCCTTCGTAATTCATAGCGAAGGTATAGGAGCCGGGCAGCAGCTGCTTGCTCACCTCGCCATTGACGGTGGTGCCGATTGCTCTCCAGCTCCCCCCGTAATAAGAGGCAGCACCACCGTCTAGCGGATTCCCTTGACTGTCCTTCAACTGCACCTTGACATTCACCGTCTGGAAAGTGACGAGAGGAGCAAGTCCAGTATGCTGCGTTTTAACCGTTCTAGTCCCTTCATAATTGATACCAAACGTATACGATTTATCTGGTAGAGGCTTGCTTGCCATGCCCGCTGCATCGGTCGTTCCGAACGTTTTCCATCCTGCATCGTAATAATCAACGGTTGCTCCCGCGAGCGGATTCCCGTTGCTGTCTTTTAATTGAACTTTAACTGAAGGTGTTACACCGGGATCCTTATCTGGAACCGTTACAATAACCGTTGTTGGAGTCGGAGTAGCTGTTCCTTTATCTTCCGTTACTATGGGTTGTTTTTCAAAAGTTGTTCCCGCCTTAGCAACCATACTAACTGTTGCCTTAGCAATCGTACCTAATCCTAATAACTTAGCAACTGCATCCAAGATTAAGCTTACAATTTTCGCATCTGCTCCCAGAGTTAGCATCATACCCGTTGCAGTTGATTCGACAGTAACCTCTTTAATGCTACCTTCAGGGATATCCAATTGAATTTTAGCGCTTTTAACATTTAATGTATCAAAAGCTCCCTTTAACGTCACTATCGAATTGGCTGGTAATAGTTCAGATAAAGTTATTTTACCAAAGCCCGCTCCCGTAGTCCCCGTTTCTTGAACGGTTGTTGGAGATTGAATGATAACTTCACCCACGGTTGTTGAACCCTCAGCTACAATACGCACGATTCCTGTTTTCTTATCCACTGTAATCGTAAGAAGGATTGAGTTATTTAGATGGATGGAATTCTCGCCACCGCCTTCAACCTTGGTTCTGCCATTTACCGTTATACCATTCAGAGTTGCATCTCCACTGCCAATTCCAGCAGCAAATAATAAATCTCCATTAATAACTAAGTTTTGCAAAATAACGCCTGGTACATTAATCACTACATTGCCATTGATGGTTTCTGTTCCTGCTGCAGGGCCATACGTACCTGCTGAGTTATAAACCATAGCTTTAGACGCAACCGCACGATCCAAGGTAACTACCGCTTCTGCACGAGTAATGAAGTTACTCGGCTTGAAACTATTGTCATTTGCATATCCCTTCAGGATTCCTTTTGCTGCTGCTGCATCTACGGCTGCTTTGGCCCATGAAGCAATCGAGCTTGAATCCGTAAAAGCTGATGCAACGCTTGCTGTGCCCGAAAGCTCCAAAAGGCGATCTACCATTACAGCTACCTCTTGTCTGCTGATTGGCTTACCTGCACCAATGGTGCCATCTGCATAACCAGTGATGTAACCCGCTTTAACGGCTTTTGCCACTTCAGCATAAGCCCAATTACCTGCAGCAACATCGCTAAACGCGATTGATGCTGTTTGTGTGAATCCAAAAGAACGATTGACCAAAGCCACGAATTCCGCTCTAGTAATATTATTGTCTGGCTTAAAGATGCCATCTTCATACCCTGTAATAAGTCCTTTGTCCATCCATGCAGATATCTGAGCTTCCGCCCAATGTCCCTTGATATCCGATGTTGCCTTTGTTGATGCAAGCGCTTCCACTTTCTGTGGAGCTAATCCGAATAATAACTCTCCTAGCATGACCAAACATAACATCATAGAGAACCATTTTTTGTGCATCCCAGTCAATAAACCGATCATTTTCTTCACCCTTTCTTTATGAGCCCGGACTCTCTCTTCATCCGATTAGCTCGCTCTATGCGCTTCACTCTATTCGCTACTTCCCAGTGGTCAAAATTTCATCTCTCCTTATTAGATTTATAGGCAGCAGTTATCCTGCTGCCTATACTTTATCAAACACGATTTATTTTTGGTTCTTCAGATATTCATCCACCTGCGTTTTAGTTGCTTCCATGTATTTCTCCACGCCTGCTTCTTGCAACTTTTGTTTATACCTTTCAATGGCTTTGTCTACATCATCCACAAATCCCATAAAGAGCGGTGCGCCATATTGGGTGAAGAGGTTGGCTAGATTGGCTGCGACGTCGCTTATATCCTTTTTATTGAGTGTGAAATCCACCAATGGATTAGCTTTAAACCGCGTCTTTTCATCGTTAATCAAATCCGCATAGTTCGGCATTGTAACTGCTGGAGTTTTGATAAATTTATCGTTGGATACTCCCCATATTCCACCTTGAAAGCTTGGGCCAAGATAGCTTATTTTACCTTCAGCATCAAGCGTATAGTGCTTACCTTCAACACCATACTTGCTCAACATATTGTATTTTTCATTGTTCCTTAATAAATCTAAAACCATAAGGGCTCTTTCAGCGTTCTTGGATTTAGCCCCGATAACCATGGAGTTACCCGCAGCGGAGTAAGCATCTACATTCCCTTTAAAGAAGGCTGGAAATACCTTTACATCCCAATCCGGATGTTCCTTTGCAAAGTCAAAATAGGTTGTATTGGCTCCATCTACAGTACCGCTGAATGCAACAGCACTCTTCCCATTCTTGAATGAATCATATAAACTAACTGGATTTGCCAGTGCATTTTTAGCCCAGAAGCCTTTTTGGTTCCATTCTTTCATCGTTTTCATGAAATCAACAACTTCGGGTATGTCAAGTGAGTAATTGAGTTTAAGCGAGCTATCTTCCCTTCTAATCACAATCGGACTTGTCGAATTTGGAGCTCCAGGCGCTATGAGGTCGCTATTGCCGAACAGGACTGCTGGAAGCATCCAGCTCTCATTTTTACTTAAATTGAAGGGGATGATGCTTTTTTCGCCTTTTTTTACAGCATCAAGGAATACGCCTAAATCATCCAACGACTTGATGTCAGGTATATTATACTTCTTCATTAAGTCGCCTCTGACAAGGAATAAGTTGTAGTAATAGTTCGTTAGTGGCGCTGCCAAACCAAACATGGTTCCATCTACTAAGCCAGCATTAAGCGTCCCCGTTTCTTCATTAGCTGTAATGGGTGCATATTTCTGAAGCATTTCGGGTGTGATTTCTTTAAATGCACCTTTTCTGGCATTATCCGCATAATCCAGCCAATCGGCTGAATAGGCTAAATCAAAGTCTTCGCCTGAAGTTAACATGAGTTTATAGGCATCGGTTGTCAGTACGGATACTTTCACGGTCGTATTGATGTCCTGCTGCAGCATTTTATTCAGTTCGTCTTCCAAGATCTGAATATCCTCTGATTTATCATTGAGCAGATACATAGTCAGGTTAACTGCTTTTGAAGTGTCTGGCTTATCATCTGTAGGAGCTACCGAAGCAGGCTCAGATGCATCAGGTGTGTCAGTAATACTTGGTGTGCTCTCCGCTCCCTTATTGTCCGTTTTTGCACAACCGGAAAAAATCGACACCATAAGCATTGTAACGATTAAACACAGAACAGTTTTCGAAAAATTTCTTTTCATTTCTGTAGCCCTCCTGATTATTATAATGATAACCGGTTTCCCGGAATTATCCTTTTACAGCTCCAACAGTCATTCCTTTGATAAAATACTTTTGTAAAAACGGGTACAATACAATGATTGGGCCTATGGTAACCATGGTCATCGCCATTTTGAATGTTTCCGAAGGCATGTCGCCCATGGATCTCCCCGTTCGTTCAGCTACCTGCTGGGAAAATTGCATATCATTAAACACCTTATAAAGCTGATATTGCAAGGGGATCAATTTGTCCTTCGTAATAAACAGCATGGCTGGATACCAGTCATTCCAATAGGCAATAGCCAAGAACAAGCCAATCGTAGCTAGAGCGGGAACAGACATGGGCAGATAGAGCCTTAGATAAATTGTAAAATCCCCTGCACCATCGATTTTCGCGGATTCACCAATACTTTCTGGGATCGACGTAAAAAAGGTTCGCATAATGATAATGTTAAATACAGAGAGAAGGTTTGGAAGCAGCATCGCTAGATAATTATCTTTCATGCCTAAATTTGTCATGATAATGTACCAAGGAACAATGCCACCGCTAAACAACGTTGTGAAGAAAAAATAAAAGGCAAACTTGTTTCTAAACCTGAAATCCTTCCTATGAAGCACAAAAGCGGTCATTGTTGTCAAGAACAAACCTAATAGTGTGCCCATGATAACAAGCGAGATTGTAACGCCATAAGCTCCTATTATGACTTGAGGGCTTTTAAAGATCAACGCGTAAGCATCTATCGAAAATGACTTGGGGATTAGCCGGTAACCCTCTTCAAAAAGCGAAGCTTCTTTGGTAAATGATCCTGACAATGTAAGCAGAAAGGGAAGCAGACATAGGATAGAGAAAACAAGGACAACACTGTAACCAATAATATTAAAGGTAAGCATATCTCTTTTGGCTGAATTATTAAGCTTCATGGTGAACCTCCCCCTAGAATAATGCATATTCTTTATTCACTTTATTGGCCAAATAATTAAACGTAAGAATAACTACAAAACCAATTACATTCTGATACAAGCCTATAGCTGCCGATAATCCCATATCATTGGCCGAGATCAAAGCTCTGAATACATACGTATCAATGACATCCGTTGCATTAAACAGCGTCCCGTTATTTCCTACCAGCTGATAGAACATATCGAAATTCCCTCTGAGAACTTGCCCAATCTGCAATAATACCATCATCATAATCGTCACTTTTAATAACGGAAGCGTAATATAATAGATCTTCTTATAAACACTGGCACCATCCAAATCTGCCGCTTCATATAATTCAGGGTTTATCCCCGTTATAACCGCAAGGTAGATAATACTGCCATAACCAACGCTCTTCCACAGATGGAAACCAACAATAATATATTTCCAGGCGGATGGGGTGCCATAAACATCTACCGGTTGAAAATGGAGGGCTTTCAAAAGCGTGTTCACGCTGCCAAACTCATAGTTCAGCATACTGTAGACAAATGCGCCCACAACAACCCAGGAAATAAAAAAGGGTAAAAACATAGCTGCATGTGTAATTTTTTTGAAATACTTGCCCTTGAGCTCTGAGAATATAATGGCAATCACAATCGCGAAGATGACCCCTGAAGCGATGAAGACCAAATTATAAAGGATCGTATTTTTCGTCAGCAGCCAAGCTTGACCGGATTGGAAGAAGAAATCAAAGTTCTTAAACCCAATCCAAGGACTATGTAAGATGCCCTTGTCATATCGAAAGTATTTAAAAGCTACGATAATACCGCTCATAGGCAGATAATTAAAGATAAAGAAATAGATGACGGCTGGGGATAACATCAGAAACATGATTTTATTTTTCTTCAATTCAGATAATAAGCTAGTTGATTTATGCATGTAATCATCTCTTTCATGATGCGTTTTATTTAGGCACACTCAAATAAATAAATAAATAAATAAATAAGCAATTCAAGATGATACTGATCTGGAAATACATGCTCAGCGATTTCCGCTTATTAGAACTGGAAAAACGACCCTATTACGGGGCGGGGAAATGAGGCATCTCTTGATTTTGAATACACCTCCCCCTACCCCATCGGTGATTTCCTAGGGTGAAAATTCCAAATCTAATGCTTTTTTGCATTTTTCGGGGCACAGTGTAACAAACCATTTTCCAATAGCTGCATCGCGATCCATCAACTTTTCATAGGCGTCCATGGCCTTCTTGCTGAGCTTCTTGCCCGTTTCATACACCTGTTCCACGACCGATACTACCGGATGCTTTCCCTTCCATATCATCGTTTGCGCGAACGCGTAGACCGTTTCTTCGTCCCTCAGCAGATCGCCATTCCAATGCTGCTCCAGCCGCCCCCACCCCCGTTCGATCGCATCGACCATAAAATCGGCGGTCACTTTTCCGTGGGTAAACGATAGCGCGACTTGGTCTGTGGTCACATCCAGGATGCCTAACGGCGGGACGAATACCTTGGAAAAATCGTGATCCATCGCGCGTACCTCGACTCGGCTGGTGCCTCCTCTGGAAAAATCACCGATCTTCATACGGTCTTTCGTATCGATGGAGAGACGAACCACGTTGTTCTGATCCTTCGTCTCTTCATGCATTTCCTTCAATTTATTGAAGATCGCATCCTTTTGCTCGATTTTCTTGAGCGGCTTGACTTTCTTCACCTTCTTCAGCCTATAGCCGAGTTGGTTGACTTTGGTAGTGATCGTTTGGAGGGTCGGCAACTCCTCATCCTTGTAGCCTCTTTCCTGAATCAACTGGTTTCGGATTTCCTTTACTATCAGCCGCGTATACAGCTTTTCCGTTTTGAAGCTGGGGTCGGTCTGGCTCTGTTATTTTATTGGGTGTGCCTGATATGAACATCGTACAATACCCGATATTTAAAATAAATAATGCAGGATTATGATAATCAGCGGAAAACTATACTTTATAGCCATTAGCTTAATAATCTTTTTAATTGCAGAATCGAACATCCTCTAAAAGAGTATAATCTATCGTTTATTATCATAATCCAGCAGTATTTCTTCTAAAGCGCTCGTATTGTACGATGAGTTTATCGTTCTGTTAAAGAAGAATGACGTGGATTAATTAAATGATAGAAAGCGAGGAAACATTATGAAGCAGAAATTAGGAATTGGCCTGCAATTATACACGCTGAGAGATGAAATGCTGCAAGACATGGCATCGGTTTTACAGCAGGTGGCCGAGATGGGTTATGAAGGTGTGGAATTTGCCGGGTATTATGGCTATCGCCCTGAACAGTTAAAATCGTTTCTTTCCGAGCTGTCCCTGAAAGCCATCGGCAGCCATGTGAACATGGAACGACTGCAGAACCATCTAGAAGAAGAAATTGAAATGAACGTCGCGATCGGTAGTCAATATGTGATCTTACCCGGCTTAAATCAAGACCAGCGCCATGCGCTTCCTGAAACGATCGCTTTTCTACTCGAATGCAGCAATCGCTTTGCGAGCAAAGGCATTGCATTCGGGTTTCACAATCACTATGTCGAATTTACAGAAGCTTATGGAGCGCAGCCTTGGTTCGATGCTTTCTTTGGCTCTACCTCACCTGACTCTATGAAAAGCGAGCTCGATGTATGCTGGGTCAGTCATGCTGGCTGCGACCCGCTTGTTTACCTTGAGAAATACGCCGGACGCATACCTTTAATTCACTTGAAGGATATTCGCAAGTTCGCCGACGGTACCTATCAAACCATGGAATTAGGGCAAGGCGAGATGGATTTACCAGCTATTATTGCAGCGGCTGAGGCTGCGGGAACAGAATGGCTGATTGTTGAACAAGATGATTGCCAAGGTTCAGCATTAGATAGTGTGAAGATAAGCATGGAATGGCTTAACCAAAATTATAAATTTACGGAGGTCGTTTAAGATGACAAAAAAATTAAAAGCGGGAATTATTGGTTGTGGCGGTATAGCACTTGAGAAGCATTTACCGGTGCTTGCCAAGCTGAATGAGCTCGAAGTGGTCGCCTTGTGTGATATCATTATTGAAAAAGCTGAAAAAGCTGTTGAAAAATACGGTTCGATTGGTGCAAAGGTATTTTCTGATTATAGAGAGCTCCTCGTGGATAGTTCGATCGATATTATCTACGTGTGTACACCCAACGATTCGCATGCGGAAATTTCTATTGCGGCGTTAGAGTCCGACAAGCATGTCATGTGCGAGAAACCGATGGCCAAAACTGCAGCGCAAGCGCAAGCTATGTTGGACGCAGCCAAACGAACAGGTAAAAAGCTGACGATTGCTTATCAGAATAATTTCCGTGCCGATAGCCGTTATTTGCAGCAAGTCTGCGATAAAGGCGAGCTTGGTGAAATTTATTTCGCCAAAGCCCATGCTATCCGTAGACGTGGGGTTCCCACCTGGGGCGTTTTCCTCAATCAAGAGAAGCAAGGTGGCGGTCCACTCATTGATATCGGCAGCCATGCGTTAGATTTAACCCTGCGAATGATGAATAATTATGCACCCAAATGTGTTCTAGGTACAGCTTTCCACAAGCTGAGCCGTAAAGAAAACGCAGCAAATTTCTGGGGACCATGGGATCCGGAGAAATTCACAGTCGAGGATTCCGCTTTCGGTTTCATTACCATGCAGAACGGTGCGAGCATTATGCTCGAATCCAGCTGGGCGCTCAATTCACTTGACACTATAGAGGCAAAAACGACGCTTTGCGGTACAGAAGGCGGGGCAGATATGCGTGACGGACTCCGTATTAATGGAGAAAATCAAGGCAGAATGTTTGCAACCTCCATCGATATGAGCGCAGGCGGAGTTGACTTTTTTGAAGGCAACGAAGAAAGCGCAAGTGACGTGGAAGCGCGGCAGTGGCTGGATTGCATTATCAATGATACCGAGCCACTGGTGAAACCAGAGCAAGCGTTGGTTGTCACACAAATATTAGAAGCCATATATGAGTCCTCGAGAACTGGTAAAGCGATATATTTCGAGAATAGAAAATGATGAATTTAAAGGACTAATTCAGGGAGGTATGAGCATGGCAGAAATTCGACAATTACAGCTGATCGAAATGAACGACGCAGTTCGGCTCACCGATCTCGTATTCCGCGATCATGAGCACGTTTCGATGGGGGAAGCTTTTCCCTTCGTCTTCTCACCCAGTCTAGGCCAATCATTCGGAGCCTTCGAGGATAGCAAGCTCGTTTCTTTCATCGGCATTGTTCCTTGGCTCATTTATGTAGGTCGAGCACAACTGAAGGTATATTCTTTAGGAGCTGTATGCACGCATCCGGATTATCGGGGGAAAGGGTACGCCAGCACCCTTTTGGAGCATGTTTACCATCACGTCCGGCAAGCCCAAGCGTCCTTGCTACTCGTTTCGGGAGACCGATCGCTATATACGCGTAACCAGTGCTACCCGTTCGGTAGTTTTAACCGCTACTCGGTGAAGCCTAAGCATTGTGCCTCGATGGTCGCACAAAACGCTATGGTTGGCTACACATTCCGCGAGCGGACTTCAGCCGATTGGTATACACTGCATGAATTGGCTGCATCGAGGACTGTTCGCTATGATCAGAGCCTCTCCGAGCTCGCCCTGCTTATTCATTCTCAAGCAGTGGCGAGTAATTCCAAGCTGGAGTACCGGACGCTTATCGCCGAGAAAGACGGGAAGGTTCTATCCTTCGCAGTCGTTGCGGTGCCAGGTAAGTATATGCCGCTGGGAGCGCCTCAGGCGATCGAGTGGGCCGGCGACATCGAGGCAGTAGTGGCGCTCCTTGCTTATGCTGTGGAGCGCTACTCATTGCATCAACTCGATATCGCTGTTGCATGGCACGAAATCGGATTGCAGGAAGCCCTTCGGAACGTTGAGTTCCAAGCCAGTCACAACAACGGCACCATTTGCATCACGGACCCGCAGCTACTGCTTGATCAATTAGAGCCGTATTTGAAGGATGTGATCGACTTGCAGCAGGACAAGATGACTGTGACGCCTTCAGCGGACGGACGATCCGTGCTTCGTTTCGGGCCTGAAACGATTGACTTGGCACCGCAAGAACTAGTTTCGTTATTGTTTGACACCGAGCCACAGCTAGCAATGAAGCTTCAAGAGGGGCTTTCCTCATTGTTCCCGATCCCGTTCCCCTACGTAGGCGGTTTAAATTTCGTATAATTAACGACTAGCCCCATGGAGGGTCATGGCTTGTGAAAGACACCCAACAAACATCAGCAAATGCCGAGAGGCTATTATTCTGCTAGGAGGTTGTACAAATGAAACAAGGCAATAGTATCCATGATATAGGTTGGGTTTCTTGGACGCCTCGTCCCGAGATTTCCCCCGATTTCCATATAATTGAGCTCGATATAGGGAACCGACTTCAAATAAAAGGCACAGGGCATAGCGGGAGCTACGGCAGCTGGCAAAGCAGGTTAATTCAAGTTGCTGAAAAACGAAAATATGAATTAGGTGCAGAATATGAAATCAAGGATGTCGCTAATGAACAAATCAGCATCTATGCTATTATGACTTGGTTTGACGAACAAGGTACCTTGCTGCAACGAGATTATATCGACCATCTGACCCTCTTAAATGATGGGTGGCGCAGGCTCAGTAGAACGCTAGATTCACCTGAGCAGGCTGCAACGGCGCAGATTGAGCTTTCTTTTCGGTGGAGTGCGGATGGAATCGTTACCTGGCGTAATATGACTTTAGCGGAATGCAGCAAGCTGGATGAACGAGTCGTTCGCGTGGCCACCACTTATATAAAGCCGACCGATGACTTTACTAAAAATCTTGCTTTGATGCTAGAGGTCTTAGATAAGTCTGGCCCTTACAACCCGGATATCATCTGCATGACTGAAACCTTCTATGAAGGCTCTATCAATCTTCCCCTGGTCGATAAATGCCAGTCTATACCCGGCCCACTAACGAATGAGATTGGGAAAAAAGCGGCTGCCCTTAATAGTTATATTCTATTTACCATGTATGAGCGAGACGCGGAGCATATTTATAATACCGCCGTGTTAATTGGACGGGATGGCGGGATCGCAGGCAAATATCACAAAATGCATTTGCCACTTTACGAAGCAGAATTCGGAGTCATGCTAGGAACAGGTCATGGTATATTTGATACGGATTTTGGACGCATTGGAGTCATGATCTGCTACGACCAAGAGTTTCCTGAATCCGCGCGCATTCTTGCCCTGCAAGGTGCAGAAGTGATTTTTATACCAACAATTGGTGATGAGCCATTGCAAACAAGGGCTCGCGCAAGGGATAATGGCTTGCATGTTGTTGTTTCCGGCTGCAATGGCCCCGTATCCAGTCGAATCATTGACCCCATGGGTGATATTATCGGGCATGTAGCTGATGAAGAAACAGGTGCGTTTACGACAGAAATTCGCTTGGACGAACGGAAGTATACCTACTGGCTCTCTGTCGGAGCAGGTAATGGGGAATCTCGAAGTTTATTCAAAAAAGAACGCAGAACGGACGAATACGGCACTTTACTAAATACAAACTAGCTGATCTTAGCTAATAGGACATATCAATAAATAACCAAAATCCAACCTCCTCATCTCGAGTCCATTCCAGGTGAAGGAGGTTTTTTTGTCTCTAACTATCCTCAATAAATGTTGAAATATGCGAAGCACAAGTGTTTCGATAGCTTGTAAATGAATCAGATGTTTTCCATCGGCCTTCGCTAGCATGCTTAGCCCAGTAATCTGCTCATCCTATTATGAGGTCAACCAGTGAGCGTTTATCCTAAAGATACTAATGTCGTATCAAGATAACATTGGAAGTTGCATCTCAATATTTAAACCTCATCCCTTCCTCAGAAATCAAAAAGCGCTACCTGTCTCCACATCGCTATGCTCAACTTTTTGTATTCCTCGTAATGCCCCTCCCGAAGCGTGAAGATGGTGTTATAGGAAATCAGCGCCTTCATCGAGTCCTTATTCAAAAGATGTGAGTCTGTATCCCGAATTTATAAGAGTTTTTTCTATCTCTTTATCTACCTTAGCTTTGGTTGTATAGAAACCAAAAATCTTTAATGTTTTAGGAAGTGGTTCATTGATAAGAGAATTGAAATCAATATTGGTTTTATAAATTCTTATTTGGTTTATTGACCTTAAATTCTCAAGTCCAGTTAAGCTATTTAATTGTTTGCAGTTAAATAATTTCAAATCCACTAGTTTATTAAGATTAATTTGCAAGTTAATTTTGAAAATTTGTATCTGATCTTCTATTAACAAATTGCGAAGTCCCATAAATCGATTCAAACTGTCTAAATCACTTAATCCTCTAACTCTTATTATTTCAAGGGTTTCAATATAATTTTCCTTRATTTCATTTATATTTTCCCTRCCACCAAGAATTATTTTAAGTGTTTTAAGTTTTTTTAGTCTGTTTACAAAACTYAATGAAGAACCACTTATAGAATTCAACGATAAGAACTCTAAGTTTACTACATCTCCAATTGAATCTATGTTCCTGGTCTTTCCACTGATGATTAGGGCATTTAATTCCCTGTATTCTTTCAGGTAATCAAGGTTAATCGATTTCTTTGTACCAGAAATYATGAGAACTCTTAGCATCTTGAAGTTCWCAGATTTTAAAATTTCAGGGTTATCCAAATTGAAGATGTCGATACTGACCATCTTAAGCTCTTTCAACGATGTTATAGCTTCCAAGTTCTCTGCATCCTGTAARCARTCAATATACAGAGATTTGACATTTGGAATCTTTAAAAGTTCATTACAATTAAAGGTGGAGTTGTAATGACCAAAAAAACGTATAGCGAAACTATTATCATATTTAATGCATAGCTCATTAAGTTCATTTAAAAGAAGTGAGTTATAGTTTGCTTCAGAGAATTGGACTATTACATGACTCCCCGTCTGAAGCTCATTAGAAATTAACTCTTTATCAATTATTTCAGGATCATTGATTCGAACTTGTCGCTTTAAGAAGTTAATCATAATAACTCCCTTAAAAAGTATTTTAATTCTGATTTGCGTTGATTTCCTATAACGTCTTATTCCGAACTTCACAAATTCTCCGTAACTGAAGTATTCGTGAAGTGATTGAAATATCCTGCCAGTTAGTTGAGTGAAAAATGGAGCATCTGCACCGCGGCAGCATGCTCAACTATCGTTCCCCGTTAGCATTCCTGTAGAGCGTTAAATTTCCGCTTTGCATAAAAACGAGCGCCTCGGTACGATGGAAGTACGCAACGGGTCATAGCTCTAAAAATTCCATTATCCAGGAGGACGCTCTACTATGAAGTTTAAATCGCAAGCGAGACAAAATCAACTCATTGAAAAAAATACTGCTCAGCATTTAGTTATCGGGATCGACATCGCCCAGCAGATGCATGTTGCGCGCTGTAAATTTCCGTGGCATCATCATCGGAGACTACCTATCCTTTTCTAATGACGAGGAAGGATTTCACCATTTTTTGCTATGGATTCAAAAGCTGCAAACCACCCATAGTTTGAGTGCAGCCATCGTCGGGATGGAGCCAACCGGACACTACTGGCTTAACATATCTCGGTGGCTCACAGAACGTCATTTTGAAGTCGTTTTAGTGAATCCGCATCTCGTGAAAAAAAACAAAGAAAATCGCGACAATACGCCCTCAAAGAGTGACCGGAAAGATGCACTCGTTATCGCCGACATGATCAAGAACGGTTACTACTCGGTAACACGTACGACTCCCGAAGCCTTCGAGGATCTACATGTGCTTCTCTCTAACCGCGACTTCGTCGTCAAACGACTTGTTAGTGCCAAAAACTAGATACACCGCTGGGTTGACGTTGTTTTCCCTGAACTACGTCACGTATTCAAGGACATCACTTGTATCGCTTCCCTGGCAACGCTTCKCCTCTTTCCTACTCCAGCGGAGATCAGTAAGCTACAGACCCAGAACCTAATTCAGGGATGGAAAACCATCATGAAACGGCACTGCGGTGCTAGAAAAGCAAAAGCACTCATCGAGATTGCCAACCATTCAGTAGGATCTCAGTCAGCTTCTCATTACTACAAKCTCCACTTGAAACAATTRCTCGCCGAGTAYGACCTTGCTTGCGAACAACTRGAGGTTGTGGAGAAGGAGATTTCAACCGTATTAGAACGCATTCCYTTTGCAAAATCCATCCTYGCRATTAAGGGGATTARTGTCATTTCATTAGCTGGTATATTGGGTGAGGCTGGGGACTTAAGCGGATTTGTTCACGGAAATGCYTTGCTGCGCCATGCCGGACTCAACCTCGCAGAAGCGAGTTCTGGCAAATGGACCGGGCAAATGAAGATTAGTAAACGCRGACGATCCCGCCTACGGCGCTTCCTCTTTATGGCCACTATGAGTTTGGTCATGAACAATTCAGAGTTTCAAGCGATGCATGCATACAATGTGCAGGYTAAGAAGATGAAGAAAATGAGGTCCATTATGAAACTATGCGGTAAATTGGCYAGAATACTAGTCGGAATGGCTCGTAGCGGTAAAGCCTACATGCCACATAAAACGTTACCACTCTTACAAGCAGCTTAACCATACAACCCGTTTCGTTGTACGAGTWTTGGCTTATTCGCAGGATTTCAAAGAAAGCACGGAGTACCGGATRCATTAAACCAAAGGGCACCGACCCGTACCGTTAGMAAGACCGGCCTCCACCCCTTGGATAGGCGTAACRAAGGAATGAGAGGGCATAGACCCGTTAAGACATGGGAGTGAAAACCTCCAAGGGTGGCGTGGAGAATGCGTGCAGTAAATGGAAGTATATAGGACGGTATATCCCTCCTCTATTCCCGTGCGCCTTCATGTTACCGAAGTCTAACAGGGCATTCCCTTCATGTCTTCCCCCCCTTACTATCCGGGCGAAATCCTGCGAATAAGAAGCATTCGTGAGAAAATCATATCGTACAAAGGGAGTTCAATGATTTGGTCGAAATTATCAATTGATTATGCTGGTCTAAGTCGTTTAATGCATCATTGACTGATTCATATGAAAAACTCCTCACAATTATTTCGCTCTAAATAATCCAATAGCCCCGATTTCGTACAGATTGAACACCATCTCGTCTGACCATCATTAAATAAAATGGAGATCTCGATGTGTTCTAATGAATTCGTACTTGAATCCTCATCTGAATCGTCAAATTTCCAACTAACTATTACGGTACACTAATTCCAGAACTTACGAAAAAATACTTCTTAAACCACCTGGATCGGTTGTTGTCACCTTTTATTTTAAACTGTTCTTTTTCTTCATCCTCAGCTATCACTTCATATTCCTTACCACGAGTCAATGCTTCTAAATAAGGACCAACGTCATTACAAACTACAATTTTACTAGTCATTTTTCACACCCTCATCGTCCTAGAACATTTATTAGTGCTCGATAATAAGTATAACTCTGAAGTCGCATGCTGCGTTAAACTGCCTGTTAGCTCAACAAGCCGCCGAACGCCGACTGCCTGTTGTTTGTAATTCTGCATCAAAAAAAACACTTCGGACATTTTAACACTTTCCTATTAATCGGTTGCCACGCTTCAAAACAGTTTGAACATAGTACCCAACCATCCTCTAATTTCTCTACTGGGAAATAATTGTTCACTATAATTTCATCACCAAATCGACTTTCTCTTCCCATCCATTCGGAGACTTCGCGATATAACATTTTACGACAGACAAATACATTGCCATCGAGATTTATCGTTATTTCAGGAGTTTCATTGGCTTTAGAAATATGAATTGTACCAAAAGAATTGTATAATTCGTAATTCAATTTAGGTAAGTTCATTTCGACAACATCACCTAGAAGGAGTTCGACAGCGGATGGTTTTTCCCATTGACGTTGAATAAGGATTCTCATATTGTACTTAAAGCCGCAAACCATTGATAAATGTTTATCAATGTATGCGTCATTTATTAAGTGGAATTCCTTAATTAAACCATCATGAAATCCACTGACAGAATCAAAAAAACAATCCATCTCTTCTTGTGTTTGTATTTCAATATAACTTTCAACGGAATCCTGGATTGCCATGTTTCCACCTCTTTTTTTTGGAGAGTAACGCTTATCACTGTCTTCTTTCTATACAATTATTGAACAATTTCTAATTACAGTATTCTCGACAGCTCTTTAACTATCCTGCCCGTTCATATTATGGTTCAACTAGATATATCCTTATACCGCAGCCATTGTCAGATAGGTCACCTTATAAACAAAAAAAAACCACCCCGAAGGGTGGTCCGTACTCATGATGAGCACTATAGGATTTGGATAGGAGTGGAGAGTCCTGTCCTGAACCTGTATCTTTTTAATGATATACTTTCATACCGTACCTGATGCCAACCGTGCCGCTTTCAACAGCATTCAAAACCACTATTTCTTCATCATAATAGGAATGGTGCCCGTTCGTATTATGAGATCAACCAGTTCTTTCTGGTTTATCCTTTTTTCATTTGCATAGAGGATTAAAGTAGCCTGGTCGAACGTACCTGCCCGTGGGACTTGATCCCGAGAGCTATAATGTTCACCCCTACTTGTCATGACCATGATTGAGGCTAGTTGGGACGTAAGATCCCGTATAACAAGCGATGCTATGGAGCGACAAGAAGATCAACCTTAGGGGATGCCGGTGAATCTACACTTACAAGGGTAGATGAAATGAATCCAGTTATTGGTCTAGATATTTCTAAAGAAGAAATCCATGGACAAGCCTTTCTAGAGCGCGGAAAGCCATTCCAAGGGATATTCCACTTCGAGCACACTCGAGATGGTTTAGCAAACTTCCTTCAAGTTTTAACAGAAGTTGAATTTGCATCTCAACTACGTCCTTTGCTTATTCTAAAAGCAACCGGTCATTATCAAAGTCCCGTTGTTCAGTTCCTAGAGGAACATCATTATATTTATATTGTTATTAATCCGCTCATCTCAAATCGGCTTACGAAGTCTCAACTTCGTAAGTAAAGACGGATGCTGCTGACGCTTACCTATTGGGAGAGCTGTACTACAAAGAAGAATTTGAACCGTTTAAGAAAAGAGGTGTGCAACTTCTCAATCTGCGCTATCTTACAAGACAATATGAGTCTCTTTCAAAGATGTGTGTACAGACTAAACTACAATTCCAATCTGTTTTAGATCAGGTTTTCCCTGCTTACAAAGGTGTCTTTAGAGCTATGTATTCCGGTATTTCATAACAGTTTTTAGGTGAATTCCCAACCTCATATTCAGTATTACAGACGGATGAAAACACACTCAAATCTAAGATGAAAGAACTGCTTTCTTCAAAACGGGGGCGTTCAGAGGACTGGATTAACCACCGAGTGCAACGGCTGCTAGTTGCGGCAAAACAAAACCCATTTCAGCAAACCATGTATGCAAGCCACTTAATCAATTTGAAAGTCCTTATTACCCTCATTCTTCAGTACCAAGGGCATCTTACTGGATTGGAACAGACATAGAGTGATGCTTTTCTCTCCACCTGTTCAATTATTGCAGTATTTCTGCTTTGTTAGTTATACGCCTATAACTTGCGTGAAGTAAAAAACAAACGGCACGGGGCTTTCCCATGCCGATTTGAATTCCATTTTTATTCCCGTTCTTACCTTTGAGCTTAACTTAATGACATTGCCAGTTTGGGTGTCCTTATTGTTTTTCTAAGTTTTGCTTGCTAAGCGACTCTATTCAGCATCATTCTGCTCTTCCAGCCATCTCAAAATCGCTTGGTTTGTTTCTTCCGGCGTTTCTTGCTGGATCCAATGACCGCAATCCAGATTGACCACTTCCGCATTAGGCACGAACTTTGTCAGGTTTTCAGACTTCTGGACCGTATCCCGGTCACCATAGATCATGAGAGTCGGCTGTACCATAAAAATGAAGGGGGGTTGCGATTTTGGATGAGCTGTTTCATCCCTTCTTCATTTAGCGATTTGATTTATGCCTCGCATTAAAAACGTTCTGACTTTTAATGAGAATTAAACCCTAAATGATTGAGAAATACAATAACTCCTCTCTCCTAAAGATCAGGGAAACAATAGACCCAAATTTATGAAGTACCAAAAATCTTTTTAACGATTCTTTTGTTATTTATGTTTCCTTATTCTGTAATTTTTTTTGCAATGTTGAAATTTTAGCCCTTCTTCAGATGAAGCGATCAATATTCCAAGCCTTCTTAATCGTGTTTCTTCTTTCTTGGCGCTCATTACCCACCAGATAGAATCTCTTTTATAGGATGGTGATAAATTAGTGAAGAATAGCCAGGCTGTTTGATTTGCCTTGATTTGTTCTTCATATTCTTCGGCAAGATCCACGTTTCTTTGTTCAGAGGAATAGCCTTGTGCATCGGTTCTGTTGTTAAAGACGTGCATTCCTTCTGGTCTCATCTTTCCAAGCTGTATTAGTGCTTTTACCTTCTTTACGTTCACAGCACTCCATACACTATTTACTTTGCGCGGAGTAAAGCGAATCTTATAGGTTTGTTTATCAATGGTTTTTCGTATACCGTCAATCCACCCAAAACAAAGAGCGGAATCTACTGATGCAGACCAAGTAAGGCTTGCACGCCCTGTACTTATCCCAAAATAGCCCACCCAAATTTCACTAGCTTCAGCATGATGTTCTTCTAACCAATCGTTAAACTCTTCTTGGTTGTTGAAAAAAACTACATCTCCCATTGTTCCAGCCATTTTAAAATCGCTTGGTTTGTTTCTTGCGGCTTTTCTTCCTGGATCCAATGACCGCAATCCAGATTGACTACTTCCACATTGGGCACGAACTTTGTCAGGTTTTCAGACTTCGCAACCACATCCCGGTCGCCGTAGATCATGAGGGTCGGCTGCTGGATGATTGGGATCACTTTCGCCAATAAGCGCCAGTTGCGGTCAAGGTTCCTGTACCAATTTATGCTGCCCGTGAACCCTGATGTTTCAAAAGCGGAGACGTAAACGGCCAGCTCGCTTTCGCTCAATACGGGCTCACCGAGCGGTGTTTCTGCTCTGGCGAGATTGATCAACGCCATACCTGGCTCAGGTGCTCTGAGAGGCTCGTTCTTTCGGTACAGGTTGCGAAGGAACCTGTATGTATTGTCTTCGAATACGGCGTCCGCGACGCCTGGCTGTCGATTGAAGTGGACGAAATAGAAATCGCCGCCAAGTATTTCTTCCATGAACTCGATCCAGGGTTTTTCTCCGCGCTCTTGGTAAGGCAAACTCAGATTTATCACTTTATTGACGCGGTTTGGATGCAACAAGGTCAGTCCCCAAACGACGAATGCACCCCAGTCATGACCGACAAAGGTAGCGTCCTCGTATCCATAGTGATCGAGAAGCGCGATGAGATCACCCGACAAGTGTTCAATGTCATAGTCTGTTACTTCGGTCGGACGGGATGAGTTGCCGTAACCTCGCTGGTTGGGGACGATGACATGGTAGCCCGCTACGGCAAGTGCGTCCATCTGATGGCGCCAAGAAAAGGCATGCTCTGGCCAGCCGTGGCAGAGTACAATAGGTTTTCCTGCGTTTTCTCGGCCTGCTTCAAACACTTCGAGTTCCACACCGTTGGCTGAAATAAGGGTGGGCTTGGGAAAATCGGTTGGATTAAACATTGAATTAAAACCTCCTTCTTGTGATACTTGTAGTATAATGGATAAAAGGTGACATTAAGGTGTCACCATTCTGAAATCATGTAAAAAAAGAGGGCAATTATGGACAAAGTGGAGAGACTCATTTCGATTATCATGATATTGCTGAAAAAAGAGGTTGTTTCTACAACGGAATTCTCACAACTATTCAATGTCTCCAAAAGAACGATCCTTCGCGATATGGAAACATTGAGCTTATCGAACATCCCGATCTACTCTGTCAATGGGGTCAAAGGGGGCTACGGCATAATGGATGAATACAAGGTTGATAAACGCCTTTTAAGCAGCTCCGATTTACAGAATATATTAACTGCGCTCGGTGGATTGGAACAAATCCTCCGTACTGAAGAAGTTGAAAGAACGATAAAAAAAATAGAGGCAATGGTTAGTCCATTGTCTCTAAATCGTTCCATTCAACTGTCGTTTTATGATTGGGAAGGTCGGTCCGAGATTCTTGAAACCTTAAAGACATGTCAAGAATCCATTTCAAAAAAGAGGCTGGTTTCGTTTGATTATACAGATAAGGACGGGGCTGTAACGAATAGAATGGTCGAGCCCTATGAGCTGCATTTTAGCGAATCGAGTTGGTATTTGAAAGGATTCTGTTTACATCGACAGGGAAATCGAACTTTCAAGTTATCTCGGATCGATCATATTACTATGGATGAACGCGCGTTTCATCCTAGAGACGATTGGTCAGAGCAAATACACGAAGCAAATTATCTACCTGAATTCGTCACGATTAAGGCATGGATATCGCCTAGCATAAAAGATCAAATCATCGAAAGGTATGGTCGAAGAAGTATTGAAGACCATAGTTCTGGATTTTTATTAGCAACCATTTATGTCCCACAAAATCGAATGGGATTTCAACTTTTAGCAAGCTTCGGCACTCATCTAAAAGTTGTAGAGCCCAAAACCTATATTGAAGACTTTCGAAATTATTTATATCAAATGATGGAGAACTATTCCTGATAGATTTAGCATTAAAGCTTCAACTTCAACTCAACTTTTCGCCGTCACTTATGGTAAGGTTCAGCTTAACGGGTCTATCGGCGAAAAATGCGCCGCGGTGCATAATTGTCAACATTTTATACCCGATTCAAAGGCTATGACCAAGCTTTCATGACAAGCACAAAAGGCCACCGAAGTAATCGGCAGCCTGGTTGTCAGTGATTCAACTATCGTGTCCCGTTAGCTGAATGATTTTTGGCTTCAGGCTTCAATCCTGTTTGCAAGACATGAAAGTACTCAGCCAGTATTTCGTCAAAATTGGGTTCATCAGATAGCTTCTCAATATATCTCCATAAAATCATTTCTTCCGTTTCAATGTGAACAACCTCGTACTCCATCTGTGTAGATTCCCAAACAGTAACTTGACCCAAACATCGTTCAGACTCGTTAATTATGCCAGTAGATGGGTTAGGAACACTGTTTTCAGGATTCTTATGCTTCACATATTCTGTAGAGATTGATAAATATGCTAGATCACTCTTATTGGATTCTACCCAAAGCTTAAATTTATCTCGAATCATTTCAGATCCCTCCCTAATGGAGTAAGCATATCAAATCGACCTAACAATTGTAATACAGATGTCTAAAATTATGACTTTGTTTCATGGCATTGCTGCCCGTTACTTCAATGAACAACGGCAGCCGATCGCGTGGCCCGCTGCCGAATGTCGTGGTGTTATCGTTACCCGTTATCATTCCTGTAGAGCGTTAAATTTCCGCTTTGCATAAAAACGAGCGCCTCGGTACGATGGAAGTACGCAACGGGTCATAGCCCTAAAAATTCCATCATCCAGGAGGACGCTCTACTATGAAGTTTAAATCACAAGCAAGACAAAATCAACTCATTGAAAAAATTACTGCTCAGCATTTAGTTATCGGGATCGACATCGCCCAGCAGATGCATGTTGCGCGCGCTGTAAATTTCCGTGGCATCATCATCGGAGACTACCTATCCTTTTCTAATGACGAGGAAG
>NZ_JBFRGC010000048.1:0-42406 GCF_052115145.1 Paenibacillus sp. 2TAB26
ATCATCAGCCGCTCAATCGCAGGCCGCTGACGCCAAACGTTTTCCGCCACGGCCAGAAAAAGATCWCATCTGGTTCATTGAGGAATACTCCCCTACTCTGGAGGATTGGCAGCGCGACATTCTATCTATGCTTCGCGATGARATGCTCTACTTCTGRCCGCAAATCGAGACCAARATTATGAACGAAGGCTGGGCTTCGTACTGGCATCAGCGAATTATTCGCGAGCTTGATCTGACTAGCGATGAAACAATTGAGTTYGCTAAGCTRAACTCCTCTGTCGTGCAGCCATCCCGGCACACCTTGAATCCCTATTATTTGGGCTTGAAAATATTCGAGGATATCGAGCGCCGATTCGATAATCCAACGAAGGAAGAACAAGCACGCTTCGGACGCGTCCCCGGCAAGGGCAGAGAGAAAATGTTCGAGGTACGCGAGCTCGATTCCGATATTTCGTTCATCCGTAACTACCTTACGAAGGATCTGGTTAATGATCTCGATCTGTATATTTTCGAGAAAAAAGGCCCTGAATGGAAAATTACCGATAAGTCGTGGGAGAAAATTCGCGATCAGCTTGTTTATTCGAAAGTAAACGGCGGGTTTCCTAGCTTGATGGTCAAGGATGGGGATTTTAATCGTGTGGGTGAGCTTTATCTTATTCATGAATACGAGGGTATGGAGCTTGATCTGAAGTATGTGGAGCGTACGTTCCCTCATGTCGTTCAGCTTTGGGGGAAGAATGTTCATCTAGAGACATTTGTTGAGGATAAGAAGATTGTGTTTAGCTGTGATGGGAAGAAGACGAGTCGGAAGTTTGTTTGATTTAAGAAGATAGTGCTTCTTAATTCTGCATTTAAAAGCTAACATGCATTACGATGAGACAAAAAACCCGATCTCACTCGATCGGGTTTTCTATTTTTCGGACAGTGGGGGCCAAGGGGGGCGATACCTCTGATATACAGAATATTTTCTCCATCATTTTCATTCGGTACATATTCTTATACTCCGATATTTTAATTCCTATTCTAATGATACCACTTCTTGATTGGGAGAAACATCTTGCTTGGCTTCTTCTAACTTTAATTAGCAACTCGCATCAAGCACATTAAATGTGTATTAACCATCACTCTGCAGGTACATATCCTTACCTTTAAAGTAAGCATCAAATCTAGCCCACCAGTTTATTGGAAGCAAAAGGGGATAGCGATAATCGCTCCCTCGCTTACCTGCTGTCTTGAATGCTAGCAGTACTATTATTCGCTGATAAATCTGCTAGCGGGTCGTAAGGCGCACCTGTAAGCGTACCGACTAATAAAGCAATATCAACTGCATTTTCAGGACTACCCCAAGAGTTTCCAGAGAAAACAAATATAGCACGGTCAACGACAAATCCACGCGAATTATAAGTGACATTATTCGTAATAAGGCCTGTTGAATTTGGGTTTAAATAAGCAGGCTGTCTCAAAGTGTAAAAGGTATTATTACGTACGATCAAATTCGTTGCACTGCCTTGCGAAACAAACGCACGATTCACGACCCACCCTGATGACGGACCAGCTTGAGGCGGGCCAAAGATAACATTATTGATTAGCTTATGGTTCGCTCCAGCAAATTGTATAAAATCAACAGCGTACGGATTATTACTCGTAATAGTCACACCATTGATCGTCACGCCGTTACCAGTAACAAGAAAGAGAATGACTGCCGCTTGCAAAATAATTACCGTACTCGGATAGCCTTTCAACGTAATACCAGCTTTGTTAAGTGTAATTTGAGAAGTGATTGGATACGTCCCGCCTAATACATGAACGGTTCCTGTAGGCGAAACAGCAGCAACGCCTTCTTGTATCGTTGCGAAAGGACTGGCCTGAGTACCGTTACCGCCCACCGCCCACGCCTGCACACAAACCTCAAACGGATTAGGTTGAAAAGTACCAGTCGCACGTAGCACCTGTCGCTCCCGTCCCCCCAGCAGGTCCGGTTCCTCCAGTAGCTCCCGCCACTCCCGTTTCTCCAGTCGGACCTATAGAACCCGTAGCGCCTGTCGCACCGCCAGGCGTACCTGCTTCTCCTGTGGCTCCCGTTGCTCCTGTTGCTCCTGTGGCACCAGTATCTAAGTCGAACCTGTTGCTCCAGTTGCTCCTGTTGCTCCTGTTGTTCCTGTTGCTCCTGTGGCACCAGTACCGCCGGTCTCACCTATTGCTCCCGTTGCTCCTGTGGCACCAGTACCGCCGGTTGCTCCTGTGCCTCCAGTAGTACCTGTTGCTCCGGTCATGCCAGTAGGTCCGGTTGGGCCCACGGCTGAAACATCGTTTTGAACGACGACTAGCACTGCTTTAACGGGTACGTTAGCAGAGAGATACACGAGAGCCGTGCCAGCATTCATAAGCGAAACGGAAACGGGGGAGGCAGCAACCTCAATAATTCCTATCCCCGAAACCACCCCCGTCTTCACGGGCGAATCCCCCTTTAAATCATCGCCTTGCGAGGAAGAAAGCGCAAAAACAACTCCATTCGCGGATGATGATGATTGCGTCGCAACCCACCAATTCAAAATATACCTTCCCGTTTAATTCTTTTGCTCTGTTTTGAACGTTTGCGGAATAATTTTAGAAGTATCGGGAGGTGCGTTACTCTCTACCTACCGTAAAGACGCCGCAGCCTTCAACTTCTACTTTTTCGCCAGCATACAATTTTCTTCCTCGTGATTCAAGTTAATGTTTCATCTGAACGGGCAGGGCAGAGTCATAGCGAAAGGACCTATCCCAGCAGTTCTTTAGCTCCGTTCATCACTAAGGGCAAAGACTGTTTAACGAATGATTCCGCACTTATTAGACACCCCTCTTTATTCCAAACGTAAGCCGCCCCATATATCCCCCAACTTAACATGATAGAAGCTGTATTTATTAAGAATTGCGCGTTTGGATTCGATAGCATCTTATCTTTGTCTATAAAAGAAAGAAGTATCGTTTGAATTTTTTCCTTTATTTGAATTTCGAATACAGGTACAAGCGATGTATTTCTTCTTTTGCACATAGTGCTTAGACCCTTGTGAAATTCGCATACCCCCAGAAAAATACTCTGAATTGATTCTTCATTCAATACTTCGTGACCGCTTATTCTACGATTTATGATTGTCATAAATGATTCCATTAGTCTGGCCTCAAGAATTTCGAATTTATCTACAAAGTGCGCATAAAAAGTCGCTCTGTTAACAGTAGCCCGCTCTGCAATATCCCTAATGGTTATCGATTCAAAGTCTTTTTCTTGAATTAATGAAGCAAAAGCGTCTTGAAGGAGTCGCCGTGTACGTATCACACGAGGATCAGCTTCATTTTTTTTAATTGTCATAGTTAAGATCTCCCCAGTAAAACGACATTATAGAAATGGTGTTGTCAATACAACGGTTTATGGTTATTGATGATTGCGTACCATTCGGTTGATATTATAACATACAAATACAACAAATGTTGTTGAAACGACTAGTGTTGTATTAAAAAATGCTAAATGCCATTTTTTACAAAAGGGGGGAGAGAACCATGTCGGTTTCACAACCGTTGCAAACGAGGGAGCACCAACTTTTTTTGATATTATTCGAGAAAGCCTGTCGGTTAGTAGCTATGATCCCGAGATCAAGATCTCGCGGGAAGAATTGACCAAAACATTACGGCAAGCCCCGCGCTGGCTCCTTCTGCTGCTAAAATGAAGCCGTGGCGGTTTCTCGTTATCGACAAAAATAAAATATAGCTATTTAAAACATATCAGGAGAGTGAATGATGAAGAGCACATGGAAAGTTTACGTTCTAGCCTTGATCAGCTTTTTAGTTGGAACATCCAATTACATCGTTTCCGGGATATTAGACCGAATCGCAGAGACGTTGGGAACAAGCGTTGCAGCAGCAGGTCAGCTCATTACGGTTTATTCCCTGGCCTATGCGGTCGGCACTCCTATTTTGATGGCGCTGACGGCCAAAATGGACCGGCTTAAGCTCCTGCTTTATTCGCTGGGCCTCTTTATTGCCGCAAATCTGCTGACATTTATATTGTCCGGCTTCGGTTTCTTCATTGCCGCGAGAATCATTACGGCGTTAGGCGCCGGGGTGGTCACAGTTAACGCGCTCAGCATCGCCGCCAAAATCGCTCAGCCAGGTAAGCAGGCCAGCGCTATCGCCAACGTCACCATGGGCATTACCGCATCGCTCATCATCGGCGTCCCGCTCGGCAGAATGGTAGCCTCGGCTTTTGGCTGGAAAGCGGTATTTCTGGCCATCGCAATCGTCGGGGGCTTGGCCATGCTTGTCATTGCTGCGGTTATACCACGTATGCAGGGCGACAAGCCTGTCCCTTTGATCAAACAATTTGCTTTGTTAAAAAGGCCTCAAGTTTTGGTTGCTTTAGCGATTACTTTTTTCTGGTTAGGAGGATATTCCCTTGCCTATACTTACTTATCACCTTTTCTGCTAGAGGTGACTCATTTAAATGAATCATTGATTAGCGCTGCTCTGTTCGTGTTCGGTGTTGCCAGTTTGATTGGCTCGAAAGTCGGCGGCTACAGTGCGGATAAACGGGGCATCAAATACACGCTCGTTTCAGGGATGGTGCTTCATGTCATTTCGTTGATTTTGCTATCCTTAGTCGGACAGTCGGTCATTGCTGTAATCGCCATTTTGATCCTCTGGTCTTTTGCCGCTTGGACATCAGCTCCCGCGCAGCAATTTAACCTAGTTTCGCTTGTTCCCGAATCCTCGGGCGTCATGCTGAGCTTGAACAGTTCCATGATGCAGCTTGCCATGGCTGTCGGCGCAGGAATCGGCGGGCTGATCGTTAACCGTGTTTCTTTAGCATCCATTACCTGGTTCGGGGTACTCGGCGTACTCATCGCCATCATTGCTGTGTTTGTATTGTCCAGCATGGCATCACGGCATTCGGTGGTTCAATCAGTGCATTAAGTTTTAGATGATTTTTTATGATAGCGAAGAAATAGATGAGGATGTTGGAAAGTGCAAAGAGGATTAAATTAACGGGCACGATAATGAAATCAAACCACAAGAGGCCGCCGCGGGACCGATCAAGGCGGCCTCATTAAGCTAACATTTGGCAGGATATTACAATGATGATGTTGCATATGGTTTCAAATGTGAGCATGTCGAGGTGAAAAAATGAAGATTCGTATTTTGGATTCAGCGGATGCTGAAATTTATCGTGAGTTAAGGTTAAAGTCTCTGAAGGAAAATCCCGAGGCATTTTTGACAACGTATGAAATAGAGAAAGATAAACCAATTGAGCAACTACAACGTAATCTCATTGCTTCAGATAATCGATTTACTTTAGGCGCTTTTATCAACAGTGAACTCATTGGTATTGTAACATTTGTAAGGGAAAGTAACTCCAAGATTTCACATAAGGGTAACGTCTATGCTATGTATGTTTCACCTGAATTTCGAGAAAAAGGAATAGGTAAATCATTGATTCAAGAATTGGTTATTAAAGCGAAACAGTTTGATGGGCTTGAACAGATTAACCTCACAATCATCTCAAATAATGACGCGGCAAAGCGACTTTACGAGACTGCCGGCTTTGTAACTTATGGAACAGAGCAGAATGCACTAAAGACTGGTTATCAATATTGGGATGAAGATTTAATGGTCTTACGATTGCTCTAACGGAGACGAAAGTTGAATGACAGAAAGAAGCAGGCCAAGACTGTATTGTTCCAGTCATGGCCTGCTTTTTGTGATACTCCCACATTAATACATTGAATACATGTAAACAATGTGCAGAGCCTTATATTTCAAGGGTTTTTCACGTTCGAGTATAGATAACGTTAAAATGTTGGCGCGACCCCTATTATGGTTCTGCCTGGCGTACCAATTGCCCCAATCACTTCGCCGGATATACCTACCGGTCCGGACTGGGACTATCAAATCAAATGGGACGGTGTGAGTACCCTGGTCAGACTTGACGGCGTAGGTGGCGTAGAAATATTTTCAAAGCGCGTAGAACTTCGCAATGATCGATTTCCTGAGATTGTAGAACTTTTGAAACCGCTACGAATCGGTGCCTGTGTAATTGATGGAGAAATTGCTTACTTTGACGGTACACGACCAAACTTTCAGCGCGTCCTGATCGGGGTTAGCCGCAAGAAATATGATGACAATCTGATTTTTGTTGCTTTCGACATGCTCTATGATGATGGACAAGATATTCGCTCTCTCCCCTTCAGGGAACGATATGAGCGACTTACAGCTAAACTACCAACAAAGTAGCCACGGTTATTTGTTACTGACCTGGTATATAATGGACCTGCACTATGGAATTGGGTTAATACTCATGAGTGGGAAGGTATCATATCCAAAAAGCTAAACAGCCCCTATGTTGAAGCACTGCGACTTCATCTTCAGGTTCTAGCTGTTGATTGATCTGGTTTGAATTAGGAACCGTCTGATCAGGATTTATCACCAAAATTAACTCAATCAGTTGCTGCCGCATAATCAATCGAATCCCGTTAGATTTGGCCAATGTATAAGCCTGCTCTGTATAATCACTGTTGGTAACAACCCACGCTTCTGTTGCCCCGTAATGTTTCAATGCTGTATGTACTTCTTGCACGGCCTTTAGACCGACATTTTTGCTGCTGTGGTGTCAGAGGGAAATAAAGTCTTAGACTAGAAAAATTAAGTGTTAGACTGAGAATTATCAAGACCTAAACTTAAGAAAATCAAATAAAATAAATGGTTCTACATATTAGTCATGCATAATATGTGGAACCCTTTATTTTTAACTATCATCACTCGTTAGTAACTCAACGCTCTTCCCCCATTCGACAGGTTGCGTCAGGATTACCCCGTCTGTCTCCACCCATTGGGTTAGGCTGTTCTCTTTGGCTTGAATAACGATAAAATACAGGTCTTCTGAAGCAGACGTATTCCGCAACGCTCTCACTCCATCCGGAGCGATTCGAACTGAAGTTCCTTCGAACACATCTAACTCATTTCCGTCCACTTAAAATTGACCTTGTCCTTTAAGAAAGATGTAGAGTTCCTCATTTTCTTGGTGTTTGTGATAGAAGGGGATTTCCGCCTTTGGGGGCAGATTATTGAGTGAAACTTCCATGCTCGTAAGTTTTAAGGAATCTTTTAGAAAAATTTTTCCTTTTAGCATTCCTTCCGTGACGTTTCCAATTCGAAAATGCACCTGCGTGGTTAACAGAGTAATTCGCTTGATTCGGCTCCAATTTGTACACCTCACCTTAGATTTAATTATATCAGTAACAGAGTGATAATTGTCCTTCGAAGAGCAACCCCAAAGACGCCATTGTCATTGCAGACGTTGATAACCGTGGTTATTACTACGATTACACTCCAGTTGGGGACTTCCAGAGGTTTAGCTAAGACCAATGATAAACTAAAAGGCTGGCAGGATGTTGCCTGTTTCGAGCAAGCTCTTTAAATTGCTGAGAATGACAGGCCAGCCAATATTAAATCCATCAATCTTCCCTTCATCTTTGCGAATATCCTTCTCTATTAAATCCTCGTGTAGGAGTGTCAGTTTAACAGTAGAGTTCAAGGGTGTTAATTCATAACTTGCCGCCGCATCAGCCGCTCAATCACAGGCCGCTGACGCCAAACGTTTTCGCCACGGCCAGAAAAAGATCTCATCTGGTTCATCGAGGAATACTCCCCTACTCTGGAGGATTGGCAGCGCGACATTCTATCTATGCTTCGCGATGAAATGCTCTATTTCTGGCCGCAAATCGAGACGAAGATTATGAACGAAGGCTGGGCTTCGTATTGGCATCAGCGGATCATACGCGAGCTTGATCTGACTAGCGATGAAACGATTGAGTTCGCTAAGCTAAACTCTTCTGTCGTGCAGCCATCCCGGCATACCTTGAATCCCTATTATCTGGGCCTAAAAATATTCGAGGATATCGAGCGACGCTTCGATAACCCAACGAAGGAAGAACAAGCACGCTTCGGACGCGTTCCCTGCAAGGGCAGGGAAAAAATGTTCGAGGTACGCGAGCTTGATTCCGATATTTCGTTCATCCGCAACTACCTGACGAAGGATCTGGTTAATGATCTCGATCTGTACATTTTCGAGAAAAAAGGCCCTGAATGGAAAATTACCGATAAGTCGTGGGAGAAAATTCGCGATCAGCTTGTTTATTCGAAAGTAAACGGCGGATTTCCTAGCTTGATGGTCAAGGATGGGGATTTTAATCGTGTGGGTGAGCTTTATTTAATCCACGAGTATGAGGGTATGGAATTGGATCTGAAGTATGTGGAGCGTACGCTGCCTCATGTCGTTCAGCTTTGGGGCAAGAACGTTCATCTGGAGACTTTTGTTGAAGATAAGAAGATTGTGTTTAGTTGTGATGGGAATAAGACGAGTCGGAAGTTTGTTTGTTACGAGGATAATGCTTCTTAATTCTACATTTAAGAGCTATCATGTATAATGCTAATACCAAAAAACCAATCTCATTTGAAGTGACCCCATAAAGTTAGACAGTTTATTTTGCTAGGCGATTAGTTGGGCATGAGTTTGGTACTGTACCGGACTCATGCCCTTTAGTTTGGATTTAATCCGTTTGTGATTGTAATAATGGATGCATGTGTAGATCTCTTGTTTAAAATGTTCGATACTTTCAAACCCCTTTAAATAAAGGAATTCAGATTTCAAGATACCAAAAATTTCTCAATGACGGCGTTGTCGTTGCAGTTTCCTCAGCGGGACATGCTTTGTTTGATACCACGTTCTTTTTAGAATACTATTCTTCAATTCATCGTATGTGATAGCATCATGCCAAGAAACATTTATAACCCGGAATATTTATCATTCGGGCCTTATCCGACTGAGCTGACCTTCAATTAGGATCACCTCCTGCTCGATTCACATGCAGCGGATCTTCGCGAGAGGAGCGGCTTGCGCTGCAACAGCTATTCGTCATTTTCAGAGAATGTTTTTGCTGCAAGTCTAATAGTTGCAATTTTTTCGGCCTGTTGACTGTAAAGAATCCCGTATCTGACCGACCACGATAGCCTACATCGAGTCAATCTAGGACCGGTATGTGAATCTAAACATGTCGTCCATATGCTATATGGGATGCTTACTGTTATAAAACATCCCTTTTCCTTACACATAGGTTTGTCGAATGTTCAAATATGCAGAACCTCCTGCTTCAGAGGTGATAGTGCATGCGACTCGTCGATATAAATAAAAGCATCGTACCTTTGCGAAATGATAGAAGGAACGTAGTTACCCCGATCATGCCATGAATTGTACACCACGCCAATCGCCCGATGTCCGACTGGTTCAACAAAGAGAGACTCCTCTCGGTCAAAAAGAAGCATTTTATCAAAGGCGCCCGCACGATGCATTATATCCTCCCAGCTGTTCTGCTGGGCATCCGGCACCTTCATGGTCTTGATTTCCCCGCCCCATCGGTCGGACGCGGTAACGGTTCCCCGATGCGTACCAAAACCGACCACATATACTCGCTCTTCACCGTACTTCTCCCGGACCAACTGTCCTACATTTATCATTCCATCTGCGTTCATATCCGTTGCCCGCGCGTCGCCGATATGCGTATTATGCTCCCATACAATGGCCTTGGCTGCTTGGCCGTGATATGATTTAATCCTTTCCAATGCTTCGACCATATGATGGTCCCGTACGTTCCATGAATCGGGTCCTCCTCGCACCATCGACCGGAAGTATCGTTCGGCATTCACCGCGACCAAAGCATTCAGCTCATCGCTTAGCAACGCTTCATCACCGTTATCGCTTCGCTGTCTTCTGGTCTGAAGATTGTCCAGCAGCTTCACAACCTCTTCCTCGCAGCTTTCGGATAAAAATGCGGCGGATACCCCATAATTTTGTGGCTCTCGGCCATAAGGATCAAAGCAGGCAAAAGCTTTGCGAGCTGCATCCAGTTCCGGAGAACCCGTCTTTTCCAAATGCTTTAAAATTTCATCAATGGATTCCCACAAGCTATACACGTCGATGCCATAAAAACCGACCTTATTCTTTACTAATTGAAGCTTATTGTAATCATAAAGCCATTGCGTAAATTGCAAAATTTCTTCGTTTGCCCACATCCAGGTCGGCCAGCGGGTATAATTGCGAAGCGCTTCTCGGGCGTTTGACGCAGACCCGACATATTGTTTCACATAACGATTCAATGTATAACAAGACGGCCAGTCCCCCTCCACTGCGATAAAGGAGAATCCTTTCTCGGCAATCAACTTCTTGGATAACTCTGCTCTCCACGTATATAATTCAGCCGTGCCGTGAGATGCTTCTCCTAGCAATACAAAATCCGCATCCCCGATCGCTTGGACTAATGCGTCAAGATCGTCCACGCCTTCCAGCAGAACCATGGTGTCTCTAATTTTCCCCACTGCATTCTCGCTATTCATTCATGATCATGCCCCTATCCATTAGTGTCGCAGTACGATTTGCCATCATTATATCGTTTCCTGAGAAAACTTCATTATGTAGACAAAAGTGACTGATCTAAAACCTTAATTTTCGTCATCACTCGGCCGGTTTGGGAGTCTTAACTCACTTCTTACGTGCAAAAGACATCGGTATAACACCTTGGGTAGTTTGTTAAAAACGTACTTTGTCAAAGACAAATGAACGTCATAGGAAAGTGCCATTGCGAAAAACCAAGGAGCTAGAAAGGACAAACTATCCAGAAGGGAGCAAATTGAATCAAAAGAAAGAGGCGTGGCTACTTGCATTATTCGGGTTAGGATCAATAACAGGTACAGGATCGGGATTTATTTCTACTTGGTCTAGTTTAATAATCGAAAAAAGCTTATTCTCAGTTATTCTTAATTTCTTCCTAGCAGCTGTCGGTACTTTTTTTAAGTTTTTCAAGCCTTAACGAAAGTGTACGCCGAACACTCGGAGAAGGAATCATTCCTTATGTATCCAAGCTAGCTCATCCACGGTTGGTTATATTTGGTTATCCGAAATGCTTATTTTCGGTTGCCAATTGATAGCCATCGGTATATTTCGAAATTCCGGTCGCATATGCATACGGCCAAGAAAAGTCCCATTCGTATCCGCCCTAGAAGATTTAGAGAGGGTCTTAGGTAGCCGGAATAAAAGAACATATCATGTGACTCCGAGGATCATTTAACTGTAAGGGAGAGCGTATTGTATTTTTGAAACTCTCCGCGCCTGTATAGGTGAGTATGAAGCCTGAACTGCATATGAACTGCGAGGAAAAGGCTGTCGACAATCGGCAGCCTTACGAAAGTTACCTAAATCGAAATTCATTCCTATTCTGTTTCTTTCTTGGTTTCTTGATATGATCGACTAGCAGCTTGGATAATGTTTTCATCGATCTCGGATTCACCTTGAATTTCAACTGCTGCCTCAATTTGATTATTCAACTGCTCTTCGGTTTGTCCTATTTCATGCGCTCCTTGATGGTTTCTGCTTGTTGTCATTTATTATTTCCTCCCACTTTTAATTGGGCTATATAAGCCTTAATCTTACAATAAACAAAATGACAGTTGAATATGCGTCATGGATGGTTCCTCCATCATCAAAGGATCATCTGTATATAATCCATTGGGATCGGCATTCTAATTATGTTCGGCCAACTCTTGAAGGAGGAATGAACTTGACAGCACATTTAGGAGCTCACGAAACGGTGGAAGCTCATGAGATTTTGACGTCCACTATCAATGCAAGCTATATCGTCCTTATGCAAAGGATCCTAGAATAGCTCAAATAATGATTTGCGGTTAGTGAATACAATCTTGTCGTCCAAACATTACAAAACATGAATGGACAAAGACAACAAATGATGTCTCCTTCGGTTAATTACCGATTTCATGCCAATATACGGGCTTGATAATCCCGCTATGCAAAGCCCAAATATGTCCCCAGTACAGTTTGATGACATTTACTTGGACTTCATAAGGCATCGGCAACTATGAAAATAATTGCCACACTGGAATTGCTAACCCGCAGCTTAGAACAATAATGCAACAAGGAGCAATAAACTGCTCTGAGCAGGCATATGAAGTATGGCAATATATGAATCAATCTGGATATTTTCAAGTGCCAGCCATGAAGAAAATGACAATAAATATAGCCACTATAGCCACTATGAAACATCTAATTTTGCATCACCCAATGGCTTTAATCTATTTCAGCCAGAGATAAGAACCCAATAATCAAATTAAATATTCAACTAGACAGACTTGATGAACTAAATATTGGAAAATGAAATTTAGGAGGAGCTTGTAACCAAAAGAAGATTCACCTTATTTATTTTCTTTAATTGAATGAATGACTTTCAAGTGAGTTTTTTTAATTATCAGCTATTTAGTATATTAACCAAGTAATAGAGAACTTAAGAAATAATAGTGGTAGTGGGATTGCTGGCGAAGAAATAATAGGAGGAAATCAATGAAACCTGTCATTGATGTAGCAAAAGGAAAATCAGTCATAAAGCATTCATTAAATGTAATATGCCCTATGGTCGAGATCAATTAATCTTCAAGTGATCTGGCATAAACCGAGATGCATAAGATAAAACCAGTTGTCATTTTAAAACATCCGGACACTACCATCGTACACTTGCTCAGTGAATACAAAGTGAAGGGTATGTTATATACTAGTTAATCCTTTGCAGGCTCAAAGAGCCCGAAGAACAAGTTTGCGCAGGATCCAACCCTATATCAATGGAGGTTCCAGCGACTCCAATGATTAAAATCCATTAACGAAAATCTACCCCTAGTTCACTAATTCTTGGGCTTTTTGAGGGTTGCGAACACATAAAGCGAAATTATTTCACAAAGCTACCTTCAAAAGATGTCTACAAATTTTAAAGAATATTCAGTTTATTCCCTCATTTTTATATCCCCGGTGTTCCGTATATCCACAACCGTCCGAAAATCAATAACTAGCTTAGGAAATAGTTGATTCTCCCATTCATCGATTTGACTCTGCGTGAGCTTCTTTCGAAAGATTACTCCGGTCATCAGAATGTCAGAATGTTCCTGTTTTATCTTGATGAATAGCAATTGAAACCGCTTTTCAAGGAGCTGTTCCAGTTCGCGCTTTAATATCCTGTTGTCCAAGACGTTCTTCGCTTTTGCCTCTAACACGATTGCTTTCAGTTCCATCGTACTTTTAATCTTCGGAGACCCTCCTTCCCATGAAGTCTGATTCTTGACATTCGCATCTACAATTTGTAAGCTAGCAGACTCTGTGACCTCGACGATTCCACTTATGAATCGGCCGTGAAATAGGTTATAAAGCATTGTTTCGTCCGAAGATATGAATCCGACCATTCGGTCATTATGAAATAATGCCGAACCTTCCATCTGAAACATGGTTTCGGTACCCTTATTGATAATGGGAAGCACGATATCCGCTGTAGGGGAAAGGATGTCCCTGTACACCTCCCAAGCATGAGTAAGCGCTATATTAGGGGTCCAGCCCGCGCTCGTATTGAACAAATCCAGCATCTCTGTGCTGCTTTCTTTGCGCTTCTTACTCTGATCGCTTATCAATTTGGCGACATTACCTCTTACAACAGCTAGTGTAACCTTCGATTTAAGTTCGCGTGCCCTCATAATATATTGAGTTATGTCCTCAATTCCCTTCTTTGCGAGAGCTTCGCTTACCAAGACAAGAGAGACATGAAGTAAGTCGATGCTTCTTTCCTCGTTCATCCTCATGCGGTCCAGTGCTTCGCTGAACGTATAGGCCTCTGCGTGAGCAGAGTAAAAACTGCCACTTAGAGGATCTGGTATCCTCAAACTAACAATATATGTGTTTTTTTCTTCATCCAGATCGACCCCCATAATAAGTGGGAGTAAGCGCTTATCTACTGGCTTTGAGTCCCAGCAACCTGTTAATGCCATGAGCATTGTGGTCATCGCAATGAAAGCTTTCGTCCATCGCTTCAATATTGAATTCGCCTCCCCTTGCCCTTCGTTATTCCGACGACAAATATTAGTAGTGGGATAAACCCGATACTGTACAGCCGTAATGGAGTGTCCAAGATAATTAGTTGTTCGATCATCTCCCAATCTGGAATTGATACCGATACCCAATACGCTAACAAGGTTACCGCCCAGCAGAGAACTTTAGTGGAAATCGGAACATACAGTTTGGCAAGCATAGTTGCAACCATCCATTGTAAGATCGAGCTATAGATAAATATAAAGGATAAGGTAGAGACCAAATAAAACATCGTAATTCTGTCAACAAAAAGCCATTCCAAATTTACTGTGTCCAGAGCACTAAGAAAAGGAAAGGGAAACCTCACCGCCGTGGCTGGACCAAAAATCAATAATGGAATATAATTAGCAAGAAAATACAAGGGTAGTAACGCCCCCATCGTACAGTACAGCATCAAGCGGAGACGTTTGGAAGAAAAATTGATTTTTGATGAAGTCATTCCTAGAAACAAGAAAGCCGAATGGGCAAGCATTCCTGTTAGGAAGCTCTCCTTCCTCCAAAAGGACGGTTCAATGTTCAATGGAAAAACAAAGTTCAGATTTGTGTTTTGAAAACAGGTCACTAAAGAAAATAAAATGAAAGGCAGAACGACAAACATAAGGATGACAGACCCCCGCATTATAGCTTTTAAGCCATGTATTGCTGCTTGCAAAGGGATGCCGAGCATGATTAGCAGTATCGCCCAAATCGGAGTCTTAGGCAAAAAAACAACCGTCACCAACTCCGCATGACTTCGGTTCAACAACACAAAACTCATAAAAAAATAAAAGACAAGTGGCAACAGCAAAATTCTTGCGGTCCATATACCGTACCTTCGAACTATCTCCGTCAAGTCTTCTCCCGGGAAAGCGGCGAGTCCGCTAAAATAAAATCGAAGGAAGAGAAGTTCAAGCGTAAACCCTGTCAATATGTACGCCCATTGTCCAAATCTTGCAATTTCGATCATGTTCTCTGGATATAGGAAAAAAATTAAACTGAGATGAACCGCGAAAAACGTAATCGTTATGCTCCAGCTTTTACTCATGACTTTCCTCCGGGTTTATATCTAAGCTTAGATAAGGCACTTGGAATGTGGTGATGCCCGATAGATAAAACAGCAACCAAACCAGACCGGCGAAAATTCCCAAAATACCGAAAATGGAGCCCAAAATAACAATTACATATTTAAACAAGCGAATCATTAAAGCATTCTGTAACCCGACAAATGTAAAGTTCGCGATGATCGATGCGGCTACGACGATCAACAGAAGATTGCTCACCAATTGCGCCTGAACGGCAGCTTGGCCCAAGATGATACCGCCAACCATCGTAATCGTCGGACCGATACTTTTCGGAAGCCGCACGCTTGCGCCTACGATCATTTCGATGACGATTAGCATGAGCAGCATCTCGAAAAGAGGCGGATAAGGGACGCCTTCCCGGCTCTTGGCAACGGACAAAGCCATGTCGATTCGGAATAACTCCGGATTGATGTCGACGAATGCAACATAGAGCCCTGGGACAAGAAGCGCTATAAGCAGGCCCAGAATCCTTAACCCTTGTAGGAAAAGCGTTATGGATTCCTGCATATTCCTGTCGGAATAAATATTCCATAGGTCCATCAATTTCGGAGGGGCTATCAGCGCGTAAGGCATTTGATCAAGCAGCAACAACACTCGACCTTTTAACAAGAGTGCTACAGCCTGTTCCGGCATTTCTGACGTATAAAATAGCGGAACTGGACTCCATTTACGTTGACCCAATATTCGTGCTAGATCTTGGATATTTCCTACCTCTGTCTGACTCTGCTCCTCAAGCAAGGATACGATCTGGATCACTATATTACAGCTGTTCTTGCCCTGAATGTGACATACAGCAACCGATCGTTTTCTGACTACCCCCATTTCAAGTTGGCGAATGGCAAGTCTATCAGACCGCAAATGTATTCTTAGAATGCCGATATTGGAGTCTAGGCTTTCTGTGAAGGCGTCCGAGGCACCTTGAGTGGGACTTTCGCTTTGGGGCGTGTCGATAGACCTCTGCAAAGAACGGGAAGTAGGTTTTAAAGATAGGTTTCCTGTCCGGTGAACAAGGACCAAGTTGCCTATGAGGACTTCATTAACCGCCTCTGATTCGGATATGTTAGACTTGGACTCCATCTGAGGCGCCGTATTATCCCCCCCCTCCTTCGCATCAATCAACTCAGGGATCCTTTTCAACAAATCGAAATTTTGAGAGGTATCAACCAAACTTTTCAAATAACAGAGAGTCACTTGCCCTCCGTTTGTTTCCTTCATTTCGACCGCGAAATCATCGCTATGCGCGAAATGTTGTTTTAAGAACCTAACAAGGTGCGCCATTTTTTCCTAGTTTCCTCCAATCCGGTTGGACTGGTATTATGATTACCAGTTCAATCAAGAATTATTTCCCATAGTGCATCGGAACATCACTATAACACGGATCGATGGAAACCTTTGTAATAGAAATCTTCACAAATCGTGTAAACCCCCAGGGGTGGTGCGGAGCATACTTGCAGTATATGGAAGGAAATGGGGTAGAATTTCACCCCTCTATTTCCTACGCCTTCATGTTGCCTTGTTATTCAACAGTGGTACTGAAACTATCTTTTTCCGTATTTCTGTCAAATTGTACCGAGGGAGGTTAATATCAACAGTCAGCAAAAAACCTCCCCGCAGCACCCTGTAGAGAGGTTCCCACTAATAAAATATCTTCTCATCCCGCTTATCCTTAAGTATTTCCACCGCTTCCCGAAACCTCAGTGAATGCACAATCTCCCGCTCCCGTAAATACTTCAAGCTATCCTGCAGACCCACATCGTCTGTTAGATCAATCAGCCACTGATACGTCGCCCTAGCTTTCTCCTCCGCCGCTATGTCCTCATATAGATCAGCGATCGGATCACCTTTTGCTTGGATACGGCTAGCCGTTAGAAGGCAACTCTACACTTTATCGCTCGATAGAACCATATACTACCATATATATATATGGAGGTTTGTATCTATTTTTATATAACAAATTTTAAACCACTTCAAATAGCTTAGTTAGAAATACCGTTAGGTGGCTTTTGGATACAGAATGTTGAGATCTTATAACGGTTCTTCTTTTATTTCATCAAACGCAGCGGCGTAATCGCAACGGTCGAAGTTTTGAAGCCCGGCATTTTGCAGTTGGGATCAAGCTCGGGACTGGTTGCCTTATTCACGTTCTGAACGCCGCCCCAGTGCATGGGTACAAATAGAATATCCTCCATAATCTTATCGGTGATTCTGCTTCTAACGTTGAAGCTGCCTCTAAGTGAGGTCACCTCCACCCATTCGCCATCCTCTATACGATACTTTTGAGCGGTCTTCGGATGAATTTCAATATAGTTTTCGATATTTCGTGCAGCTAAAGACGGACTTCTACGTGTTTGGACACCCGTCAAGTAGTGAGACAGCACTCTTCCGTTCGTCATTGTTAGTGGATATTCTTCACAAGGTCTCTCCTGAGGAAAGCGATTTGCTACCGGCATAAAGATCGCTTTTCCATCCGAATGGGCAAACGAATCAGCAAACATTATTCCTTGATTTCCGTCCTCATCAATTGAGGCGCATGGCCAATACACGCCTCCCTCACGCCGTAATCTCTCATAAGTAATACCATAATAATCTGCTAATCCACCACGGCTTGCAAGTCGCAGTTCCTCAAAGATCTGTTCGGATGAATGGAAGGAGAAATGCTGTTGTTTCCCCATTCCTGCGGCAATTTGGCATAAAATAGACCAGTCATGCCTTGTCTCTCCGGGCGCAGTGATCGCAGTTTCTCTTAAAAGCACACGGCCTTCTAGATTAGTCAAAGTACCGTCATTTTCCAAGTATGCCGTCACTGGCAATACAACGTCTGCCAATTTCGCTGTTTCTGACAAAAACATGTCTGCAACGACTAAAAAATCTAAGTTTTGTAGCCCTTCCTCAACCAAATTGGCATTTGGATTAGATACGATTGGATTAGAGCCCATCACGAACAACGAACGAATAACGCGCTGATGAACAAGCTCCATCATTTCGTATGCGGACACACCTTTTCGCGGCAGCTCCGCAGGATCAATTCCCCAGACGCTAGCTACATATGCGCGGTCCTGTTCATCCTCTATATTCCTATACCCTGGCAATTGATCGCTTTTTTGACCATGCTCTCTTCCCCCCTGCCCGTTGCCTTGTCCGGTCACGGCGCCGTAGCCGCAGCCGGGTTTGCCGACTTTTCCCGTTGCGATTACGAGGTTCAAGAAGTTTCGTACCGCCATATGGCCATCAGTCTGCTGCTCTACGCCTCTCGCAGTGAAAATAATACCGGATTCCGCGCGTCCATACGCAATAGCCGCTTTTTGGATGGCAGTTTCTTTTAAGCCCGTTATATTTGCCACCTCATCCAGCTGAATGCTGGAGAGATGATCCTTTAATTCTGCAAATCCATTGGTTCTTTTAGTAATAAATTTTTCATCCATCAGCTTCTCATCAAGCAACACTTTCAGCAGTCCATTAGCAAGTGTAGCGTCCGTACCGGGCTTAAGCTGCAAATGGATGTCGGCAATCGCAGCCGTTGCCGTAACTCTCGGATCAATGACGATGATGATGGCTCCGTTTTCTTTTGCTTTTATGAAATAAGGCATCAACGTGGGCTGACATTCAGCTATATTCGTTCCTGCCAAAATAATGCACCGAGCAAGCGGAATATCGGATAATCGGCAGGTCAGCCCTCGATCGATGCCGAAGGTTTTGTTGCCAGCAGACGCTGCAGCTGACATGCAAAACCTACCGTTATAATCGATATACTTTGTTCCCAGCGCAATTCTGGCGAACTTCCCGAGCAAGTAGGCGCTCTCGTTAGTCAGAGATCCACCTCCGTATACACCAAGTGAATCAGGGCCATGATCCTTGCTGCTGATTTGGAATTTACTGCAAATTGCGTTTATTGCTTCCTCCCATGACGAAGCGACAAATTGGCCATCTTTCCTTACTAATGGCTGAAGCAGACGCTCTGGACTAATTGCATGCTGATGTGCATTCATGCCTTTCACGCATAGTCGTCCTTCCGAAGCAGCGTTAGCAATTCCTTCAATCACATAGGAAGGCCTGCTTGATTCTAGGACAGTCGGTTCTTTCGTTATGCGCATCTTGCATTGCACGCTGCAAAACGGACATTGCGTATCCATGACGAAGCCTGAATCCTTGCTCTTATGAATTAACGATTGCTGCATATACCCTCACCAAGTCCTTTCATCCTTTGTTGCACTGCGGCAGCAGTCTTTGCTCTACCAGCAAGCTCCATTCGGCAGCTGCTATCGAGCAGCCTTTCTCTAATCTCTATGATTCCTGCTCTTTCCAGCCATTTCCAAACCGGCTCGCCAAATTCGGCATATTCCCTGTATAGCTGGAGGCAAGCTAAAGACAGCGCTAATGCGAGTGAGTTTGTCTCTGCTACTGCGATAAGCTGCCCTTGCTTAACGGGGTGTTCTGAATGCCCGCCAACATAGATTTCCCACCCCGAAGGCGCTCCGGTGATTCCAATATCATGAACAAGTACTCCGGCCGGATTTTGAATGCTGGGTGAAATAGCCGCTTTCACTGGTGCCGGGAAAGGCAAGCTTGCGCAGCAGCTTTCTAGCTCGCTCCCAAGGGAAACCAAATCAAACTCAGCATGGATACCGCGTATTAAATCTAGATTTGCAGGGGCAGAGTTTATGCTAAAACTGTATTCAGCTGCGATATTTCTATCTAGATTAGCAGCCTGTGGATGATAAATAACTAAATAATAGTGCAGGGCAGAAGAGCAAACGGTGCAGCCGGATAAGATCTTCCAGCCTAATGATGTTTTCATTTCATGAACAGAAGACATCGGATTGGCAGCAATATGATGTTTCAGCGTCTCGTGACTGGCATCGGTGCATCTGCAAATTGGCGGAGCCGATGCTTTCAAAGCATCTTTGCCATGTTGAAGCGCATATTGGACGATCGCTGCGACGATGGGACGGCAGCCTCCGCAGGAGCTTGAGGCTTTCGTATGATCACGAACCTGCTCCAGCGTTAGTAGACCGTCTTCAATTACGGCGCACATGATAGCGGATTTGTCTACTGCATTACAGGCACATACCATCTCACGCTCTTGCATTTGAGCAGCTAGTTCATCTTTTGCACTGCCGCCTCCGGCGCTCGGAGGAGCAATAAGCTCCACAACAGCTGCTCTTCTATTCACTAAGCCAAGCAAGGCGGTTCCTTCCGCTGTATCGCCATACAATATAGCTCCGCGCACCGTACCTTCCTTCATCGTCACTTTTTTGTAAGTTCCGTGAATACCATCAAACTGCTGGATAGCGGTCTCTGCTTCTTCCGGACGAATTTCGCCGACTGAAAAAACCTCGACCCCTGAAACCTTGAGCTGTGCGTATGGAACGGAACCTAAGTAGGGCTCTGAACTATGTCCGCAAATACTTTTGGCCAGCACCTTCCCTTGCTCATAAAGCGGTGCAACTAAACCATAAGCGACGCCACGATGCTCCGCGCATTCACCAACGGCATATATATTGGGTTTGCTCGTTCGCATGTAATCGTCCACGATGATTGCTCTTTTAGTATCGATACCGCTCTTTTTGGCCAGCTCGACGTTTGGACGGATTCCTACGGAAATGACGATTAAATCTGCTTCTAATGAATCGCCGTTCGTGAAGCGTATTCCTTTAGCGCGATTTAATCCGGTAATGCTTTCCGTTTCCTTGCTGAGCCAGAATCGCATCCCTTGCTCTTCCAATTCTTTGCGAAGCATGTCGGATGACATACGATCGAGCTGACGATTCATTAAATAAGGCGCATTGTGAATGACATCTGTTTCCATGCCGAGATTTAACAAGCCTCGTGCAGCTTCAAGCCCTAGCAAGCCGCCGCCGATCACTGCGGCTTTCTTATATTTTTTTGAGTATTCGATCATCATCTTGCAATCGTCAATGTTACGGAACGAGATGACGCCAGATTTATGAACTCCTGCAATGGGCGGAATAAAGGCAGAAGAGCCGGTTGCTATAATGAGATGATCATAATCGGCACGAATGCCGGATATGGTCGTTACATATTGTGAATCTGAATGAATATGAGCGACAGTCTCGCCTTTAAAAAGACTTATTTCCCGTTCCACATACCAAGACCAATCATTAATTACTATGCTTTCAATGGAAGAGTCTCCTTGAAGCACCTTTGATAATAAAATACGGTTATAGTTCGGATGATGCTCATTGCCAAATACCGTAATTTGGAATTTATCTGGCGCAAGCTTGATGATTTCATCCACACATTTAATACCTGCCATTCCATTTCCTATAACGACTAGTTTCTCTCTACTCACCTATGCTCACATCCACTCGTGCAATTTCCTAGATTGTTAAAGAAACAAAACGAACCTCTTGCCCAGCTGACGCGCCAGCCCCCCCGGCTGGTATTTGTACGATAGCATTGGCTCTAGCGAAGGCAGCAACATTACCGGACTTATCATGACGCAGCGGCTCTACCATCCATTCCTTCTCCGAGCGATAGACAAATGCTCTCGCGTATCTTGGATAAGGGGACGGTTTAGCTATGGAATCGATTAAACGCCCTTCCATCCACTCGGTCCGAAAATCATTTCTTCCGATAGCCTTCAATATCGCAGGACGAAGCAGCAGCTCGACACCTGCAAAGCAAGCAGATGGATTCCCGGATAAGCAAATGAGAAGCTTAGATCCAAAATGATAGGCAGAGGTAGGCGTTCCCGGTCGCATGACAACTTTAGTAAACAAAGGTACGCCGCCGATGCTTTCCGCCGCCAGCTTTACGAAGTCGTAATCACCAACCGATACACCTCCTGTGGTTACGATCAATTCTGATTGCTCTAGCGCCGCCTTAAGCGCGTTTTCAATCGTTTTCAGGCAATCGGGTACGGACCTATGACGAATGACTGAGGCTCCAAGATCCCTAAGCCGAGCGCTTACCATGAAGCTGTTCGCGTCAAAAATTTTGCCGGATTGCAAGCTCTCGCCTGGCATGAGCAATTCATCGCCAACCGGAATAATTGTGACGAGAGGTTTTTTATATACCTGTACTTCCGTTTGCCCAAAAGAAGCTAAAATGGCGATTTCTTTCGATTTGATAGCCGTTCCGCGGTATAGCACCTTCATACCATTTCGGATATCCTCGCCCTTTTCGGCAATGTGTTGTCCTTTTACGTAAGCACGATCAATTTGAATGGATAATCCCCGTAGGTCCATACGTTCGCGTGCTGCTTCCTGCACTACAATCGTATCATAGCCAGCAGGCACGGGAGCACCAGTGAAAATACGAACCGCAGTCATCATTTTTGGCTCCATATCGTACATACGCTCTGATTGGCCTGACCGAATTTCTCCTTTAACCTGTAATAACACAGGCATTTCCTTGCTTGCACCTCCCGATGATGCGGCGTAAATGGCGTATCCATCCATTGCGGCTCGGCGAAAAGGTGGCAAGGAGAATGGGCTTTCAAAATCATGAGCAAGTACTCTGGATAGACAATCATCTAACGATACCGTCTCACAAATCGGCTCCTTCATTTCCCTTGTCAATTTCATTAAAGCGTTTGATACGGATGCCGTAAGCGGTTGAATTGGATTTAGGACCGACATGTTATCCCTCCAGCGAATGATTGGTACAAAAATGATCAGAAAAAGCCCTTTCCCGCATCTGGGAAAAGGCATCATTGCCGCAAGAGTTAGCACGCCATTGTGCTGTACTCGTTCTATAATGTATAGATTAGTTCATGTTAATTTACATGTCAATATATATAACACAATCTTAATCAATTTTTCCGAAAAATATTTTATGTAATATATATTGACATAAATATTACACCGCCCTATAATTCGAGTTGGGGTTACAAAGTTTGTGATCCAATGCATAAAAGTGGTCGCACAATGACGTGCCCCCTATGGCAATGAAGCCGCAATCCGTTCCTTAATAAGGACGGATTGCGGCTTTTTTAGTTGATTACAATAGAAAAGGGAGAGATTGGAATGGAGAGAAAAGGATTTTGGCATAGCGGGCACAAACCTACCTTATTCAGTGCTTTTTTGTATTTTGACATGAGTTTTATGATTTGGGTGCTTATTGGTCCTCTCAGCGTTATTATTGCGGCCGATTATCCGATGGATCCTGTTCAAAAAGCAAACCTCGTAGCTCTTCCTATATTAGGAGGTTCAATTTTAAGATTAGTGTTAGGTTTCATGACCGATTATATCGGGCCCAAACGAACGGCTCAGTTCGGAATGCTCTTTACTCTTATTCCATTAATAATGGGCTGGCAATTCGTACATTCCTTGGATCAGCTCTATATCGTAGCTCTACTGCTCGGTGTTGCTGGCGCCTCATTTGCTGCAGCCTTACCGCTTGCCAGCCAGTGGTACTCCAAGGAGCATCAAGGACTTGCAATGGGTATCGCCGGGGCAGGAAATAGCGGTACTGTAATTTCTACTTTGTTTGCTAACCGCTTGGCGCAACATTACGGCAGCTGGGAAATGGTTTTTGGACTTGCTATCATCCCGATCATTATCGTCTTTATTATCTTCACGATCTTTGCCAAAAATAGTCCGAACCGTCCTGCGCCTAAAAAGCTTTCACAATATGCGCAGGTTTTAAAACAAGGCGATGCATGGGTGTTCTGCGCTTTCTATTGCGTAACCTTTGGCGGATTCGTCGGACTCTCCAACTATTTGACCATCTTCTTCAATACACAATATGGGTTATCCCCAGTCAGAGCCGCTGACTTCACAACCTTTTGTGTCATTGCAGGAAGCTTCTTTAGACCTGTTGGCGGATATCTTTCAGACCGGATCGGAGGAGCGCGCATGTTGACGATTCTTTACAGCGGCGCAGGCTTAATGCTTGCAGCAGTAGCAGCCATGCCCCCACTGCCTGTCGTCATTACCTTGCTTTTCATCGGAATGATGTGTCTCGGTGCAGGAAATGGCTCTGTATTCCAGCTTGTACCGCAGCGCTTCGGCAGTGAACTAGGCCTCATGACAGGCATTATTGGGGCTGCTGGCGGATTAGGCGGGTATGCGCTCCCTCTAATTCTCGGAAAGCTTTATCAATCTACCGGCTCATACACTTCCGGCTTCTTGATCCTCAGCTCTGTGACGCTGGCATCCCTTATTTTGTTAACGGTCATGCAAATGAAATGGAAACATAAATGGATGGCTAAAGGCGGCAAAGCCCGTCTAGACGTTGATGCTTCTCAAGTTAACGTTTAATATACAATTAATCAATTAAATAAACCAAATACCCTTAAACTAAGCTGTTTGCTTAATCCAAGGGTATTTTTTTGTCGTTCTAGAGCTTTTTATGTGCAGCCGTATCGGGGTTTGAAGCAGCTTCGCCATCGCCTTAATCCGGTGATCGTTACGCACTCGGCGCGTTCTCTAAATCTGCCTGATCCTCATAAAATGTTAATAGCGCCACCGAGCATCGCGCCTTGCCATTTGCGATAAAGCTCCCATGGAGCGCATGAGTCAAGCAAATGTTGACATGTATAAATACCTTCCTCAATAGAGTCTACCTTGCCTACGAACTGCAGTCGTACCGCTCCATTTAAAAGCACCTGATTGACGAAGGCAATATGTCCTTCCCCTTGCAGGACGGCTTCCGTCATATGAATTTGCTCGGCTGGAGTCCAATCTGTATCAGGGATAGGAGTCTCTAAGCCATACGTGCCGGGATCGATAATTTGAAGCCGAGATTCACCATCTTCTACGGTAAATGTACGAGTCGGACGTTCGATGAACAGATCTTCAGATCCTTCCACTCCTTGAACGATGAGTGCTTTTCTATATCGTAAATTCGTGGCCAATTGGGTCATTCTTGCTAACACTGTATTATGATAAACGCCGAATACCAAATAAGGCGAATGGGTATAATCGATTAGCTTCTCAGCAGTATTGAGCACAGTTCGCATGCCAAGCTCTAATCGAATCGAACGCAATTGCTTTAGTGGTGGGCACCATTGCTCAGCAGGTACATAAAGAACACCCGTATCCTTTGCTGCTTTTAAAATCTGCTCACGTGGAATACACTCTGTATTTATCCCTAATTCAAGGATTATTTCATGCAGCGTAATCCCCCATTTCGGAGGTAACGGCGCTGTTCCATGTAGAGTGACTGGAAGCCCAGCCGCCGCAAGCAGAAATGCTGTTGCAAACGTAGTAAAGAACGATTTCTTCCGCCCGTCATAAGGCCCTGCACAATCTAGTCCTTGTTGTAATGGGCTTCGGTATGCATGCTTGCGACAGACTGTCACGAATGCCTCTAGCTCCTCGACGCTTTCCATCTTCATTCGTTCAGCTATAAAAAAGGCTCCGATTTGCGCCGGGGTTGCTTTCAACTCCAAAATGGAATTTGCGGCTTCGAGCGCTTCCTCATAATTGAGATCTCTGGCACCCCGTTTTCCTCTGGCAACTTCCTTTAATAGATTTGCAATCATCRCATGCCCCCCTTATTTTGAATCCTGTAGTATTTGATAAACCTTAACAATAGACGTTGCCACATCGACCATTCGCTTCCGTTCATTCATCGCTTGCTTGCGCAGTACGTCGTACGCTTCCGCCTCGGAAATGTTTTTGATTTTGCATAAAATCCCCTTTGCCATATCAATCCATTTACGTTCTTCGAGCCTACTCTCCAGCTGTTTACGTTCGTTCTGCCATTGCTGTCTCTCGAAGCATTGTTTAGAAGCGAAATGAAGCGCCCAGTGCAGCTCTTGCTCGCTCATCGTAGCTGTCAGGAGACCATCAATCGATACATCATCTTCGCAGAAGGCTGTAGATAAAGAAGCTATTGGGGTGCTGCACCACCAGAGTAAGGGTAATGCCCTCTGCTTTAGAAGAACCTCACTCCAAGCTTTGGTCTCATTTAATGGCAAGTGCAAAATAATTGCTTCTGCGCTGCTTAATTGTTGAATTGCCTTTTTTGCGTCATTTGTGCTTATGACATGGTAACCGTAGTCTGTAAGCCTATATTTCGGCGTCTGATCTTTGGGAATTTGTTCCTTTCGAGAAACTGCTTCTACTCCCGCTGCTAGTGGACGTTCTACTACTAACAAAGAACGCATATAGAAGCGCTCCCTCCTATTCGACTTAAAGGTATCAACACAAATCAATATCATTGTTACTATATATAACACGAAAACCTCTTTTTTGTCGATAACCAGAAATTTAAGAAGTGTATGTTATATATATTGACATATAATGCTGTGTCATTGTATATTTACGCTATCAGTAACCAAACATTCTCGAATACAATGGTGTATTCGTCTGAAGCGGCAAAGAAGCCTGCTTTCGTATTCTAGGGAGACGCATGTTCTTCCATGAATATGAGGCAGGCTTTTGTTATTTTCACTCATACAGCGACTGAGAGGAGAGGAAGACTATGGTTTCTTCCAAAAAAAAATTAGTACTTATCGGCAACGGCATGGCGGGGGTTAGAACAATTGAGCATCTTCTCAAGCTTTYCCCAGAGAATTACGACATTACGATTTTCGGTTCCGAGCCTCATCCCAACTACAACCGCATCATGTTATCCTCGGTCCTAGCAGGAGGAGCAGATATGAAGGAAATCATTATTAATGGCTGGGAATGGTACAAAGAAAATAACATTACGCTGCATACGGGGCACAAGGTTACAAACATTGATTCAGAGCGCAAAAAGATTACCTCTCATTTAGGCATAGAAGTGGATTACGATGAGCTCATTATCGCAACTGGCTCCAATCCGTTTATGCTACCGCTACCTGGTGCTGACAAGGAAGGTGTTATCGCATTCCGCGACATTAATGATTGTGAAATGATGATCGATGCATCCAAAAATTATAGGAAAGCAGTCGTGATCGGCGGCGGATTGCTTGGGCTTGAAGCCGCTCGAGGACTTCTTCATTTAGGAATGGAAGTAAACGTCGTTCATATTCATCCCTACTTAATGGAACGACAATTGGATGAAGCAGCATCTAAAATGCTGCAACGTGAGCTAGAAGCACAAGGCATGAAGTTTCTTTTGCAGAAAAATACTGCTTCAATTAAGGGTAAACGACGTGCTTCCGGGCTAACCTTTACCGATGGCACAGAGGTTGATGGAGATTTGGTGGTTATGGCAGTAGGCATCAGGCCAAACATCGAGCTGGCTAGAGCCAGCGGGATTGATGTTAATCGCGGCATCATAGTCAATGATTTTATGCAAACCAATATTCCTGGTATTTACGCTGTTGGGGAATGCGCAGAGCATCGCGGCATTACCTATGGCTTGGTAGCTCCGCTTTACGAGCAAGGGGCTGTAATAGCCAAGCATTTGGCAAACATCGAAACGACAGGCTATTCGGGATCAGTCACATCCACCAAGCTCAAGGTATCAGGCGTTGATGTGTTCTCAGCAGGACGTTTCAGTGATGCTCCTGGTACACGCGCGCTAAAAATTCAAGACGATTTGGCAGGTACGTATAAGAAAATTATCATTCAAGACGGAATGCTGATCGGAACAGTACTCTTCGGTGACATATCGGATGGCGCGGAATTGTTTGCTTCTATTAAGAAGAGAGAATCTGTCGCAGGACGCGAGAAGGAGCTGTTGCTCGGTATATCGTCTGACCTGCTAGGTCAGTCCTCGGGTAATAACAGGCTTGAAGCCATGGCAGATGATGAAATCATCTGTGGCTGTAACGGTGTTGCAAAAGGGACGATAGCCGAAGCAATTACAACAAAAGGCTGCAATACCATAGGCGCCATTAAAGCCTGTACGAAAGCTTCCGCTTCTTGCGGCGGTTGTAAGCCTTTAGTTGAAGGACTCCTTAGCCTATACGGTGGCGATGCAATTGGCGAACCGGTAAAAGAGGGTATATGTGGCTGTACAACGCTGAGCCGTGACGAAATTGTTTCAGAAATAACTCGGATGCGTCTGATGAGTACCAAGGAAGTTATGAATGTGCTTGAATGGCATAATCCGGAAGGCTGCACGAAGTGCCGTCCAGCACTAAACTATTACCTAGGCATGTTATATCCCGAAGAATATGTTGATGAGAAGGAATCACGATTCACAAATGAACGCTACCATGCGAACATTCAGAAGGATGGCACATATTCGGTCGTACCGCGTATTTACGGCGGTGTAACATCACCAGCTGACCTTAAGAAAATTGCCGAGGTCGCTGAGAAGTTTGAAGTTCCATTAGTTAAATTCACCGGTGGACAAAGGCTCGATCTACTTGGTGTCAAAAAAGAGGATCTCCCGAAAATATGGGAAGAGCTAGATATGCCATCCGGTCACGCTTACGGCAAGACGCTGCGTACCGTGAAGACCTGCGTCGGATCAACCTTTTGCCGATTTGGCACACAAGATGCTATGAGTATGGGCATACAGTTGGAGAAAGCGTTTGAGCGTTTGACGGCGCCTGCCAAAGTGAAGCTTGCGGTATCCGGCTGTCCCCGCAACTGTGCAGAGGCTACAATCAAGGACGTCGGTATTGTGGCAATCGAAGGAGGCTGGGAAATTCATATCGCTGGTAACGGCGGCGTAAAGGTAAGAGCTACTGACCTTCTCTGCATTGTAAAAACCGAGGATGAGGTTATGGAATGGTCATCTGCATTTTTACAATATTACCGTGAAAACGCGACATGGAATGAGCGTACCGCACAATGGGTGGAACGTATAGGCCTTACTCCGATTAAGAAAGCGCTCGAGAACCGTGAAGATCGACTCGCCCTTGTGGGCCGCATAGAGAAAACTCTCAGCTTAACGACTGACCCTTGGAAACAAATCGTCGAGAATGAAGACTTACGTAAAAATTTCGAGCAGTTGCCTGGCGCACAGCCGGTACAAATATAGGAGGGGTATACCTATGACAACGAAGCTATTGGCAGCTAACCTTTCTGATATTGATATGAAAGGCTCACGCAGAATTAAAATAAAAGATATCGATATTGCGATRTTCCGCCTATCAGACGGAAGTGTACTCGCCGTAGAAAACAGCTGCCCTCATAAAGGCGGTTTGCTATCTGAGGGTATGGTATGTGGTTCAACCATCCATTGTCCGCTTCATGATTGGAAGATTGATCTAAGGAGCGGCAGTGTGCTAGAGCCGGATAACGGTTGCATTAGAACCTTTGAAACAGAAATCGACCACATAAGCGGCTCTATTTATATAAAGATATAAGGTGGAGTGGTGTATGTCGTATGTAAAGCCTACCGAAGTACTGGATGCTATGATTGATGCCGGAACAACAAAGGCAAACCTAAGCGCCTTACAAATGGTCGTTCGCGGTTTTCTCGCGGGAGCGATTCTTTCCTTTGCAACAACACTTGCCTTCACGGCTGTTACCCAGACCACTGTCGGACTCACTGGTGCAATTATTTTCCCAGTCGGCTTTGTCATTATCGTTTTATTAGGTCTTGAGCTCGTAACTGGCACGTTTGCACTCATTCCATTATCGATCCTTGAACGTAAAACAACGATCTCCCGCATGATAGCTAATTATGGTTGGGTTATCTTAGGCCATTTAATCGGTTGTGGATTATACGCTATCCTCTATGGGATGACTATAACGAAGATGGACACTGATATCAGCAACCCGTTAGCACAAATGCTTATTCAGCTTAGCGAGACAAAAACTCTTGGCTACCAGAAGATGGGCTTTGACGGTATCATTCTTGTAACCATTAAGGCTGTGCTATGCAATTGGATGGTGACACTTGGCGTAGTCATGGCGATGACATCTAAATCTACTGGAGGAAAAATACTTGCAATGTGGCTGCCTATATTAACCTTTTTTGCACAAGGCTTCGAGCATGCGGTCGTCAATATGTTTGTGATCCCAGCAGGCATGATGCTTGGTGCTGACGTATCGATGGCAGACTGGTGGCTTTGGAATCAAATTCCGGTATTGGTCGGCAACTTTATAGGCGGTGCTGTGTTTACTGGTATTCTTCTATATCTTTCTCATCGAAAAAAAAGCTCTGCTGCAGTAACGAAGCGTCATACGGAATCATCAGAAATAGAGGTTGCGGCCGCTTCGGAAAGAAGCATCCAATGAAGAAAACTACAAATGGAATCGTCTATATTGTCGGAGCAGGCCCTGGTGATCCCGAGCTTATTACTGTCAAAGCAACGCGCCGTATACAGATAGCCGATATTATATTGTACGATCGGCTTGTAAATGAAAAATTACTTGAATACGCACATCCTGATGCAGAACTAATCTTTTGCGGCAAATCGCCTGGCATTCATGCGATGCCACAGCATCTCATTAACGAGAAACTAATCGAATACGCATTGGAAGGTAAAAGGGTCGTCCGCCTAAAAGGCGGAGATCCGTTTGTTTTCGGACGAGGCGGTGAAGAAGCGTTGGAGCTTGCAGTAAGGGGAATTCATTACGAGATCATTCCAGGAATTACATCTGCTATCGGCGCTGCCGCTGCTGCTGGTATACCGGTCACCCATCGCGATTATGCAGCTTCCTTCGCTTGTGTGACCGGCAGTCGATGCCACGGCGACAAATCACCAATCCGCTGGGATTTACTTGCTCATAGCGTCGATACACTTGCCATTTATATGGGCGTAAGCCAGTTGCCATTCATTAGAGAAGAATTGCTGAAACATGGAAAATCAGCTAAAACCCCGGTGGCAATTATCGAACGAGGCACGCTCGCTAACCAGCGTACAATTATTGGAACACTCGCGGATATTCATACAATCGCTTTATCTATGAAATTGATTAACCCAGCTCTAATTATTATCGGTGAGGTCGTCCATGTCAGGGAACGCCTTCTTTACGCAGAGCAACAGGCGGTTGCTTTCATTGGATAAGTAATCATTAAGCTTAATAACAGTTTTTGCGACTACACTCTACAAAAAGAGGCAAATATCGCAGATTATAACATAGGACCAACCTAATGCCTTAAGATGATTATTACAATTAATGGTTTTTTCACACTATGCTACACTTGTCAGTGGGTCTTTTTAGGAGCATCCTATTATTGTGTTGTACAAAAGTAATTAGCTTCTCAATTCACAAAATGTGATGTCATTCGGAATAAAAAATTATGGAGTAAATCACTGGCCAGAACATAATATCTTGAAATCATTTGTATAGTTTTGATAATCCCCTTGACACCCAAAATAGCCTAATGTCATCATGAGGGAAAGAGTGAACTTGTCTCCAACGTCTTATCCTAACCGTTCGTATTATGAGATCAACCAGTTCTTTCTGGTTGATCCATTTTTCATTTGCATAGAGGATTAATTGCGTATGTGAACAAGTTCCTAAACTGGATTTTCGTATTATTAGTGAAGGAAGAGAGCTTTGATGCAATTCTCAAAAGCATGTCGCCTTATGATCGAATGTAGCCTACGTCTTTTCTATCAATCTATATTCTTGTTAGATCCTCTTGTGTATAGGATTTTACTGTATTCATAAATTCATTCCGATAGGGTTCTGAAAAGTTGAGTTCCTCTTTGAGCGTTGTAAAAGTACGAGCTTCATAAGGGGATTCATAAGCGGTTAGACATTCTTCATTCAACAAAGCAAGATGGTAATAATGTTCACTATCCAGGACATGGCGGATCATCTCTTTTATGTTCATTGCTTATGAATCCGGTCTCCAGTTCAAAAACTCATGCGGAATGCTTCCCCAAATAATCATGCTTCTGCGTCGAATCTCATTTAAATTCTGAATTATGGCTTCTATAGCGTTCATAGCTGCTGAATAGGTTTTGAGAAATCACAAAAAGAAATGGCAAGTCACCTTTAAATTATGAAGTTGGTAATACGGAACCTGATCAGAAAACTGTAAATTTCGTTAATCTTTCTTGAATCTACGCACCCATTAGCCATATGGAACAATTTCAAAAACAGTACCTTGATTAAAATCAGCCACTTTCATAGATCCAAATACTCCTAAATATAGTTTGGTTTGATTCAGATTCGTTCCCAAACTAACATAATAAGCAGATTGAGATCCAAAATTATAATCGGTTTCAATAACACTAAAATCATTTTGCTTACAATCTGTTCTTACCCTTGTAAAAGCTAAAACCCCTCTAATCGGAGGCCCAGATTGTTCTTTCCTTGCTAGATCGGTAAACAGGACGCTTCCCATTAACTCGGGGATTTCATTTCCCATATATGGCTGGACTCCAGTAAGAGCAGTTCCTCCAAACTTATCGGGTCTAGTATCTTTATGAAAATAACTGATTAAAGGTTGAAGACGCCTCGCTGAAGTTTCTACCGTTTCATTGTAATAAGCAATTGTTTTCTCTTCCAAAGTCTGATTTTCAGGGCAGCCCTTTATAAACGAAGTAGGAAAAGCACCTTCCCACCCTCGCCAGCCAAAGTTAATCAAACCTTCTTGGTCAGGTTCTGAATTCATTAAAAAAGAATGAGTAAGYTGAGTAACCGGTATTGGTTTGTAATGAACGAATGAAAATATTGACTCCACCAAATCCTGTCCGACATTTCCTACATATTTGATATACTGACTATAATGTTTTTGAAATGAAATGCCTGGTATATTGCGAACCCCTTTGGCAATTACCGTAAGCGTTTCCTGAATTGATACGGGAAGTTCATTAAAACGTGTGACTACTGGCGAATTATAGATAAATGTATTCTTGACTATATCAATTTCAATTATTTTTCCGAAAATTTCCATTATGTCCTGACTTAAATTAAATGGGTCATATCCTGATCCGCCATCCCCTGTTGTAAAAACAAGCTTTCCTGTTTCAGGTGAAAAATTCAAGCTATTGACACCATTATGATTTAAAAATGGTCTTCTTAAGTTAAGTAATGTCCGTCGTTTTTGGGATTGACCATTCGACTGTAAAATCCATTCTTCTACTGTATCAATATGATCATATTGCGCTTCTCTATTTATCCACTTTAAGTTTAAGGTACTGGGATCACACGGGGTAGGCTTAAAAGATTCAGGAGCACCTGGAAGAGCACCTGGACCTTGCGTTCCAGCTACTGAATAATGAAGATAAAACAGACCGTTATAATAAAATTCGGGATGAAATGCTAGCCCTAGTAATCCCCGCTCATCATATCCACCACTAGATCCACCTAGCTTTATGATTCGCGAGCGAATATCTAAAAAAGTCCTTATATCTCCGTTTCCTACGCAAAAGATCTCTCCTACCTGGGTTGCAATAAATAATCTTTCAATAGAGTCACCTGGGAGTATAGTTGTTTTCAAAACGGTGGGCATATTTAGCCTACTAACAATGGGCCGTAAACTAACCTTTACTTTAGCCAAATCACTCTACTCCCCTTCTAGTTGTTTCCTTTTATCCCTTACACGGATTTTCTTAGTTTCGCTATTAACCGGAGGCTGATTTCCGTCCACATTCCGCTATAAAGCAGACTAAAAAGAAATACATATACGGTTATGTCAATTCGAAAGCTCGTGGCGACCGACGGTCCTAGCAAAGGAAAGCGGAAGGCATATAACACAAGTGTAATTCCAGCCCATAATGCACTTGCAGAAATAAAGATAACCTGAATACGATTTTTGGAGAGAGCAATGAAGATGCCGAGTGCCATCCCAAGCAATCCCGTTGTAAAAGGAAAGACGATTAACTCGCTTGGTTGAATGAGGAACAATAACAAGTTGCTCAATGCATAGGCAGTAAGTCCCGAGCGAAATGAAATGAGGGTCGCGAAAACAATCGGGGCGGTAGAAAGTGGGCTGATCAAGTATCCCACTCCTGGTAAAAAACCTCCCGCAGATTGGAATAATGCGGTTAGGGCACTTAAAAAGGCTATGGTCACTATTAATTTGGTTTGATTTGCGCCAACACTGACTAATGGTGACCCGTACTCTATTTGCGGCAGCGGTTGAGTCCAATATTTTATAAATGGTCCATGCATTATTCAAAGGCCCTCCTTATTTTGGCCATTCGGAGTATAGAGGAACAAACGCAAGCAGAAGGGCCAGGAGCAGCACGATAAAATCGTGCTTGCCTAACTTCAATTGATAAAAAGCGGTTCGGTCGCATCCGGGGTAATAACAGCGGGACTCCATAGCCTCCGACAACCGTTCGGCTCGTCTGAAGATTATGAAAAGTAAGGGGGTCAAAAGTAAAAGCATATCTTTGCCCCTAGCCAGTAAATTCCATCTACCGGGTTGCGGTCCGCGGGCATTCTGTGCTTGCATGATTCGCATAAGATCCTCCAAGAGAAGCGGAAGATAGATAACAGCTATGGTGAACATAAACACAAACGATTCTGTCTTAACTCCCAGGCGTCGCAAAGGAGACAATAACTTTTGCAGCCCCTCCATTTGTTTTTCCGGCGGCGTAGTAGATAACATCAGCGTCATCAACAGAAAAAAAGAAAGCATCTTCAACGTCAGCAGCGCGGCTGCTTCTATTCCATGTAACCGGAATTGAAAGTAATTCAATATCAACAGGACGATGACAAGCCCTTGAATATTTTTCCATACTGTAAGAAGGTGAAGCTTGGAAAGCAAAAACAACAATAAGGCGATAAACGTATGGATCAAGCTCGTTGTTAAAGAATGGGAAGATGCAAGATTTATTGAATAACTAACAACAAACCCGTATTTAGAACGGGGATCAAGCCTGTGCAGTAAGGAATTGCCGGGTACATATTGGAGGGCGGATAAAGGGCCTAAGCTGTTCATTGTCCACCACCTATGTACACATGAGTCGGTCGGTTATGAAGGTGAGAAGCTTGTTTTCTTGAATAAGTTCCGGATCGATTTTCCCTCGGAAAAAGGATTCAAGCTCCTCTTTTAAACGTAGTAACGGTATTGAAGATAAAGGAATATCGGGGTCCTCAAGAGCACGCCGAATTTCGGTTATTTTCAAATCATAGATCAATTGTCCGTGATTTAAAATGACCAGACGGTCTGCATGTTCTAAAGCATCCTGAAGATTATGTGTAATGAAGATTATGGTCATAAGGCGTGTTCGTTGAAGTAAGGTCAGCAAAGCTAGAAACTTCACACGGGTCAATGGATCCAGTCCTACCGTCGGCTCATCTAATATAAGGATCTTTGGCTCTAGGATCAAGGCCCCTGCCAATACAACACGTTTCTTTTCTCCGCCGCTAAGCTGAAAAGGGAAGCGATCCTTATATAGTTCAAAGCTTAAGCCCACATTTTCCATCGCTTCTTTCACTTTTACCGTTATTTCTTGATCATTATAGTTCATCCTGCGAAGCCCATAGCGAATATCCCGAAATACCGTTTCTTCAATTAACTGATGGTCCGGGTATTGGGATACGTAAGTGACTTTGTTCAAGAAATCGGAACGGCTATTTCTGTTGTTCGTCGGGATATGATCCACATTTACGGTTCCCGTATCCGGATGTATTAAACCAGCAGCCAGTTGCCCCAAAGTGGATTTGCCTGACCCGGAAGGTCCCATGACTGCGACAAATTGTCCATCCGGTAAAGAAAAGGTTATATCGTTCACCGCTTTATGCGCCATAGGTGATTTTTTGGCATGCGCATAGCTTACTTTGCTGAAATTGATTCCCATATGGATTTGGCCAATTCCTTTTCTGATCCACAGTATACGGGCAGATCCATACCTTTACTGCGAAGCGCTTTATTGAAACGAACCAGAAACGGCGGAAGTGTCTGAGCCTCTTCGAGAATAAAGGATTGCTTCATTAAAGTGAGGACGTCTCCATCAAAAGTAAGACGTCCATGATTTAGTACCAGGACGCGATCCGCCCTCAAGATGTCTTCCGGATCATGCGTTACCTGGATGATGGTGAATCCCATTCGATGAAGGTCGGACATAACGTCATGCAATTTACCGGCATTTTGCGGATCTAACATGGATGCAGCTTCATCGAAAATGATAACTTGTGGATGCATGACGAGTATGCCTGCGATCGTAACCAATTGCTTTTGCCCGCCGGACAAGGTCCGAACGGACCGGTTCCGCAGCTCTACCAATTGCAGCAATCTCAGTATCCGATCTACTCTTGAAATCATCTCATCTCGCGTGAATCTTAAGTTTTGCAAACCAAACGCGATATCCTCTTCGACAGTACTGCCGACCATCTGTTCTTCAGGGTTTTGGAAAACAACTCCAACCAGCTGACGGATCTTTTGAACATTACCCGGACCGATATTTTCACCGAAAACAAGCACCTTTCCCAGACTTGGTTTCAATAAGCCATTCATTAACTTGACCAAGGTCGATTTTCCCGAACCGTTTCCTCCCACGATGGATACCCATTCACCCGGATTAATGCTGAATTTGAAATCCTTTACTATCCAGTTGCCGTGATCCAAATAGCGGAACGAAACGTCGTCAAATACGACGGATGGCGATTTGGCGGAATCGTTCATCCCGTTACCCCATTCCCGTCTCGTTACCTTCCCCCGCTTTTATAGTGAAAGCGTCKGGCCAGTAACCCTATTTATCGTTTTACAACTCGCCAAGCTATCAATTGGTTTGAAATTCCAGATTGTTTATTCATTTTTCATCATATGAACAAATGGTTGTACCTTATGTTAAACTGTGTGAATCAAACTATAACTTTTCTGCCTACGAGTGTGTGAGTAAAACGGTGAATTTTATTGAAGTTCAATTGACGATTACTTAGAAGTAGATACATATAACGGATGAGCAATTGTAGTTCCGAAAATGAGTATGTCAGGAATTGGGTATCTCGCGTATATCACTGATCCAAGTGGTATGGAAAAAGATAAAAAATTGGGCTCAAAAGGGTCCCCTTGAATTTTGCTTTATTAATGATAATGTGAATCTGGATGGATCGCCCGATTCCTAGAATCGCTTGAGGATGAAGGATATGAAAGAGATGACAATTCAATGTAAGCTAACTGGAGATACATCGTCACGAAATGGCGAATTGGGTTTTCAGCCTTGCAGCATTTTGCTCAAGTCCATATAAAACGCGTACCACCAATGACCGTCCGGATCAGCAAAACCGCAGCAGTACATCCAGYCACCCAGTAACCATAGATGATATTCTTTACCTGGTTATAGTAGCTCCTAAAAAGATACTAAATTTACTTGGAATCAACGTCTTGAATAAAAAGTTGATTTCTATGATAATTTTGCTACTTAACAAAATCTTCAGAATGTGCCACATAATTCTCCTTAACTTTCGACTTTATTATGGACCTTGAAGTAAAAAATCCTGTGCCACTGTGCTCGATAAGATATAATTAAGGGCATAGAACACTTAAAATGCGAAAAAAAGCAGCAGCTTACTAGGATGATAGATTCGTCCTAATCTGCCGCTGCTTCCCCATACTTCTTTTAAAGACTTACGTCAGTTTATGTTATCAAACCCGTACACGGGAAAGATTCAGAACCTGAGTATATGGGTCTAAAAAAGGATTCAATTCAACAAGTAATCGTTATGTTGATTCATTAAATTTAACCCTTTCAATTAGGGCAGTAGGTGAAGGCCAGGGGGGATACAACACTCCCCGCTATACGTCCTTGTGACGCAATAGCTAGTGTAAATGAACCGGGACTTATCCCGAAGTGGATTCTATGCATACTTGAAGCGACTGAACACAGATAAGAATAAGCAGGATCGCTTACCAAACCAGTCATCACAATGACAAGCAACTTGTTCTACAGACGTTCTCTAAGGTCTTTGAGAAGGAAAATGACGTGACTGGGCTGATCTTTCACAGCGATCAGAGCCAGTACACATCCTACGGTTACCATGACATACTACCAAAGGTTGGCGCCCAAATCAGCATGTCCAAGCGGGGCAATTTTTACGACAATGCCTCAAGGGAGAGCTTCTAGTCGCATTTGAAGACAGTAGCGCTCTACCCTTATGATATACGATCAGTAGAAGAACAAAGCTGAATTGAAGAATATATACACTTTTACAACAATAAGCGTCGGCAAAGAAAACTAAACAATTTGGCTCCGATTCTGTCCACTATATGGAATCTTGACCAGCATCATCGGTTTTCCATATGTGTTTTTCCGATGTCTACTATAAGAGAGGCACTTCACTTACTGTGAAGGTTCTTTAGCATGCCTAATTTTAGTATACTGCCTTCGCCAAATAAATTTAAGAGAAAAATGTAAACTTCAATCCCATACCTTTGGCCGTTTTAATCCGGCTACTCTTAAATAATCTAAAAGTTGGCCTGAATGGACTGCTTCATGGTATGCAATTCTTAAAAGCATGTCGCCTAATGATCGAATGTAGCCTACGTCTTTTCTATCAATCTGGATTCTTGTTAAATCCTCTTGTGTATAGGATTTTACTGTATTCATAAATTCATTCCGATAGGTTTCTGAAAAGATGAGTTCCTCTTTGAGCGTTGTAAAAGTACGAGCCTCATAAGGGGATTCATAAGCGGTTAGACTTCCTTCATTCAACAAGGCAAGATGGTAATAATGTTCACTATCCAGGACATGGCGAATCATCTCTTTTATGCTCATTGCTTCTGAATCAGGCCTCCAGTCCAAAAACTCATGCGGAATACTTCCCCAAATAATCATGCTTCTGCGTCGAATCTCATTTAAATTCTGAATTATGGCTTCTATAGCGTTCATAGCTGCTTCCTTTCGACTTCAATTTATTGTACATTATATCAGAACTTACGTTCGTAATACAGCTAAAAAATAGATATTACAAGTAACCAGGATAAATAAGAGTTATCGCCCCCTCGCCTCCATATCCACCATGGAAAACTCCGATCTCATGAAGTCGTTTTTTTTGATTATAATCGTGGTTCAAATTGGGGTTGGCTTGGTCTTTTAGGTCTTCTTGGACTAGCAGGTATGAGAAGCCGAGCAACTGATCGTGACCGTGATCGAGCATAAATACTTTCCCCCTTTGTTAGTCAAAGGGGTTTTCTTTTTATTTTACATTCGAGGTTTAGCAAGATATGGGCTTAGTTTTGTTGTAATTTACGAATGAATTAGACTTGACATTCATTAACGGAACAGGTCGTTAGCGATTGTGTTTTGGGTTTAGGCATTTGCGGTAGAATTAGCAATACCCATCTCTATCGGTCTCAAAAACTTATCACATTTTCTTCATATTTATTGTTATTTGATAAAACTTTCCATAAAATGAAACTCCAATATGACTTCGGCTTAAGTAAGATTTACGAGCTTGTAATTAACTCCAACCCCTGCTACGCATTTCTACTTGAAGGAAATTCTTTAATCCAGAATAAACTCATCGTTGCCCATGTGCTCGCTCACTGTGACTTTTTCAAAAACAATGCTCGCTTTAGTGTTACCAATCGCAATATGGTTGAGAGCATGTCTGCTACAGCGGATCGCATTCATCAATATGAAATGGATCATGGAACAGAAGCAGTCGAAAAGTTTATCGATGCAATACTCGCCATTCAAGAGCATGTCGATCCGACGCTAATAAAGCCCTATCAATTAGATAAGAAACGTTATATCGAAATGGTGCAAAAGGACAGTGAGCGCTCGGAGTGGAATATCCCTTCCTCCTCTTATGATGACTTGTGGAATCTAGACCCGGATCGAACAGCTGCCGCCGCATCAGCCGCTCAATCACAGGCCGCTGACGCCAAACGTTTTCCGCCACGGCCAGAAAAAGATCTCGTATGGTTCATTGAGGAGTACTCCCCTACTCTGGAGGATTGGCAGCGCGACATTCTATCTATGCTTCGCGATGAGATGCTCTATTTCTGGCCGCAAATCGAGACCAAGATTATGAACGAAGGCTGGGCCTCCTACTGGCATCAGCGAATTATTCGCGAGCTTGATTTGACTAGCGATGAAACGATTGAGTTCGCTAAGCTAAACTCCTCTGTCGTGCAGCCATCCCGGCATACCTTGAATCCCTATTATTTAGGTTTAAAAATATTCGAGGATATCGAGCGTCGATTCGATAACCCAACGAAGGAAGAACAAGCACGCTTCGGACGCGTCCCTGGCAAGGGCAGGGAAAAAATGTTCGAGGTACGCGAGCTCGATTCCGATATTTCATTCATCCGCAACTACCTGACGAAGGATCTGGTTAATGATCTTGATCTATACATTTTCGAGAAAAAAGGTCCTGAATGGAAAATTACCGATAAGTCGTGGGAGAAAATTCGCGATCAGCTTGTTTATTCAAAAGTGAACGGTGGGTTTCCTAGCTTGATGGTCAAGGATGGAGATTTTAATCGTGTGGGTGAGCTTTATTTAATCCACGAGTATGAGGGTATGGAATTGGATCTGAAGTATGTGGAGCGTACACTGCCTCATGTCGTTCAGCTTTGGGGCAAAAATGTGCACCTGGAGACATTTGTTGAAGATAAAAAGATCGTGTTCAGCTGTGATGGGAAGAAGACGAGTCGGAAGTTTGTTTAATTTACACGGATATTGTTTCYCAACTCAGCATTAAAGAGCTATCATGCATAGTGTTGAGACAAAAAACCCGATCTTCTCGATCGGGTTTTCTATTTTTTGGACAGAGGGGGCGAAGGGAATGGATACCTCTTATATACAGAATATTTCCTCCATCATATGCAAGTACAAAAATAAGCTATAGTTACCCGTTAGTTGAGAAAAGGCAACTGATCGCCCGACTACCTTTCCATCTGATATTCAAGCTATAAAACATGGTCGGGTGACACAAATCTATTTAAGCTAAACTAAAAATAAAATGTATGAACAACCTTAAATTCAAGATTGGAATATTAGATGCTATGCCAATAGAAAGTATAATGTGAATGCTGATGAAAGCCTAAGGACTTATAAAAAGAATTATCAGAAATAACGTATGCTTTCTTAGCACCTAAGGAACAGCTTCTTTTTAAGGCTTCTAAAACCACCGCTTTACCAAGTCCTTTATGCCGGTACTCTGGAATCGTACATACAGGTTCAACATAAGCATAATCAGTTTTCTGACTATACCATAAGCCGCAGTATGCAATATATTCCCCGTCTTCATTTTCTGCAACAATATGTAGAAATGAATTCAAATTCGTTGCTGACAGCATTTTTTTTTGCTTATGAATAGTTATTTCATCAACAGGCACATGTCCTTCATGGTCAAATGCCTTCCATAGTAATTTCTGATGCTTATATAGATCATTTTTTATATTGAGATTTTTCACTGTTATGCCTTTAGGAGTTATGTAATCAAGGCTAACATTCTCAAGTTCAAGTTCAAGTACATTTTCAGATTGATCATTCTTCACAAATTTCCTTCTACGTAATAAGTCTAGAGTATGAGTATCCGTATCATTCGCCGCAATCCCAAGGCCATCTTCATTACTAAAAGTAGCAATGGCATATTCTAATATTTCTTTTTCTAATTCTACAAACCCTTGCTTTGTTGCAACGAAGGCCTCGCCGAAATAATGGTCATAGATTGCTATACCTACTAACTCATCATTACAATACCACAAGCCAATCTTATCCATTAAGTCACTATTAAAGTCAGGATGAAAAAACATCCATTCCCACCTTGCCCAATTCCAATTTATATGTTTACGGTCATCCTTTGATAATTCAATCAGAAATTCACAAACTTTATCATAATAAGAATTATCGAAATTTCTAAAAACAATTTTCATTTCAATCCCCCATTAAATATTTTTATGTCACAAAAAAATGCTAGTGTATTTCAAAAACTTTAAATAGATTTACTTCTGTATGACACGCAACTTCAACTTACCACATAAAAGTACTATTACTTAAGGTAAATGACAAGTATAACTAACCTGCCCGTTATCTTAATGAAGAGCTACTACATGGCAGCCCTTTCGATGTTCAACTATCGTTTCCAATTAGTTTAAAATTGGAGCTACTATATAATAGTCACTCATAGGATCTTCCGGCAGAGAGGATAATTGCGAAAGTACTCCAATCTGGTTCAAGACTAGCCCCTGTATCCTCAAGCCAAGCCTTCATCCCCTCTAAAAATGATTCCAAATTCGGGTTTTCCCACTCATTTTTATTAGTATCCAAATCACTCTTTAAGGAAGCTACAAAGTGAAGAATATCCTCTTTTGTTTTTACCTCATAAAGCTCATTGTTCTGTATCACCTCAGGAAAGATACTTAGCTAAACTATTTTGTTATTTAATTTTAGCACATATTGGAACTATACTGCCCGTTAGCGCAACGAAGCTGCCAATCCAGATTGAGGTCGAAGTCATTGCAGTTAAACGGACATTTTATGAGCCAACACAATGGCATTAACCGCTGATACAGTATCCTTGGCTACCAGCTGTTCTTCCAGCTTAAAATGAAGTTGTAAGGTAGAGACTGGTGGATTTTTAGTAGAAATCATGAGCCCAACCTCATGAGATGAAAGCACTTTCGCTTGAATGATTTGCAGCCAGGGGATAAGATCCGGTAATGATTTATTCTCCGAAGGGCC
>NZ_JBFRGC010000049.1:0-33691 GCF_052115145.1 Paenibacillus sp. 2TAB26
TTTTTTTAGTTTTCTCTGCGGTCGCTCGTTATTATAGAAATGCAAATATTCTTCAATTCTCCTTTGTGCCTCTTCTAAACTTCGGATATGATAAGGATAGAGTGCTTCCGCTTTTAAATGCGAAAAAAAGCTCTCCATAGAGGCATTGTCATAACAATTGCCTCGGCGGGACATGCTGATTCGGGYGCCAACCTTCAGCAGCATGTCTTGGTAATCGTAGGACGTGTACTGGAATCCTTGATCGCTGTGAACGATCAATCCAGTCACGTCTGTTTCCTTTTTAAACGCTTTCTCAAAGGTTTGAAGAACGAGTTGGTTATCATTACGAAGGCTCATATGAGAAGCAATGAGTTCTCCGTTATACAAATCCTTAATGGCAGATAAATATATCCATGTATCGACTACGCGGTATTGAGTGACATCCGTTACCCACTTTTGTTTAGRCTTATCCGCTTTAAACTCCCGCTGAAGCRGGTTTTCCGCAACGCGTGCACCTACTGTGGTTTTWTAGCTCTGACGTCGCTTCTGACGCATCTTAGAGCGAATCCCCATCTCTTGCATAAGCCTAAGAACTTTCTTGTGATTCACWCGTTTTTCATGGTCCTGAAGYAAATGCATTTGAATCTGCCGATATCCATATACGCCATTSTACTTCGTATACACTCGTTTAATTAATGCCTTGAGATCTTCATCGCGATCTATAACTTTGCGCTTCAAGTAGGCGTAGTATCCGCTTCTGGAGACGCCAAACAATTTGCAGAGTTCAGTAAGAGGGTAGGATTCTGCTGCTGCTTCAATGACACGATATTTCGTTTTTGTACCTCCCGCATCCAGATTTCCAAACACTTTTTTAGCATCTGATTATCTCGTTTAAGCTTTTGAACGWATCTATCCTGATCGATGTATTCCTCACGACGTCCTCGCTGATCCAGTAGTCCATATTCACCGAGCTGTCTATATTTCCTCATCCAAATCTTCACACGATTCTTGTCATTAATATTTAGGTGATCCGCTATCTTTTGATACGACCATCCCTCTTCAACATGTAAGCGGATTGCCTCCACTTTCGTTGTATCTTCATAATGCTTAAACTTTTGCCCTTTAACCGCCACAAAAATAGCTTTAGGCTGGAGGCAGCATACCACCCTTTCCATCGGCTATGCCTACGATTTCTGAAGGTTTTCTTATATCCGCGACAACGATATCGTTTTTCTCGCCAATAATGCCTCCCGCCACATAGCTTTTGCCTTCTATGACTCTTGTTCCAGCGATATGCCTCATAAAATATTCCGTATTCAACATCGCATCAATGACATAAGAAAACGCAATGCGCACATCAAGCCGAATAATGGTTATCGCTAATCGCCTAGCTGTTGCGATCGCAGCCTCCTTAACCGTTCCGATGCCGCCGTCCACAATAAGCGCATGCTTAGCTAGGGTTGTGACCGCAGCCTCGTCTATAACAGGGAGCCCCTGCGTAAATCCTATAAGAATGTCAGCATTTTTGACGGATTCCGCGATGTTGTTCTCATTGAATATCCGCCCGATGCTGTACCTTGGAAGAATGGCATTCAAAGCTTGCGCAATGATTGTTCCCTGCTGGTCTCTCCTGCTGATGAATACGTCAGCTCCTCGCTCGGCGAGCGTCAACGCAAGCTTTGAGCCTAAGTTTCCCGCGCCAATAATCGAGACCTTCTTTTGCTTTAGCTCTGGAACCAGCTCGTTGATTAGAAGATCGCATGCCAGCGAGGTAATATCGTTTCCTTTGTAGGCTTTTATCTCACTCTGCAGCACACACGCTTTGGCGACAGCCAGAAAATCACCCGCTTCCGCGTTTTTAGCTTCGGCGTCAATGAAAATGTAGTCGACCTTACCATCGGCATATTCACAAATAGCCTTTACATGCTCTCGCTCTGCAACAATATAGAAACAGGCTACAAAAGTCTGCGATTCTCTGGCAGGTCCAATGATAGAAGGCGGGTTGTTATGCCTCGCAGTAGATCCGATGATGGCAAGCGCCAAACGATTGCTTTCATGTGCTTTTTTTACACAATCATCAATTTCTCGCATCACTCTGCATCGCCGTGCTCATCTTCATCTAACCCATGCTTTTTCAAAATTTTCCCTAAAATATTTTTAATTTCACCTTGCTCAAAAATAATCGCCGACTCCAGCCTCTTTAGATCCGACCGCAGCTGCTCTTCATCAAGTGTTCGCGGCGAAGCTATAAAAATTCGAGGATGCAGACTTGGCAGTATGCTCTCCTTCTCGTAAAATAGCGATTCTGCTAATTTCTCGCCAGGGCGCATGCCTGTATATTTGATTTTCATTTCTTGCTCCGGCTTATAACCGGCAAAACGAATCAGTGCTTTCGCAAGGTCATCAATTTTCACCGGCTTGCCCCTGTCGAGCACGAAGATTTCCCCGCCGTTTGACAATGCGCCTGCTTGAAGAACCAAATGAACCGCTTCTGGTATCGTCATAAAAAATCGAACCATATCCGGATGCGTCACCGTTACCGGCCCGCCTGCTGCGATTTGTTTCTTGAAGATGGGAATTACGCTTCCTCTGCTCTCCAGTACATTGCCGAATCGAACAATCGAGAAGATCGTAGCACTGCTTTTTGCTTTGGACTGCACAAGCATTTCTGCCATTCGCTTCGTCATTCCCATCACATTAATTGGATTCACCGCTTTATCGGTAGAGATGAATACAAATCGCTGCACTTCAGCCTTGATCGCATTATCTACAACATTCAGCGTGCCAAATATGTTATTCCTGACGGCAGCGCCGCAGAGGTTAGTCCCAGCACAACAAGCATTAGAAAAGGAAACTGTTCATCTGTGAAAAGCAGCAACTCCGCTGCGTAGAGAATGACGGCTGCCGCCACCGATTTAAACACCCTAATGAGTTCGTGCACGCCTGCATATTTCCATAAAGTTTTGTAAGATTTGCTGATGACAAGGAAGAAGTAGCTTGTAATGATAAAAAGTCCAGCTACTGCCACATCAGTAACCGATAATGATTGAGGCAGAAGCTCGCCATAAATCAAATAAAAAGCAAACATCCAGCTTCCGAGGAGCAGCAAGCTGTCGATGATGGATAAGACCAGCATCCTTTTTCTAAATGTCATACGTCCACTCCGCTCGTCGTCTCTATTTGTACTTCCACTAAAGTAAGCTCCGTTAAAGCGGCTATGCTGTAGCTTGTTGTCGACTCCATTTCCAAGCAATCCCCGGGAGCGACGTTTAGCGGCTTACCATCCACAATCGCTACGCCTTTGCCGGCTTGAACGGTCCATATAACCCTTCGAGAGGGCAATGAACCCGGAACATAATGCTCTCCTGTATGAACCACAATTTTTTTCACGAGCGTCTCTCGGTTGTCTTCCAGCTTAAACACGTCCAAAATGCGATACCAGCCCCAGCGGAGCTCCTCGTACATCAGTCGCTGATCGATAGGCTGCATCATTTCCTTAATGCGGGGACTCGCAGATTTATCGGATACGAGAATGCCATTCGGACTTGCTGCTACAACAATGTTCGATAAACCAAGCACCGTCACCAAAATATCCAATTCATTAAGCACATGCGTATTGTTCGAATCGTCGCTTATAAGACCCTGCCCAATTACATTCGTATCCATTTCCTCCGTCAGCGTGTTCCATGTGCCGAGGTCCTTCCACTCATTTTCATATGCGATGGCTCTGAGCTGCTTCGCTTTTTCCAACACTTCATAATCAAAGCTGTTTTTGGGCAGCGCATCATATTGACGGGATAATTGTTGATAGGAGGTTGGGTAATTTCGATCGCGTAGAAGCGAGAGCAAATAATCAAGCTTGAAGGCAAACACGCCGCAATTCCATAGTGCACCATTGTCTATTAACTCCTTGGCAATCAGCGCTGGCGGCTTCTCGACAAAACTTGTAATCACGATGCTATTATTAGTCTGTGATGCGAGATTCATAGGAGATGGAATCATATAGCCATATTTCTCTGAAGGATAAGTCGGACGTGATCCGATTAAGGCAACCTCCGCATTCGTTCCTCTCAAAACCTGCTCTAATTCCTTGATCTTTTTGAAAAAATCTGTATTTACATAGGGGTCTACAGGCAGCACGCATACGATCTCGTCCTTAGAAGCTTTCACTATTGAATTCAAATAAGCGGAAACCAAAGCAATAGCCGGAAAGGTATCTCTTCTCTCCGGTTCCACGATGATCGGAACTTGGTTGCCAATCTGGCTTCTAATCAAATCCACCTGAGAGGAGCATGTGGCGATATAGGATGAAGCCTCAAGACCAGCCTCTTGCAGCTGTCTCCACACCCGTTGAACCATCGATTCTCGTTCGCCGTTCTCCCCTTTGAGCACCTTTAAAAATTGCTTCGTTCGCGAGCCGTTCGAAAGCGGCCATAATCGTTTGCCGGAGCCTCCCGAGAGCAAAATTATTTTCATTAGCCTCGCGCTCCTTTTAATGCATTCATATCCTGCATAACCATTTCTTTAACAAGCGCTTGAACGTCATATTTAGGTGTCCACCCTAATTGTTTCTTTGCCTTCTCAGGACTTCCGAGCAGCAGCTCAACCTCGGTAGGCCGATAATATTTGGCATCCACGGCAACAACCTCCTTGCCGACCGGAAGCGAATAGGCTGGATTATGGCATGCCTTTACATAGGCCACTTCGTCTTCCTTTTCCCCTTTAAATGCTATTTCCACACCGATCTCGGCAAAAGCAAGACGAACAAACTCTCTAACCTCTGTCGTGTATCCTGTTGCAATAACAAAGTCTTCCGGCTCGCTCTGCTGAAGAATCAGCCACATCGCCTCGACGTAATCTCTTGCGTGTCCCCAGTCTCGCTGCGCATTTAAATTTCCTAAGTAAACCTTGTCTTGCAGTCCATGCGCTATACGGGCTACGGCTTTCGTTATTTTGCGTGAAACGAATGTTTCCCCTCGCAAAGGACTTTCATGATTAAAGAGAATACCGTTGGACGCGAACATGCCGTAGGCCTCGCGGTAGTTTACTGTGATCCAATAGGCATACAACTTGGCAACTGCATAAGGACTGCGGGGATAAAACGGTGTATTCTCATGCTGCGGAATTTGTTGAACAAGCCCGTAAAGCTCAGATGTGGAGGCTTGATAAATTTTTGTTTTTTGCGTAAGCCCGAGCAGTCGTACAGCTTCCAGTATGCGCAGCGTTCCGATGCCATCTGCGTTGGCTGTATACTCTGGCGTATCGAAGCTGACATGAACATGGCTCATCGCTGCCAAGTTATAAATTTCATCCGGTTTCACCTGTTCAATAATTCGCACTATGTTTAAAGAATCCGTTAGGTCTCCATAATGAAGAAAAAATCTTTGTTCATTAATGCTGGAATCATTCAACAAATGGTCGATTCTTCCGGTATTCGGCAGAGAGCTTCTTCTCTGCAATCCGTGTACAATATATCCCTTATCTAACAGCAATTCCGCTAGATATGCGCCGTCTTGTCCCGTAATCCCTGTTACAAAAGCAATCTTCAAAGCATCTGCCCCTTCCCTATCATCCCAATTAGTAACATAGTATGTCTCTCAAACGAATTGGTATGGACGTAATGGAAGCTTCTCAAACTCTATTCTATAAATAGGCAAAGACATGCTCACATTAAGAGCCGATTACATAATCTGATAAGTAGAATTATATATTTAGGTTAAATAGGAAAGGTCGGAGGCTGATAATGAGTCAATTGAAAGGGAAAAAAATTATGGTCACCGGAGGCTCCGGCTTCTTAGGCTCGCATGTCGTCGAGCTGCTTGCTAAATACGATGCAGCAGACGTTGTTGTACCGAGGAGCCGGCAATATGATTTAACTAGCCAGGCCGCATGTTTGTCCGTCATTCAAGACTATAAACCGGATATCGTCATTCATTTGGCCGCAAAAGTAGGTGGGATTGGAGCCAATCGCGCAAATCCAGGTTCTTTTTTCTATGACAACCTGTCGATGGGCATCCACCTCGCAGAGGCATCTCGTCTTCATGGCGTCGAAAAGTTTGTAGCCTGCGGAACGATTTGCTCTTACCCCAAATTTGCCAATGTTCCATTCAAGGAAGAAGAGCTGTGGGACGGCTATCCAGAAGAGACAAACGCACCTTATGGCTTAGCCAAAAAAATGCTGCTCGTTCAGTCTCAAGCTTATCGCAAGCAATACGGCTTTAATTCCATCTTCCTTCTACCCGTTAATCTGTATGGTCCCAGAGATAACTTTGATCTGGAAACCTCGCATGTCATTCCTGCGCTTATTCGGAAATGCTTAGAGGCGAAAGAACAGAATGCTGATTACATTGAGGTTTGGGGCACAGGGATTGCAACAAGAGAGTTTTTATATGTGGAGGACGCAGCAACAGCTATTCTGCAAGCCGCAGAGCAGTTTAATGGCGAAGAGCCTGTCAATATTGGCACAGGCCGCGAAATCTCGATTAAAGAGCTCGTTCATTTAATTGCGGAGAAAACAGGCTACACCGGAAATATACGATGGGATGCAAGCAGACCCGACGGGCAGCTGCGAAGATGCCTTGACACATCCAAAGCAGAGCAGCTATTCTCCTTCAAGGCACAGACGGATTTGCCGGAAGGGTTAGAGAAGACCGTGAAATGGTATATCGATCAGCAATAAATACGGTTATAAAAACAAAAGCCACAGCGACTATCCCTAGTCGCTGTGGCTTTTGTTTTTATGATGCCCGCTTCTTTCCTTTTATTGCGCTCCCTTTTTTCCGTGGCTGGACACTCCCCTTGCGCTTGCTCCGGCTGACAGCTCTCCTGCTTGATGCACCTTTACTACTTTTTTTTCTTCGCATGCCGGTTGTTTTTTTTCCTAACCTTTTACGTCCGTTTCTTCTTAACGGCTTCGTTCTCCTTATGCTTGAAGCTGGTTTGGCAACTGGCAGATTAGCATGATAATAGCTTGAAACCTCAGCAAAATACGAATTCAACACATTTTCAAGGCTCTGCTGGGAATAATGGTTTGTTTCGATATTTTTTGCCCGAAGCTTATCGAACCAGCTTGTCACCCCTTGAACAAAACCGTCTGTTGCCTGCAAACGTCTCTCGCATACGTTCATATGAAGATTAAGCTCATCCTCGGTAGGCAGAAGCCCCATCTGAATCAGCTGATTGAATACAATTTTTTTCCCGATCTCTTGTTGTTCCGCATTATGCTTCGCGCCTATTTGCTCACTATGAATGCGGTAATGAAGCAGAACATCAGGTATATTCGTGATACGGGTTAATTGCGCCATTCTCGTCCACAGCTCATAATCCTCCGTATGTGGACTCTGATAGTCATAATAAAGCGAGTAGCTCTTAACGACGGAGCTCCGCATCATGACCGTTGGATGATTTAGAGAGCAATAAAACAAAAGCCCTGCCTTAATGTCCTCATGATCGGTTGGATGCTTAACCCAAATATCGGTATGCATATATTTCATCGCTGTACCGCAAAGGCCGATATCCGTGTATTGATTCATATGCTCAACCTGCCTTGCCAAACGATCAGGAAAAGCAAAGTCATCACAATCCATTCTAGCAATATATTCGCCTTGAGCAAGAACAAGCCCCTTGTTCAGCGTGAAAATAAGTCCGTAGTTTGATCCATTGCTAAAGAAACGGATTCTTGTATCCGAGTAAGAGGCAATGATTGCGGCGCTCTGATCCTTGGAGCCGTCATCAATAATTAAAAACTCAAAATCTTGAAATGTCTGATTTAAAATGCTTTCGATTGCTTCGCGCAAAAACAATTCACCGTTATAAACCGGCATCAAAACCGTTACCTTTGGCACCTTCCCGCCTCCTTCTACACACTCACTACTATACAATGAATGATAGATGCAGATGGTTTGGACAAAAGCCTTAGGGCATCTTCATCGTTCTTTCAACAATGTCGCTGTTTCAGTATAATCTCGGATGATTCGCTCGTATTTGCTGAACAATCATCGCGTGCTTCTGTCCCGCATCATAGGACAACGAATGGCCATGACGCCGGTATAATAACAAGGCTTCATGAATGGCAGTCCCACGCCAGCCCCTCTCGCATAACGAAATCCAGAAATCCCAATCCTCATAGCCGTGTATCATCGCTTCATTGTAACCGCCTACTGATAACCAAGCACTTTTGCGAACAAGCGAGGTGACACAAACAATATTTTCAGAGAGCAAGCGGTTAAAATCAAATTCAGGCGGAATCCAAACCCACGATTGATCGCCGAAATACTCCAAGCCGACAGTTGCGAAGCCAACCTCCGGTCTCGCTTCTAATATGCGGTAAGCCTTCTCTATTAAAGTAGGCTGTATTTTGTCGTCCGCATCAAGGGGCAATATATATTTCCCTCTTGCTTCGCGTATGCCAACGTTTCGTCCATACGGCAGACCAATATTCGTCTGAACATGAATGACTCTCGTTTTTGGCCGCTGAAGGCGTTGCAGAACTTCGATCGTGTACGGGTCAGTAGAGCCGTTATTTACGACAATAATTTCAATCTCTTGAAAGGTCGAGTTTAAGCAAGAATCTACGGCCTCCTCCACGTATTGGCCGTAATTGTAACAGGGAATGACGATGCTTACGATTGGCGCGAGCTCAAGATCTTGACCAAGCCGCCTGCGCAGCATTCTCCTAACCTCCCATTCGTCGCACAGCCAGCTGAGCCATAGCTTATCCAAGCGGTTTTCGTGAAAAAGCTCTGGATGGTTATTCACAACTTGTTTACGGAGCAGATCATACATGGAACCATCGGAATCGGCGCTTAATACACGATAAGCCAGCGGGGCGTCATTTACAGCTACACTGGTCCAGCCCTTTTTCGAAAGCGAAATCCAAAAGTCCCAATCCTCATAACCATCCGTCATCCCCTCGTTATAGCCGCCAGCTTCAAGCCAAGCCTGCTTCCGAAAGAGAGCGCTTATGCATATAATATTTTCAGCTAACAAGCGGCCAAAATGAAAGACCGGCGGCTCCCAGCTATAATGAACAGCCCCGAAAGTATGATAGCCTGGCGAAGCAATGCCTGCCATTGGATTTTGCTCAAGCAGGCGAATCGCCTTCTCAAGAAAGCTGTGATGGAGCAAATCATCTGCATCCAGCGATACGATGAAGTCGCCCTGTGCTGCCTTAATCCCCGCATTCCTCGCAGCCGGGAGTCCACAGTTCCTCTCATAAATGACTCTCGTCTTTGGTTTATTTAAACGATTTAATAGATCAATCGTCGCTGGCTCTGTTGATCCATAATCCACGACGATTATTTCAATCTCCGAATAGGAAGAAGCTAAGCAAGAATCGATGGTTTGTTCAATACATCTACCCTCATCAAAGCACGGGATTACTATGCTAACCTTCACATTCATCGGGCAAGCTCCTTTCATTCTGGTGTAACTTTCCTGTCTGGCAACATAAAGTAATGATACATATCCTTCGTCACCGGCAAGCTGTATTTAACCGTCAACAGCGAAAGAATCGACTGGTCGTAACGATGATCGATAAATTCCGGGAAGTTCGGCAGGCCGCTGCTATTTTCAGCATTCGAAATCACTTTATAATCTTCGCAATAAAACAGCCATTCTTCTAATAGTCTTCTGCTTTTCTCATTATTGTAAAACATAAAAAATCCAGCCCAGACCTGCTCCGCTTCCCAATAACCCGAGCTGTCGCACTGCATGAGCACGAAGCTGTCTCTTTTTGTCCAGCTTTTATTTAAATAATAGGCTGTTTTAAAAAAAGCAAATCCGCCGTTATCGGCGCAGTGGGCAAATAGCGGATACAATGGATTGGTGAACCGCGTGTCGGCATCCGAATACAGCACCAGCGCTCCTTCTTCCATTTTCGATAAAGAGTCCAGTAAAATATACGGCTTCCAGCACCATAGGCCAAAGCCTTTCTCATGCTGCAAAATTGCTGCATTGTTACGAGCAAAAGCCGTTCCTTCGAGATCGCTTGGATGATATGAAATGACACGATCAACACCATATTGCAACGCAGTCGCGTTTAGTCTATCTTGATAGGATTGAAATTCTGGCGATGCAAAACTTACTAAATAAATCATTCATGACCACTTCCTTCTAACCTATGATCCATCAACGCGAGTTCGATGAATCCATGCATAATCTTTGTTTGTACTCGGCGTCCATCTTGCATAAAAAATATTCGTATTTCGCTCCATCACCTCATGGAACATCCTGCTCATCCCTGTATCGTAATGGGCCATTGTTAAAGAACGGTTCTCTACATCGGACATCATGCAATACACCTTATAGCCGTAATGTTTAGCCCGAAAGCAAATATCCATGTCGTCTTGATACAAAGGCGCGTAGCCTTCATCCAAGTATCCATACTGCTCCAAAAATGATTTTCGAATGACGAGCGGTCCCCGCATGCAAGCATCCACTTCAAAAACACGGTTTTTCAAATTCGGATCTGCTTTCTCATCCTGCCTCCAATACACCTCGTTTGCAGAACACGAGATTTGCCCTGGTCCGCTAAGCGTCGTTCCTCTCGGGTAAAAGTTAACGCCGGATAAACAGCCGACAATGGCACAACTCGTATTTCTGTCCATAAACTGTACAACCTCGTAAAAGATATTTTTATCGTAAACATAATTGTCATCCTGCAAAATGACGCAATAAGCACCGGATGATTTTTTTAAGCCGATGTTGTTCGTTTTAATCTCAAAGATGTTAGGCGTCGTTTCATAAGCAATACTGTAATCCACTTGAACGGTCTGAAAAAATTGCTTCACCACATATTCGCTTTGATCGTAGCAGCCATCGAAAATAATACGGAGTTCAGCATTTTTATATTCGCTCACAGCACGGTGCAGCTCCGCTATTAGGGGAACAATCGTAGCTTCTTTATTGAAAACAGGCAGCGTAATGCTTATTTTCGGATATAAATTCCCGTTCAGGCAATCCTTAATCGTCTTGTCCAGCACCTGCTTATAAGGAAGGTGATATTCCTTTACATATTCAATCGTCTTCTTTTTCCAGTACACAATCTCTTGACCACTCAGCTGAAGCGTGCGCTGCAGCAGCTGTTTTTGCTGCAAATGATCCAATGGGTCGAATACTCCGATGGGTGAAAAATCGATGCCGGACTGCGCGGTTACAAGCGGTATTGCGCCGTGGATTAGTCCCTGTAAAATCGAAGAATCATATTCGCCTAACGAGGGGTAAACGATAAAATCAGTGTTCGAGAGCAGCTCTGCGCTCTGGGCTTCATTAAGCTCTTCACCGTGAACAAACAGCTTATCACCGAGCACAGCTTTTAATTGCAGCAGCCTGTTGTTGAAAAACCTATTTGCAGGCTGCCCTACAACATGCAGCTCCAAATTTTGACTCGCGATGTCTGAACTCGAGAAGAGTAGAAAGACGGCTTCAAAACCATTGTTTAATCCGAGTTTTGGAGCGATATACGTGTACACTCTTCTTTGCCCCGTTTTTACATTTTCCGAAGATGGCAACGTATTAGGTTGATCTAAATCAGCAATCCCGCCTAACAACATTTTTAATTTCCATTTTGGCAGTCCGCGTTTGATGTAAGAATTGTAGGTTTCAATATTTCCGATTCCGATAATGAAATCAGCTTGTTTGATAGACTGTTCCAGCTCGTCAACATTCGGTGCAGCAGTCTCATGGAAAACATCATCTGGCAGGTTATGGCCAGCCTTTAATCTAGACGTGCTGTGGTTGATTTCTTGTGGATGCAGCCCTGTCGTTATCAATATACTTTTCTTTATATGGCATAGCCCATTTATACGTGAGAGATGATTGGATGCACCTACATACAGATCGTAGCTTTGACCTTGCAGTATCCGCTGATCAAAATATGAGGCATTGAACAGCGTTACTGCGCCTATTGGAACGAGTAAATCATGGAACGCAGCGGTGAGCTGACCGGCTGCCTTACTGCTCGCAGCTGCCTCATCCGCCTCATAACAAAGCAAGATTCTCATCTTTATTTACCCTCCTCATTTTTAACAGCAATCTATTCTCATTCCTATTGCTGTTGCTCTATTAATCTTTTAATTCCCTCCTCTAGTGTTATTTTTGGCTTCCACTTCGGCACGGTTACCCCCTTGTTCCATGGAATCATAATTTCTCGCGGATGGTAGGGTCGTCCTCCCCAATTCACCTGTAACGGTACATCCATTATTTTTTCGATAATGCCCGCTAACTCCTTCAGTGGAATGGGCTGCTGTGAAGAAACGGAATAAACCTCGTTCTTAACTGCCCCTTCATTTAGCAGCTGCTGGGCTGCGAGCATATAAGCTTCAACAACATCATCAATGTGTACAATATCAATCAGCTGCTCTCCAGGTGACATCGCAAGCGGTTTATGTTCCTTTCCAGCCTTCAGCAGCAACGAAATGATTTTGGATCTCGTATCGTTTGGACCGTAATTATCGAACAGCTCCAGCGTAATTACACGTAACGGCGACGATTCACAATAATAAGCTAAAATATCCGTAAACGCTTGTTTTGAGGCATCATACAGCGATTTTGGACTATAAAGCTTATTGTCAAAATGCTGTGAGAAGGTTCCCGTATTAATGAATGCATAAACGTGCTGCGACAACATCGCCTCCACTAGCTGCGTACCGAAAAGAATATTGCTTGTCAGCATCTCTTCTACCTGTCTTGGCGCATAAGTAACTGTGGCGAAGGATGCTAAATGAATAACAAGATCGGGCTTTGCAGACTCGACAATTGCGAACATACTGTCAATCGTCCCATCATGCCGATGTATGATGATAGCACCCTGGACATCCTCCAGTTGCTTAAGGCTCGATTCATTTCTAGCGATAATGTGCACCTTCCACCCTTCCGCCAAAAGCTTTCGAACGAGGTGTGAGCCAATAAAACCCGTGGCTCCGGTGACTAAAGCTGTTAAGGCTGCACGGGAATTTTTTTCTATCATCGATCTCCCCCCTCAGCTTGTTTTACCTGCATATTCATGCCATTGATTCAAACAAACCTGCCGAATATCTTCGTTGCCTTGATAGGCAAGCGTCCACTCAACCACCTTATTCAGCGCCTGATCAAGGGTCCATCTTGGCTTCCACCCTAAGCGCCGCTGCGCCTCCGAGCAGTCCAGCTTCAGCTCATGGGCTTCATGCGGGTGCTTGCCTGTATCCGTATGCACTACTACGCCGCCCCATTTCGCACCAAGTTGTTCAACAACCTGGCCTACCGGCCTTGCATCCTCATCGCGAGGACCGAAATTCCAACCTTCCGCATACTCTGATCCGTTCGCATAAAGTTTCTCTGCAAGCAGCAAATATCCGCTTAAAGGCTCAAGTACATGCTGCCAAGGTCTTACAGCATGCGGGTTTCTAATGCTCACCGCACTGCCGTCCATGAAGGCACGAACCATATCTGGAACTAAGCGATTCTGAGCAAAATCTCCGCCCCCGATGACATTGCCCGCTCTTGCCGTTGCAATGCCGACACCGTGAACCTTCTCATCTTTGCTATGAAAGAAGGAATTGCGATAAGAGGCTGTAACAAGCTCCGAGCAAGCTTTGCTGTTTGAATATGGATCATAACCGCCCAGCCTATCGCTCTCCCTATAGCCCCATGCCCATTCTTGATTTTCATACACTTTATCTGTCGTTACATTAACAACCGCCTTAATGCCCGCTCCACTCTCCACAGCAAGCTTTACCGCATCAAGCAGATTAACCGTACCCATGACGTTGACTTCAAAAGTATAAGCAGGCGTTTCGTAGGAGGGCTTAACCAGAGCTTGAGCAGCCATATGAATAACGATATCAGGCTCAGCAGCTAACAAAACCTTGCTCAGCCTTGCTGAATCTCTAATATCACCGGTAACGGACTGAATCATCGCATCGATATTGCAAAGCTCATATAAATTAGGCTGCTGCTGCGGTGCTAGCGCATAACCAGTCACCTTGGCGCCCATCGCTGCCAGCCACAAGCAAAGCCAGCTGCCTTTAAAGCCGGTGTGTCCAGTAATGAACACTTTTTTATTGCGCCAAAAGCTTGGATTCATCATGGACACTCCTTTATTTTTTCCATAGCGCTTTTCCTGATTTCCATAAACCTTCTAAATAGTTTTTATCTCTAAGCGTATCCATCGGCTGAAAGAACCCCTCATGCTTATAAGCCATAAGTTGTCCATCATTAGCTATCTTCTGCATGCAGTCCATCTCCAGATTTGTATGATCGCCTTCAATATAATCAAGCAGCTGCGGTTCCATTACGAAAAAACCTGAATTAATCCAGCTCCCGTCGCCTTTTGGTTTCTCCATAAAATCAATAACCTTGTTGCTGTCCTTTATATCGAGAGCGCCAAATCTGCCGCTTGGCTGCGTAGCCGTTACTGTAGCCAGCTTGTTATGAGAGCAGTGAAAAGCTGACAGCTTGCCAATATTGATGTCCGAAACCCCGTCGCCGTACGTCAGCATAAATGTTTTGTTTCCTAAATACGGCTGAACTCGCTTTAGCCTGCCGCCCGTCATCGTTTCTTTGCCTGTGTCGACCAACGTGATTTTCCAAGGTTCAATGGAAGATTCATGAATTGTCATTTCGTTTCGATTCGATAAATCAAAGGTCACATCCGAGTGATGCAAAAAATAATGATAGAAATATTCTTTGATGAAATAACCTTTGTAGCCCAAACAAATCACAAAATCAGTAAAGCCGTAATGCGCATAGGTTTGCATGATATGCCATAAGATTGGCTTATCCCCAATGTCGATCATCGGTTTTGGCTTCATGAGCGACTCCTCGCTTATTCTAATGCCGAACCCACCTGCTAGAATGACCACTTTCGTATTTTTATCTATCGTCCGCATAGAAACATCCTCTCTTTCTCTCAAATATACTTTGCCATCTTCCTATGTTTATTCATTCAATAGTTTGTTGTTCTGATGAATACCCAGTCTGTGAAAATTTAATAGATGCGATCAAGCAATGGAATACAGGCGCTTCACGCCTATCGATTGCCCGTACCATGCCAAATTATCGACATAGAATACATTGAACGAGGTTTCTTGAAAATAAGGAGGGATAACGCTTGTCTCAAACCGTTGTCAAACGAAAACCAGCTGCGAATAAGCGGATGAAACGACAAAGTAAAAAAATAAATCGCACGTCCGCAAATACGCGTCGCAGAGCTTCTCGCAAGGGGAAGAAGCTGCTGCGGTCAAATCGAATAAACAAACGAGCAAGAGGATGGAAACGCGGCATCCTCGCCCGTAAAGTACCAGCTGCTCCAATAGCTCCTACTGCTCCTGCTTCTACTCTTGTTGAACAGCCAAGCGACGGAGGGGCAGCGCCTATTTTAATACCGCTGACGGGTATTATTTTCAGCAAGGATCGAGCCCTCCAGCTGGATGCAGCCCTGCGATCGCTTTACTTGCATGCCCTCGATATTTCCAATTTTCACATGAAGGTCCTTTACAAGACATCGAGCGATTTTTATGAATCACAATATGAACGACTCAAAAACGAATACCCGTTGGTGCAATTTATTAAAGAGGAGCAATTCAAAGAGCAGGTTATCGCTTCGATGGAACCCTATACCTATGTTCTATTCATCGTGGATGATTGCTTGTTCGTTCGCGATTTCACGCTGCAGTCCGTTATGAACACATTAGCTGCGCACAACGATTTGATTGGCTTTTCCTTAAGACTGGGACCAAACATTCGTTACTGCTACACGATGAGTGCTGAACAGTCTATTCCATGGCATCACATTATCGAGTATGGCTATCGCAAGTTTGACTGGACATCGGCGCAGTATGAATTCGGCTATCCGATTGAAGTTTCCAGCTCGGTATACCGCACAACTCATCTTCTTCCGCATCTGAGAAACTTGGATTTCTCCAACCCCAATACGCTTGAAGGATGTATGGCAGGACGTGCGCAGGAGCTGTCTGAGGGGCGCCAGTTTCTAGCATGCAGCGAAGTATCCTTAGCGTTTTGCAACCCGCTCAACGTCGTTCAAAATGTGTATGCCAACCGCGCAGGAAGCAATAAGGAATACTCGCCGCAAGAGCTTGCTTTGCTATTTGAGAACGGTGATCGTATAAACGTAAACAAATATGCAAACTATATCCCAGCCGCATGCCACGAGCAGGTAGACATCTTTTAATAGCTGTTCCTTTCATTCATCCACAAAAAAACGTAAGCAGCTCGGAAAAATCCGAACCGCTTACGTTTTTTTATGCCGCTAGCTTCTCAAAAAGCTATGGCCGCCGAAGTTGTTTTTATCGCGAATTAATATTTTCATTGGAAACGGAAGCTGCTGGCCCTCCACGTAACCATAGGATGGATTCATCACTTTAGGAGACTTGTCGATTAAATATTTATTTAAATGCGATTCGTCATGCCAAACGGCATTGATCCCATTATTCATATCTGTTCTAATATTGTCATCCAGAACACGAATGAGATTCGTATAGTGCTCCGTTCGGCCGCCGTTCAACCCACCCATAAAGTAGTAGCTTCCTGCGCCCTCCGGAATATAGGCTAAGCTTTGTTGATTTTTCTCAAAATCAAGCTCGTGGCGCGCTTTATTGTAGAAGCCTGGATGCTGGACCGCAACGATGCCCTCGTGAATTGGCAATATTTCTTCTCTTACGACATCAACGAATTGCATATTGGCATTAAAGAAAAATACAAAATCACATTCCTGCTGCAGCTGATGCACCACGTTTCTAAACATCGCATATCGCAGCAGCGTATTGCCCGGCCATCCAAGATTATCTTGAGGAATCTTCAAAATGTTCGATCTCTCTTCATCAACGATGTGCTCGGCATCTGTGAATACATAATAGTTTTTCTGGTAGCCCGGCAAGAAATAAGCTTCGGCGCTCCGATAGAAGTTTTCCCAGAAAATACTGTATTTCCCTGTGCATATATAAAGAATCCCGATTCGAGATCCGGCTACGCTCGCAATTTCCGCTTCACTCGGCATTTGAGTAGTCAGATAAGGCGATGCATTTGTGCTTTCTGGCTGTGCTTGCGAGAGGACAGCACCTTGATTCGTCATATAAGACTCTTGATGCGCATCCTCAAAACCTTTCGAATGCCCTTCTCTATACCCTTGCTCATAACCTGTGTGAAACGGTCCGCTTCTTTTTCTCCCTCTTGCACCGCTTCTCAACCCTTTTTTTAATGTTTTACCTCGCCGTTTCCCTTTTTTTACACCATATTTGTTTTTGCGGCTGCTTAATTTCCCGCCGGCGTTCAACGTTTTTTTGACACTCGTTTTTTTGACGCTCGTTTTTTTAATAGCTGTACTTTTTTTTCGTTTCGTCAGCATGCTGCCGTCCTCCTAAACTTGGAATTATATATTATTAGCCTTAATGATCGGAGGAGCTACAATAGGGAAGCCTTCCGAATACTGGTTTTTATCGGCCTGCGTTAAAGGACGAACATAACGCTGCTCCAGTCCCCATGCCTTATAGGCATATTTTGTCGTCATTCGGTGCAGCTTGCCCTGTATAATCTGGTACATTTCGCCGTCCTGCGTTTTTACTAAACTGCCCTCAGCGAAATTGGTGGTGAGCGCCGATAATGCAGCTATTCTCTGCTGCAAAACTGTAATCGAAATGTCCCCTCCTATCGGCCAGTTCCATAAATCAAGCTGCGGCAATCTTACTGCATCCACATGCATTAAATCTGAAGACCGTACAATATATCGATATCCATTTTCTACCCAATACACATTCGAATCAGTTCCTTTAACAACGATATGGCTAGGGTAAAAGTTTGTTCCTTTTCTCTTTTCATTAGGCGATGCCGAATTCATTACCGCCTCCAGCCTGCTGATCTGATCCCAGTCGCCCCATTTTTCACGAAAAAAAGCGTTGTTAAGCAAGGACGCATCCAGAAACGAACGCATCGTCACACTGCCATAATGATGGATGAATGTATCCTCCGCAATAACTAGATCCAGACCAAGCAATTGTATCCGAAGATAAAAGTCTACATCCTCGCAGGTCCCAATGACATATCCCTCATCCATATACCCGACTCGCTGAAGCACCTCTCTGGATAAAAGCAAGCAAAAGCCCATTATGGCATTCGTTTTTCTCCATCGTACCGGGTTAATATGATTGTAATTTTGGGCAAACTGCTGCATTTCTTTCATGTTTTTGTAGCTGACATCAATCTTTTGATCATTCGACAAATAATTGGTTACCGGACCAACAAGACCAATCGATGGGTTGCTGTTCAAGCACGACAATAAATTCGACAGCCAGTTTTTCGTCACGATCGTATCATTGTTAAGAATGAGAATCGACGTACCTTTTGCCATCATCAGGCCTTGATTGACGCCACCGGAAAAACCTAAGTTCTCTTGAAAAATTTTATAGCGCAATCGCCCTGCCTGCGACTTTAAATAGGCAGCCGTTCCATCCGTTGAGCCATTATCAATAATGATGATTTCGTAAGACTGCGGCGTATATTTATGAATGCTCTCTATGCAATTTCGTAAATAGTTCAACTGGTTATAGGTTGGAATAATAATGCTTGTGCCTTCAAAAGGCTGCTGATAGCTTGCTGCTCCACTCGCCCTGCCATCCCGATAACCAGCTGCATAGCTCGCTTGAAAGTTGGTTCGCTTTATTTTACGGACTGCTTTTATACGCCTGCGCGAATATCGCTTGCGCATCTGGGTTCACCTCCCACGATCTTGTTTAGCTATCATGATGGAAAGACGATTTGAAGCAGCTGGCTGAGCCGCTTCTCGTAGGTATGCTGCTCCAGCGTTTTTATAAATCCTCTTAATGCGATTTGATTCCTCTTTTGCTCGTCATGCAGGTAATATGCAATTTTATCAGCCAGCTCTTTTGGTGAAGAGTACGTTTCAAGCTCCGTTCCAGGTACATAAAAATCGCTTAAGTCCTGACGAACATCTGTAAGCTGAAAAGCTCCGGCAGCCGCAATTTCATACGTACGAGGGTTGATCGACAGGCCGGGAAGGTTGCGGCTATTTTTGTTATGCACCTTGTCGTCATGGGAACGATGAATATTGATGACAATCTTGGCGCCATTGTAATAGCTCGCTGCTTCTTCTGAGCTGATCCATGAAATGCGAATGCCCTTGCTTAGGCTTTTGTAACGCTTAAGCCTTTTCCAGAACAAACCGATAATTCTTGTATCGCGCTGTGCTAGTGCAGGAGCAATTCGATCTATTAATCTGACTCTGTTATGAAAGGCATTCCCAATAAAGCAAATATCGCTTTGATAATGAGTGGGTACATATTTGGGCTTATACACGGCTGGGTTAACTGCCAGCGGCAAATAATGAACCTGACAGCCGAGCTGCCGATATATTGGAATAGCAGCCAACTCATGGGTAAATAGCCATTCATACTGCGGGGCAATGACCGTTGTAACATCGGTTACGTAGGGCTCATCGACGAGCCATATCGCTGTTTTAACGCCGATCGAACGAATGCCTTTGATTTGGTTGACTGGCACCTGAGTGCCATGCAGTACGAGCACTAAATCCGGTCTTCTCCTGCTTGCCAGATCAATAAGATTATCCGATGGAGATGCGATGATCAGCTCGCTGACCATACCTCTGAGAGCATCCGTAACCGCCTGATCCATATCTGGAAAAGGGCCTCTTAATCCCGCGCGAACATATAATACTCGCAGAGATCGAAGCACGCTTGCAGGCCGCGGTATTTTCTGAATTATCGCCTCACAGGTACCCACATGGTAACCATGCTTCCAGCCAGATTCGCGTCCTGCATCCCACTCGTTTGCTGCTGAAATGTTTATTTTCCGTTTCTGCTTCAGAAGTATCTCACCTCTTTCTGTAACGAATACTCTTTATACATATCTAATTAGTGCCTGCTCCAACAAATCTATGCTTCGATCCCATTCCCACTTCTTTACCGTCTCGCTCCCGCCAGCTCTTAGGTGTTCGCGCAGAGACTTGTCTGCTATCAAACTTTGTACTGCATTCGCTGCTGCTCTAATGTCATTTGGAATGACCAAACTATTATAATGATTGACCAGATATTCATCCGTCCCCGTTACATCAGCAACGACTGGAACTCCTCCGCAAGCCATCATCTCAAGTGGAGGATAGAGGAAACTTTCAACCCTGCTCATTTTGAGCAAAATATCACAGCTAGAGTAAATATGCTTCATCGTTTCATAGGATACACTCTCAAAGAAGCGGTCACAGCGCCAAGATGCAGCGGGACGCCCCGACGAGCTGACACACCAAACCTCACAGTTCAAATCCCGCACTGCCGCAAAAGCATCGCTCATTCCTTTGTAAGGAACGTTAATAGGGCCCTCCAGCAATACTCTAACCTTGCTGCTTTTTGGTGCAAGCGGCTCTGCCTCATACATAAGTGAGGTATCGAGTCCGTTAGGGATATAGATCGCTTGCTTATTAAACGTACGCTGCAGCCAGCGCTGCAGCCAGCCTGCCATCGTCAGAAACGTAAAATCATTCGTTTTGTACGTTTGATAGGCCAGCTTCGATTGCTCCGACGATGGCGAATAAAATCTGGATTCATCCGATTGAATGAAATAAAAGCGTTTCTTTGCTTCTATTCTTCTTGCAGCGCCGAGTGTAGCCCAAAAGGTCGCAATCACAATATCACGATCCGCAGGAGCGCGGGATTCTGTGACGATGGGCACCTCAACAGGATGCCAGCTAACCTGCGTATTTCCATCCATGGAAACTAATACGACATCATAACCGCGCTGCTTCAAGCGGTTGGCATGCTGAAGAATAACCGCTACGCCACCGGAAATGGAGCATCCTGGGATGACGTATGCAATTTTCGGCTTACAGACGCCGCCTACTACAGCAATCCAGCGGCCGTCACGATAGCCGTCTTTCCATCCAGCTTTGTAGCCTTCTGACTGGCTGCTTATCGATCCTGCCCGCCAATCTTTCCTTCCATTTTTGACCAAGCGGCTTTTTCTACCAATTCTCCTTTTTGGCTTCAGCATCATCTTAGGTCGGACCTTAAGATTTTTGAATTTCATAATCTTTTTTCCTTCCCTTATATCTGTAATGGCGGTATACTTGGTGACTCTATGCATTCAACCCTATCTCATAATATGTTTGATCCTTTTTACCGCCACGGCGTCTGTTACCATGAAGTTTCTTCTCTCCTAATCGTTGCAAAAAAATAGACTGGGACACAGGTAATGTCGCAGTCTAGCTAGCCTACTATTGTGTTTTCTCATCCGCTAGACGCAATCCCGCTTCCTGCAGCGAAGTGAACGTACCCGCGTCATGCCACCACCCTTTCAAAATGCTGTGCTTGAGTGCCCCCCTCGCCGCATAAAAGTTGTTTACATCGGTAATTTCAAGCTCCCCTCTCCCCGAAGGACGCAATGTCTTAATTACATTAAAAACATCAGCGTTGTACATATAAATACCCGTTACACAATAATTAGAGCCGGGATTCGAAGGTTTCTCCTCAATGGATACAATACGCCCGCCTTCCATTCTCGGAACGCCAAATCTTTCTGGATCAGCTACTCTCTTAAGTAATACCTTTGCCTCTTCCGATGATGCTTCAAAAGAAACCATATATTCAGATAATGAATCCTCGAACAAATTGTCTCCTAGCAGAACGACAAATTTTTCATCCGCAGATACGAACCCAGCTGCCAAAGCTAATGCCTCAGCAACACCGCCAAACTGATCCTGCACTCTAAAAACGAGATTGACGCCCCATTCGTGGCCGCTCCCCAAAAAATCAACATACAAGCCTGCTGATTGTTTTCCTATAACGAGCAAAATATCTTTAATCCCTGCATCCGCCAGCTTTTTAATCGCATAATATATCATAGGATGCTTTCCGACTGGCAATAGATGCTTGTTCATAAATTTCGTTAGCGGATAAAGTCTCGTGCCTGACCCGCCAGCCAGTATAACGCCTTTCATCCAGAAGTCCACCTCCCCTCACTCTACTGAAACTCCCTTATAAGTATATGAATTTAAAAGATTTAAGAGTGGATGGATAACCACATGCGCTAAGATTTGGACGTTGTTGATCAAAAACCATAACGATAAAGGGGCTTGTACGGCTGCCTTTTTTAAGAAAGACAAGCTTCAAATCTATATTTTATTAATAAACTAGATTTAGAGAGACATTCAAAACTAGAGGTGATGCAATTGATTCGAAAAGCGATCATTCCTGCCGCAGGCTATGGAATTCGCAATTTACCCATAACCAAGGCTATACCCAAAGAATTGTTTCCCATTGGAAACCGACCCGCAATCGACTATGTAGTTAAAGAAGCAGTCGATGCAGGAATTACCGACATTTTAATTATACTATCTCGCAATAAGACAGAAATTATGAACTATTTTGACCGTTCGATGGAGCTGGAGGCTCATTTGCGTACGATTCACAAAGAAAGCATGCTGCCTATCATTGCTCCCGCCAAAGTCAATATTCAATATATTCGTCAATATGAAGCACTCGGTCTTGGTCATGCCGTTTCGCTTGGACAATCATTTGCTGCAAACGAGCCCTTTGCTGTTCTGCTGCCGGATCAAATAAACCTGTATCAAAACTCTTTGCTCTTACCCTTAATTCGAAACTACGAGAAGCACAGAACCAATGTCATTGGACTGCAATCGGTTGACCCCAAGCTGTTGTCCCAATACGGCGTGGCGTCTGCTGTTCAAGTTCAGCGCCGAATTTACGAGGTCGCTTCCATAGTAGAGAAGCCGGCATATGATCCTCCGTCCCAGCTCGCGGTCATGGGCAGATATATTCTTGAACCCGGCATTTTCGAATTATTAAAAACAACGAAACCCGGAATAGGCGGAGAGATTCAATTAACCGATGCTTTAAATCAGATGGGCATGACACGCAAAGCGATCGGATATGTATACAAGGAACGCTGGTACGATACGAGCATCGAGCATGACTACTTGAAAATTCAACAGCGTGCATACCAGCTCCATAAAAAGCGGAAGCAATAAAGCAAAAAATAAGGATAGGCTGCTGCCATCCTTATTTTTGTTTGCTGCTCTGATTGACTATGCTTCGGTATTGCTTCGTCTGCGCAATTTTTTTGGCACGAAGCAATCGAATCGTTTTTTTCGTAACCTTCCATGTATGCATTTTTTGATTGGCTCTTCTAATTGCTACAAAATGGCTGGGACTTGTGAAAGCCAGCTTATAGCCTTTTTTGATGCTGTCCTTCTGAAACCTCATATCCGTTCCCTTGCGAAGATGTTTGAAAGAAACGTCCGGATACAGCTTTTTTTTGAACAGCATCGTCGCTCCTGCTACTCTATTTTTACTAGGCATCGTTGCAAGCATCAGCCTTGAAGAATGCTTAAAGTACATATAAAACTTATTTTTCCCTATCAGATCCGCTTCCGTCTTTTCAAGTCGCAGCATTGCCTCAGTCAAATAATTCGGAGCGTAATAATCATCATCGTCGAATTTGGCTATAATCTCATATTGGGCTTTGCTAATGCCGTAATTTAAGCATTTCCCAAGCGACCATTTGGCCGGCAGCTTGTATATCGATACATTTCCAAAGCTGCTGGCCTGTTTTTTGTAAAGTTCAATGTTCATGCCATCGTTATTGAGCAGCACGATCATCTCCTTCACCCTCCATTGCTGACGCTTGAAGTTAGTGAATAGATTTTGCATAAATAGGGGCTTATTTGTTGCTGTAACTATGGTTACACCTGAGGTCATCCTCCCCTGACCGGAAAAATGCTCCTTATCCATGCCGGCTGCATCGTGCCTCCTTACTCGGTCATAAACAGCTAGTGATACTCTCATGATCCGCCGCCTCCGAGCGTGACGATTCTTGATTTTCCCGTAATCCCTTTGACTACATTTCGGGTGTCATATACAAACGGAGCATGCTCCAAAACAAGTTCCAGCGGCAAAGAAGTATGATCGGTAGCAATGATAACGCAATCTGTATTTGAAAGTGTTTCTGCGCTTAGCTCCAAGCTGACAAGCTTATGCTCGCCTACTTGCAGCGATGGCACGTATGGATCATGGTAAACTACATCCGCACCTTTTAGATGCAGACTTTGAATCAAACCAATAGCCGCTGATTCCCTGTAATCAGATATATCTGGCTTATAGGCTACTCCATATATCATAATTCTCGTTTCCGAGAGCGGTTTAGGCGCCAAATAATGTTCAAGCTGCTGTGTAATATATAGCGGCATTCCATCATTAATTGTATTTGAAATGTGAATAAAATCAGAAGTAATGCCATGCTGCTTCAGCTTCCATGCTAAATACGAGGGGTCCACCGGAATACAGTGACCGCCAATTCCAGGCCCGGGATAAAACGTGTTGTATCCAAATGGCTTCGTACTGGCTGCCTCGATAATTTCCCAAACATTCAGATGGATTGCATCGCATATTAAGGCCATTTCATTAATGAAAGAAATGTTAATTAGTCGATAAGCATTTTCCAATATTTTTGTCATCTCCGCTGTATCCGTGGAGGAAACGGGATGCACACGAATAAAAATTTGATTGTATAATTCCTTCACTCGCTCCAAGCAGCCTGGCGTTACGCCGCTAATTACCTTTGGAATACTTTCTACATCAAAATGTTTATTTCCAGGATCTACCCGTTCAGGCGAGTAGGCAATATGATAGTCTATCCCTGCGTTAAGCCCGGTTTGATTCAAAACAGGCAGGAGCACTTCTCTTGTAGTGCCCGGGTAAGTTGAGCTTTCTAATATGACTAGCTGCTGCCGCTTAAGTCTACTGCTGATTTGTTTGGCCGCTTGCGTCAAATAGCTCAAATCAGGCGTTCCATGCGCAGTTAAAGGCGTTGGCACACAAATAACGATTGCTTCAGCTGCATCCATTAGATGAAACTCATTTGAAACGGTAAAGCGGTCAGATAAATTCGCTTCTTGTATATCCTGATCCTTAATTTCGTTTATATAGCTTTTTCCTAATTGAATCGACTCTACTTTTCTTCTATCCAAATCAATTCCAACAACGTTAAACCCCTTACGAACAAAAAGCAGAGCAAGTGGCAGACCCACATAACCAAGCCCCACAATAGCTACCGTTCTCTGCTTTTCAATCGCGTTATGATTATGCAAATCGCTCATATTCTAATCTCTCGCCTTCTCTCTAGTAATTTTTAATCAGCTTAGATAGTATATGAAACAACTTATTAATAGTTTGGACAGTTTGGATACAAAATGCAGCCACCGTGATCACAGCCCAAATTTCCACTTCCCTTGCATTCGCCTTATACCTTCCTTTCAAATGCCGCATATGCTATCGATAATCTGCAGCAAGCAAATGCTTCGAGAGGGGTAACGATATGGCTGGAAAATACCGCAAGCGCAGCAGACATTTTGACGTCATTATGATGTCTGACTTTAGATTGCCGGGTGGAACAACCTCATCCAACGTAGAAGAAATGAAAGCTCAAAAAAGAGCAGGTTTAACAACAGGGCTGATTCACATGTCCGGCCAGCCAAGAAGCAAGACCAGTACAATTAACCCCAAAATCAAGCGTATGGTCGATGGGCGGAGCATACGAATGCTGAATACAACCGCCAGAGCTACCTGTGAAACTCTAATTATTAGACATCCGCGAATTCTTCATGTGAGAAGAAGATATAAACCGAACGTATCGGCAAAGAGAATACACGTCATCGTCAATCAAACCCCAAGAAAGGATTATGGCAGATACGGCCGGTTAGTTTATAACATTAGTCGCTGCGAACAGCGGGTCAAACAATTTTTCGGAAAATCCAGCACATGGCATCCAATCGGTCCTCAAGTGAGAAAAACGCTTTTTAAGCACCATGCAGGTGATTTGAAGAACATTAAATTGGCTTCTGCAGATTGGGTCAACATCATTAATACGAGGGAGTGGAGACGGAAAAACCGTCCTTCTCACAGAGGCGTGATCAAAATAGGCAGACACTCCAGAGATGCTTATGTGAAATGGCCTTCCAATCGAACGGATCTTCTAAAAATTTATCCCGCTTCATCAAAATATGAAATACACATTCTTGGCGGTGCCAGAACACCGCGTCGGATATTAGGAAAGCTGCCTCAAAATTGGCATGTGCTTGGATTTGGAAAACGCTCGCCAAAGTCTTTTTTGGCAGGACTCGACGTCTTTGTTTACTATACACATCCCAATTGTGTCGAAGCGTTTGGCCGCGTTATTTTTGAGGCGATGGCTGCTGGCGTGCCGGTTATTCTTCCCCCAAGCTACAAGGAGCTTTTTGGTGAAGCCGCCATTTATGCTGAACCTTCCAATGTAACGAATGAAATCGATCGGTTGATGTCAAGCTCCGAACTTTACGATAGGCAAGTGAGAAGAGCAATTCAATATGTTGAAGCAAACTTTGGTTACACGAAGCATCGTGCAAGATTAAATAAATAAGAATGCAAAAAATGCACCTAGGCTAACGGGTGCATTTTTTTCATTTCAATTGAGGCATATCTCAATACAAACGACGACGTTTTTTGCGGATAGGCTTCCTTAGCTTGCGCCGAGCTCTTCTCTTCTTCACCATCATGTTTCGATGCTTTATCCGATCTGGTTCGTCCGCGTAATACGGAATCGGTTGATCCATCACATCCGTACTGAACGCTTCTGAATGAAAGTACCCATTTGATAGCAAAAATGGATTTTCAACTTCAGAATTGTCATAGTAATGCATGCGAAACTTTGCTCTCGTTTGATCTGCAATCACTTCTCCGCTAGTGAAGTGACTATAGCTCCAGGTTGAGCTCGCCGCTGTATTTCGTTCTACTTCTATCCATTCATTTCTATATTCTTCGATTAGTTCTCCGTATAGCTGCCCCTTCTCATGCTCGATCCATGAGATCGCCAGCTCAAAATTATTGGATATTCGAATGGAGCGCAGTGGTTTATTACCAATGGAATACGTATGAGAGGCAGTTTTTGATATATCCCATCTCTCCATAAGGTTGCTGTGAGAGACCTGATAGCCCGCATCACGCAAGGAAAAGACACCATCAAAGAGTGTGTGCGATTGATCCAGCCATCCTTGATCGATAAAATTATGGGTCGTTGGATCATAATAACAATTATTTTCACTAAGCTTGAGCCAGCATTTCAGGAAGCTTTCCGTAACAGCATGACGTTTAAAGCTCATAAAGCTTGAATCATAGATCCCGTTTTTCCTAACATCAGTCAACCAGTCCAAATCCAGAAACTCTGGATCAATGACTTTTCCAATTAAAGTAATTGGATGCTGATTAAAACCGTCTGCAAGCTCTTCAAATGGCGAAATGACCCATGTATCCGCATCCAAGTAATGGATAGTTATCTCATTCGTATACCTTTTGTATATATAGTTCACCAATAAAGCCTTGCAAGCCCGCTGTGCTTCTTGAAGAGTGTACTGGAAAAAAAACTTTTTCATATTGGAATATGCATCCGTATCTTTCATGAGCACGACCTCATCAAAATAAGGACAGCCAACAGCGGCATTAGGCATAGTTTCCTCCATCACACCAATGATAACCTTGCCATTAGGCATATGTTTCTTAATGGATTTGGCCATCATTACCGCTTTGGCTGTATGCTCTGCATGTATAACCGTACCAAAAATCATAATGCCTCTCCCAATCTAGCTATAACTAGTCTATTATCATTCATGGCAGTACGACCATCTCCTCTCCTGTCATATCCTATGATTGCCTTGTTTCATAGGAAACCCTAGTATACGTCTAAATATAGGGTGAAGATTATCTGATAGTTTTACCCATTGCCATTCCAAAATAAAAACGGCTCAGAGATAGAAACCCTCCAGCCGTTTCTGTATTTTCATTACGATTACCTGCCCTTTAGTCGTAAATCATGCGTCTATCTTTGATGCTTTTGCTCTTCATCTTATTTTCTATAGGCTGCGCTGGAAAAATTCGTTCGACCATCGCATTAAATTCTGCAATATAGCCTTGTATAGGATGCCCAAGCTTCACATCATTCATATACGCATTCATCCGCCCAACAAAATCAGGATTAGCTGACACATATACATGTTCAATGCTCGGATTTAATTGCTTCACTTTACTCGCAATTTGTTCCTTTACTTGCGCCGTAAGCATATGGTTTCCTGTAGACAGGGTGCTCATGCGCCGGCTAATCTCCACGCCCTCTTTCCCCATATACCCACTATTTGTTCGACTTAGCATTTTGGATTCAACCTTAGGCTGAATCTCATCTAATGAAACAGCGACGTATGCGTTATGGTCGGTTATCATCACATATGAAGATTTGACTACACCTAAATCTGTGATCTCCTTAGCCATTTTTTCATTCATTTGCATTCTATAATTTTTATGCGAGCCGATGACGTTATTGCTGTTTAGCCTGCGTCCATTTACTCGATTTTTCTCATTCATTTGGTCATCAGCGAATCGTTTATTTTTTAATAAATTACCATTTGCATCATAACGGATACTATTCGAGCGGATGTCTTTATTTCCAAGCTCACCGTGATTTTCCATGCAGCCTGCCAGCATTGTGCTTAGCAGCACACCTGCAGACAAAGCAACGATTTGTTTGCGCATTTAGCCATCCTCCAACTTGTTTTGTTTAGGCACCGGACCCTTCCTTAGCGTTCGCCTTTTCTGGACTCGCTATTCATTGCATTGACAAAGCAAAAGGGATGAAGTAAATTAGTATCAGATACTAGTACTTGGTACTAATTTTGAGAGGAAGTGTGCATGGTATGGACAAAATAAAACCATCTGCCATTCAATCGAATGCCGTCATTACCGCGATAGGCACTTACGTTCCTGAACGGATTTTAACAAACACAGATATGGAGAAGCTTGTGGAGACTAGCGATGAATGGATCATGCAGCGAACCGGCATCAAGGAGCGTCATATCGCCTCAGACAGTCAGTTCACCAGCGATCTATGCTTTGAAGCTGTTCATAATATGATTGAACGCTATGGCGTAAGCGTGACTGATGTTGACTACATTATCGTGGCTACTTCTACCCCAGATGCCGTCTTCCCAAGCGTAGCTTCTCAGGTGCAGTCGCACTTCAACATCAGCCATGCAGGTGCAGCTGATATTCAAGCAGCCTGTGCTGGTTTTGCCGCTGCCATTCAATTAGCGAATGGCTTGTTGTTATCTGGAGCGCATCGCAAAATTTTAGTGCTTGGYGCAGAAACGTTATCCAAAATTACGGACTATACAGACCGTACGACCTGTATTTTGTTTGGCGACGGGGCTGGCGCAATTCTTATGGAAGCTTCGCATGACGGACATGGCGATATCGAAGCAGTATACACCAAAACAGATGGTGCCCGTGGTCATCTGCTTTATCGCAGCAGTTTAGCATCCGCAATTGGTGAGCATGATATACAAACGAACGGTTTAATCGTGCAAAATGGCCGGGAAGTATATCGCTGGGCGGTTAGTCATGTAGCTGAAGGTGTTCAGCAGCTATTGGAGAAGAGCGGATATACACCGGCAGAAATCAATTGGTTTATTCCTCATAGCGCTAATATGCGAATTATAGAATCGCTTTGCGAAAGAACAGGCTTCTCACTTGAACAAACCTTATCGAGTATAAAACAATATGGCAACACATCCGCTGCATCCATTCCGCTTGCCCTAGACGAGGCTGTGAAATCCGGCTTCGTTGAGCCTGGACATCTTTTACTCCTATACGGCTTTGGAGGCGGATTAACTCAAGCTGGCGTCGTTCTTCGCTGGTCCTTCTAGAACATGCTAAACAGCCCTATACTCCATCGATTACATTCCGCTTGAAACCGATGGTGTAGAGGGCTGTTTTTCTACAGCCATTTAGGGTTGACTCTCGTATGCTGCTTGGTGTCCATCTTCAAAACCCGTTGCAAACCCTGTGTTATAGCCATCATTAAAGGTTTGCCCAAGTCCTGCTCGTTCGGTTTCCTTATGGGCAAATCGTTTCCTCGGTACTTGTTTTCTACGTTGTAGTGTTTTTTTGCTTGTCGTATTTCTTCTTGCTGTCCGTTTGCGAGGGCTTCGTGCACTTTCACTTTTCCGTGTTTTGCTCTTATTGTTCAACAATCCCCTCTCCCCCTGACCAATGAACGCCATAGATAGGCAGCTCAGGCTGTAGCCATGGCTTCGTTGGATTCCCCTTCCGTTTTACCCGTCTATGCCAAGCAAGGCTTGTTACCGATTCAGCAATCGTTTCCTGTAGTTCGGTAAGCGATCTTACATTGTCCCGGAGGAGTTTAACTGTTCCTTGTGAAGCATCAGACACATCAGCGATACTTTCTAATATACGGGCAAGCGCGCCTTGGCTTCTAGCAAGCGAGGCTAAAAAAGCCGCTCTTGCCTCACGTTCAGATGCCAAGGTCTCCATCAGTTTTTGTCACCAAAGGTGAAGCCCTTGCCCAGTGAAGACAATGAATCACCATAGCTCTCTGACATTTCTTCCTCTTGCTGCAGCACAGCCTTCATGATAGACACGATCCCTTGATTAAGCTTCGCGATTCCCTCGATCATCTCAATCACCTGATCATGCATTTGAATAGACTGGCCTAGCTGCGTTTGGTGCGAATTAAAGGTGTGGGTATGCACATGATTACATATCCAGCCTCGCATCTTCTCTGCCTCAGCCGCTTTGGCTTCCAGCATAATTGCTATATTCCATTGCATATTAGCTGTTGAGCTAAGCATTCGCATATAGGCTTGATCACGATCCATTGCAAGCTAGACCTCCTTATTTGCTCTCTATTCTTCCCCGTCTGCTTCCTTAAGCTCACGCACAACATAGGTCAGCTGAGCAGCAATCGTTTCTTGAAAATCTGCGATACTATTCAAATATGCAACGATATTTTGACCCACTGCTTGCGTATTTTCCAGAATGCCAGATAAACCTCCTAAATTCGGATGCTCGTCTGGAAGCGCCTGCACGATCTCGGATAAGCGAACCGTTACATGCCGTTCTGCTTCTAGCATTCGTGCCATTTGTACATTGCCGTGAGACATATGCTGCATAATTTCCGTAATTGTAGCTTGCATCGTACTTTCCCTCCTTGCTCCTACATCATATGCGTGCTCCGCAGCAGTGGATACTTCCCTTTTGTTACAATGCTTGACGAAGCGTAATCGGTGCGATCAAGGGCAAGCCATCGGGAATCATACGAAGCTCTGCTTCGGAAAGCTTCTCTTTATGCCCAAGCTGCAAACCCCAGCCATCGGCAGCAAGGCGACTCATAATAATACGTTTCTTGCCATTCTCAAGATAGAAGCTGCTTCCGTTCTCACTTGCATAAATGCTGCCATTTTGGAGTTCGTTGCTATCACCGTAATATAGCGAGCCTTTACGTGAAATGACTACATCCACCTCGATAGGCTCACCGATCGGCCAACGACACAAGTCAAGCTGAGATACGCGTTTAACTGGCTGCTCCCATAAGCCATGAATGGGCCGTCTAACGCTGTCCTCTATCCAATAAATTGTTTCTCCAAAACCTTTTACGACCATTTGCTGCGGATAAAACACCGACTCCCCAAGCTTCGGTCTAATGCCCGCTTCCCATTCAGGAAGCTTGGCTTGACGTTCAAAGTCAGTTCCCTCTCGGTCCAAAAACTTCTCATCCAAGCCGCTCCATTTGTTCATAAAATAATGCTTGGATTCAAGCGCCTCGGACTCTTTCGCGTTGTACTCCGCCAGCTCCTTATCATGTCGTTCGGCATGAATGTAGGCGTCGCGCGCGTAAACCAATGAATATCCTTGCAATCTCACTCGCAAGCCATAATCTTCTGCTTCAAACGGCGACTCTTGGCAGCCTTCATCGAGAAAGCCCACTTTCTCCAGCAGCTCGCGCCGAAAGAGCAGGCATCTGCTTGCTAACCGCTCTGTTTGATGCCATTTCGATGAATCACTAGCATTATTTAATCTCGCAAGTTCATGCATATCTTCCATATCAACATAATGAAACTCCATCTTTTGTTTGCCAGTCAGACCGATAGAGACAGGGCCTACCATTCCGATGCCAGCATCGCTATTCAAGCATATTAATAGATTGTCGAGCCAATTTTCAGTCGGTCGCATCCCATTGTTTAGCAGCAAAATAGTCGTCCCTTTAGCCATCATTAAACCTTTATTTGCAGCGCCTGTGAAGCCTGCCGATTTTGCTAAAATACGATACCGCACTTGGCCGTCTAGTTGTCTTAAATAATGCTCGATACCATCTGAAGATCCATTATCTATAACGATGATTTCATAAGGCAAATCGGTATGATCCATAATGCCTTCGATACATGCTTTTACCGATTCAACCTCATTATGACTGGGAATAATTATGCTAGTTCCTTCGAAACAAGAATCATAGCTTTCAATGCCGGCTTTCAATCCTTCCTCATAGCCTTCATTCATACCCAGCTTATATCTCTCTACTCTTTTTTTCGCTGTATTGCGCAAACTAACATTGTTTTTGAGACGTCGGACCGGTCTTTTTTTGCGTCTCATCGATAACCTCTCCAATCCGTCATTTGATCTTTTTTACTTCAACATCATATAGTATGTTTTGAAGAGATATCTGCAACGGCAAGTGTACTGCTTATCAAGGAATGAGTATAAAATGCTGCGACAACAAAATGCTAGAGTTGTCTTATAATTTTGTATAAAAAGAGACTGCCTTTGGTGTTTTACACCTACTGGCAATCTCCTTTTCAATTCGTCTTATCCTTTACCGATGGCAATCCAGTTGAGATGGCCAACTGGCTCTTGACTGATGCGTGTACGAATGATGAGAATAACTGCATGATCCGCAGCTTTCGAATGAGCTACAGCGTAGCAAGCCGGGTTGTCAGTCGTTACGGTTAGCACGTAATAATTATCCACGAACGGCTCATCAAATGGAATGATAAGCTCTACTTGTTCTGCTTGCACAGCAAAGCTGTAAGGCGCAAGCCCAAATTGCTGCTTTACAATGCCTTGGCTTGCGTTAGTAATTACAGGTGCAAATTGCAGTGCTGAAAGACCAATGGATTGCTCTTGAATATGCCTTCCAGTAATTGAGCCATCTGCAATCTGCTCTACTTGATTTGCAGTTGAACCCTCTACATTGCTCAGCAGTAATCCAGGTGCCAACAAATCTGCGGTAATGCTTCCCGGAACAATTTGTTCCGTTCCTACGCTGCCAAGAGCGAGCTTCGCTGAAGTTACGCTTCCGTCCGTCAGCTGCTCCGATCCTACGCTGCCAATTCCTAGCTTCGTCGTTGTCACGCTTCCGTCCGTCAGCTGCTCCGTTCCTACGCTGCCTAATGCCAGCTTCGTCGTTGTCACGCTTCCGTCCGTCAGCTGCTCCGTTCCTACGCTGCCAAACGCCAGCTTCGTCGTTGTCACGCTTCCGTCCGTCAGCTGCTCCGATCCTACGCTGCCAATTCCCAGCTTCGTCGTTGTCACGCTTCCGTCCGTCAACTGTTCCGCACCTACGCTGCCTAATGCTAGCTTCGTCGTTGTCACGCTTCCGTCCGTCAGCTGTTCCGCACCTACGCTGCCATACGCTAGCTTCGTCGTTGTCACGCTTCCGTCCGTCAACTGTTCCGCACCTACGCTGCCAAAYGCTAGCTTCGTYGTYGTCACGCTTCCGTCCGTCAGCTGTTCCGCACCTACGCTGCCAATTCCCAGCTTCGTCGTTGTCACGCTTCCGTCCGTCAGCTGTTCCGCACCTACGC